>JAZKCZ010000002.1:106709-406709 GCA_040387835.1 Myxococcota bacterium | reverse complement strand
CGCTCGTTCAACCCAGGCTACTGGCACTGAGACATCTTTCAGATGTCAAAACGCGTTCCCGAAGATGCCAACGGCATCGACAAGTGCCAACAGCTTGGACCATAGCCGGCCCAACGGGGGGCGTAGGTCCAAGAAGTGTGTCTGAGGGCAGCTTAACGCTGAAATTTGGGTTTACTCCAGCTGAAATTCCGCTATCTTTAAGCCGCTTATGACTGAATCACGCATTAAAGAAGAGCGCCTCCAAAAAGCGGCGCAATTGAACGAACTGGGTCAAAATCCTTACGGTAACCAATTTAAGCCTGGCATAACGGCTGGCGAGTTTCATGCGTTGTATTCAGAAAAAACTCGTGAAGATCTGGAAGGCGCGACGACTGTATATAAGCTAGCCGGGCGCGTCATGGCTATGCGTGACATGGGCAAGGCTTGTTTCTATCGCATTCAAGACCGCAGCGGCACGTTGCAACTATTTATTCAAAAAGCGGCTTTAGGCGCTGCTGAAGAGCAGCTCAAATTAACCGATATGGGCGATTTCATTGGCGTGACTGGCACACCCATGCGCACCAAGACTGGCGAGCTGTCGTTGCATGTCACGGGCTTCGAAGTTTTGACAAAGTCGCTTAAGCCTTTGCCCGAAAAATGGCACGGCTTGACTAATATCGAGCAGCGTTATCGCCAGCGCTATTTAGATTTGATTGGTAACGAAGAAGCTCGAGCCGTCTTTAAAGCCCGAACGAAGATTATTCGCGAAATCCAGGCGTTTTTGGATGCTCGCGATTTTATGGAAGTTGAAACGCCCATTTTAAGTGATATTGCCGGCGGTGCTGCTGCGCGGCCGTTTATGACGCATCACAATGCGCTCGATGAAGATTTGAGTTTACGCATTGCGACTGAGCTGCATTTAAAACGCTTGGTTGTTGGTGGCTTCGAACGTGTCTATGAAATTGGACGTTTGTTTAGAAATGAAGGCGTTAGCACGCGGCACAATCCTGAATTTACCACAATCGAATTTTATCAGGCTTACGCCACTTATGAAGATTTGATGGCCATGACCGAAGAGTTGTTTAGGCGCTTAGTGTTTGTGCTCCATGGCAAGTATCAAATGACTTTTGGCGAGTATGAGCTTGATTTTGAAAAGCCGTTTCGCCGGGTTTCCATTGCGCGTTTGGTGGCTGAACATATTGGCCTTTCTGCTGAACGTTCGGAAGCTTTGGAGAAAATTTCTGATGTGAAATGGGCATTGGAAATTGCTCAGGGTCGGACGGTTGCGCCGGATACGGCGAAGTTGATTTTGAAAGAACATGGCTGGTCACAGGAAGCTGCTTTTTCTGAAGTTGCTTCTCGAAACTTGGCGCTGCATTTGCTTTACGCGGTGTTTGAACATGAAATCGAGCCGCTCTTGATTCAACCAACGTTCTTGTTGGACTTTCCAGTGGCGGTTAGCCCGCTCGCTCGAAGGCGTGATAGCGATTTGGCGGTGGTGGATCGATTTGAATTGTTCTGCGCTGGCATGGAAGTGTCGAATGCTTTTTCAGAGCTTAACGACCCACAGGATCAGCGTGGGCGATTTGAAGATCAAGCCAGGCAGAAAGCTGCAGGGAACTTCGAAGCACAGGATGTTGATGAAGACTTTTTGACGGCTTTGGAAGTCGGCATGCCGCCAACAGCCGGGCAGGGCATTGGCATTGATAGGCTTGTAATGTTGTTGACCAATAGTCAGTCGATTCGGGATGTCATCTTGTTTCCGAAGATGCGTGCGCGATGATTGAATCGCCGGCTTATCAAATTGTTAATTGGGTTGCTTGGGGAGCGGGCGCGCTGTTAGGCGGCGGTGTTTTCGCGGCGTTTGTTTACCTGTTCTGCGGCGAAGGGCGATTTAACCCATCTTTTGCTTATGAAGGTTTGATGGCTCGCCGGTTTTTGATGGCGAAGCGAAGTCACAAAGCGGTATCGATTATTACTTTGATTTCAATTTTGGCTGTCATGGGCGCATGCGCGGGCATGGTTGTGGTCATGAGCGTTATGAACGGATTTTCGGGCGACTTTCGGGACAAGATTTTGGGATCGAACCCGCATGTGATGTTGATGCGTTACGGGCACGAGTTTTCTGATTATGAAATGGTTACTCAAAAGACCAAAGCTTTGCCCGGGGTGCTCAGTGCTAGGCCGTTTATTTTGGGCGAAGGGATGTTGTCTTCCAAGTACAACATGAGCGGCGTGGTGCTTAAGGGTATTTTGGAGCCAGACGCTGATTTGCAGAAAAGCATCAAAGAAGGAAAGTGGGATTTTGAAGGCGGACAGGGCATCGTGATTGGCCTTGAGATGGCTAAAAATCTTAAGGTGTTTTTGGGTGATGCCGTGAGCTTGGTTAGCCCTTTGGGCGAGTTGGGCCCGACAGGTTTGTTGCCTAAGACTAAGACTTTTAGGGTTTCCGCCCTGTTTAATACGGGCATGTATGAGTACGATTCGAAGTTCGCGTATGTTTCTTTGAAAAGCGCGCAGAGTTTGTTTGGGTTGGGCGATGCCGTTACAGGTGTTGAGTATAAAATCGCTAATCCTGAGCTGGCGAATGTTGTTTCTGATGCCATTGACCGCATTTTGGGCGGGTATCCGTTTTATGCGCGGGATTGGATGGAGATGAATCGGCCACTTTTCTCTGCGTTGAAGCTAGAAAAAATTGCCATGTTTATTATCTTGATGACTTTGATGGCGATGGCCAGTTTGTTGATTTTGGTGACGCTGATTATGGTCGTTTTGGAAAAAGGCAAAGAGATTGCCATTTTGAAAAGCATGGGCGCGACCGATGTGTCGATTATGAAAATCTTCGTGGCTTATGGATTGACCATTGGCAGTATTGGCACGGCGCTTGGACTGGCGATTGGTCTGGGGCTTTGCGCGATATTGCAATATTTTGGCATTGGGCTGGACGCAGAAGTTTATTATATTAGCCAGATTCCTGTGCGTGTCGATGGGTTTGAAGTGCTGTACGTGACCCTGGGTGCTTTGGTGGTTAGCTTTTTAGCCACTGTGCCGCCGGCTTGGTTTGCGGCGCGCTTGAAACCGGTGGATGGGCTTAGGTCATGAAGTTAGAAGTGAATGACCTTTCTAAAAGCTACTTTTTGGATGGCAAAGAGGTGCCGGTATTAAGCCACTTGAGTTGGAGCGTTCCTTCAGGGGATATGCAGACCATCACTGGTCCTTCGGGCGCTGGTAAAAGCACGCTGCTGCATATCTTGGGGACGTTGGACGCGCCGACGGGCGGCGAAGTATTGCTGGACGGCCAGAATATTTTTGCGCTTCGGGCGACTCGGATGTCCAGATTTAGAAACGAAAAAATTGGCTTCGTATTTCAATTTCACCATCTGTTGCCTGAACTCACGGCGGTTGAAAATGTGCAATTGCCCCTGTTGATTGGCGGCTTTAGTAAAAAGCAAGCCGCCTTAAGAGCAGAAAAATGGCTTGAACGCGTCGGTTTGGCCGCCAGATTGGCGCATCGGCCGGGTGAGCTGTCCGGCGGCGAGCAACAGCGTGTGGCCTTGGCGCGGGCATTGGTGACGCATCCCAAATTACTGCTGGCGGATGAACCAACAGGCAATCTCGACGAAGCAACTGGAATTGCCATTGTGGATTTGATTCGGGAACTCAACGTGGAGCTGGGCATGACCGTATTAATGGTGACTCATAATCCCCGTTTGGTGGGTGAGAAGAGTTTTCAGTTGCGTAATTCCCTGCTATCAACAGCTCCATGAACTCAATCGCGATTATCTCAAACACATCCGATAAAACCTTCGCTGAAATGATGAACAGCTGTTCCCGCAAAGTACGCGAAACGCTTTTTTCCCGCCTCGGCATTAAATCAAAAACAAGCGGTGTCACCCTTCAGCTTGGGCAAAAAAGAGATGATCAAGCGCGTAAGCTGCACGACAAGTTTAAAAGCAGCGACTCCAAAGCCGAATCCGATGTCTGCCAAGAATTAATCCGCAACTGGCTTTATACCAAGCGACCGATGCTAAAAGAAACCTTGGATTTTTTGAAAATCCCAAATCAAGATGGTTTGGTTGAAACAGAGTTGGATTTCTTTAAAGAGCTACCAGCTGGTGACGTGAAATCAGTGTTTGAGCATGTTAGCAAGCAATACGAGCCAGAGCATGTTTGGATCTATCTGAATTTTGTGGAAGCACCTCAAGTGCCTGCTTGGTCTAACTGAACTGAAATTGCTCAACCAACGTTGCAAATTTAGGCACTGCTAGTTCAACATAAGGCTGCGCGCGCGGCCTTAGTCCCTTGTATAGCTTAGTCACCAAAGGATGCTTGCGTTCTTTCACTCGCTCGTCTGTTATGGCGAGCCAGGCAGCGGCCACAGCTTTAGGGTCTGGCTGCGTCTTTTGATATGCCAGGATGAAATCATCCATTAGATAATCCACCGCCCGATGAGGTGCATCAGGCTTTAATGCACACACCAACCCATAGGCATGCTGAGCTGTCAGGCCAGTGAGGCCTTTGGTTGCCTTGACCTCTTTCTCCAATAGGTCCACGCACGCATCAATAAATACTGAACGCATGTTGTATTAGTGGTGGGTACGATTGAAATTGCTTCACCCAACGCGGTAAAATTAGCTATGGATAAATTGCCACCCTCTTCAAGAGTTACCGGTCGTGAAGAAAGCCCTGAGGATATTTTTGGGACGAAACCTGCCGGTAAAAAGCGTTCAAACGTCGCTTCCTCGCACAAGCCTATTCAGTCCTCCGACAGGTTCCGCCCTGCAGACCCTATTGGAGAAAGGCAAGAGATGATTGGGACGCTGGCTGAGGAAATACCTAAAGCAGTACCCTATAAATTTCTTTTGGGTAAATCGCAGTTAGAAACTGTATATTCTCAGGTTAGAAGATTGCCAGCGGGGCAAGAGCTTAAACATTTAGATATGGCCTTGGATCAGCTGAGTGCCAAGCCAAAATGGTATCATTTCCGTGAAACATTAAGGCAAGGTGATAAGGGCTATAATGATATGCGCAGTCAGTTGGCCGATCATATACGAGAGCTAAAACTCAATTATGCGCCAACACGGCCTTCTCAAGCGTTAGATGCTCCCCCCCCGCCGGTGAGAGCTCGGGCGTCTGTTCGAGAAATATCTCCGTCACCTCAACTATCCCCGGGCCACACTCCGCGAACAGCTCGCACGGTGATGGCAGGAGCATCACAACCTGTTGGCGTTAAAGCTAGAGCCGCCCAGATACATCAGGAGTGGTTTTTGGGCGTTGATGGAAAGAGAGCGGTTGGCTATGCCGATGACAGCAAGGAAAAACAGGCGCTTATAGCCGAGTTGCATAATAACCCGGATCTTTATGCGGAATTTGAGAAGCTCGCCTATAAGAAGAAGTAGTAATTAAGTTAAATCTATAACTTGTTTGTCTTCGAGCGCATTCTTAGATTGACCAGCTCAACAAAGCTTGAAAATCCGAGGGCAAAATAGACGTAGATTCTGGATACTTCTTGCCCGAATGCTTCGGCGATTAATAGCACGCCAATCAGCAACAAGAACGATAGACCCAAGACTTTCATCGAAGGGTTCCTGTCTAAGAAGTCGCTGACGTATTTAGAGGCGACCAGCATGATAACGATGGCAATGATGATGGCAACCGCCATGATGCTTAGCTGAGATGCCAGGCCGACCGCAGTGATAATCGAATCCAGTGAGAACACGATATCCAGCATCAAGATTTGGAAAATGGCAGCACGCATGGTGACGACTCGAACTGTTCGTTCTTGAGACACACCTTCCACGGCGTAAAAGATTTCCTGAGTGGCTTTATAAACCAAAAATAGCCCGCCCAAACCAAAAACCAAATCATGACCGGTAAACCAATGGCCCATGATGGAAAACAGGGGATCTTTGAGGGACAAAAGCCATGACAGCGAGAACAAAAGTGCCAGCCGGCCAAATAGGGCTAAGGAAAGTCCCAGTTTGCGAGCGGTTTCTTGCTGCTCTTTAGGCAGTCTGGCGCAAACAATGCTGATGAACAGAATGTTGTCGATGCCCAGCACGATTTCGAGGGCAGTCAAAGTAATTAGGCTTAAATAGGTATTTGGATCAGTTAATAGCTCGAACATAAGAACGGTCAGGATTTCATAAATCCGGAAACTTGGCAATCAGAGCCCACTCTTTCTCACTAATGGGGCAAACACTTAGGCGGGATTGCTTCACCAAGCTAATCTCTTTCAGCGTAGGGTGAGCTTTTAGTTCTGCGAGGGTTACGGCTTTTTTTAGCCTTTTGCCTAAGGTGATATCGACGCAGACCCACTGTGGGTCTTTGGGGTCGGGGTAGGCCTCACGTGAGACTTTGGCGGTTCCGACAACTTCTTTGGGCCCGACCGATTCATAAATAAAGCAGTCGTCGCCTTTTTTCATCGATTTCAGATGGTTGCGCGCTTGGTAATTGCGCACGCCATCCCAGCAGGTCTTTTTATCGTGTTCCAAATCGGCGTAGCTGAAGGCGGACGGTTCGGTCTTCAAGATCCAAGGCATAACGCTTTATCTAGACATTCTTTGAGAGAATTAACAGGAATTAATGCGAACCCTGGTGGTGCGACCAGCTTGTCCATGCTGGCTTTGGGCAAAAGGGCTCTTTTAAAGCCTAAGCGAGCGGCTTCTTGTAGGCGGGCTTCCACGCGATGCACGCCTCTGATTTCGCCGGATAAGCCTACTTCTCCGAAACACACCATGTCTGCTTCTACCGGCCGGTTAGTTAGACTGGATGCGATGGCAATTGCGACCGGCAAGTCAGCAGCGGGTTCGATTAGGTTAGCGCCGCCGGCGACGTTCACGAACAGATCGTGGCCTGAAAGCGTTAGACCACCGTGCTTTTCCAAAACGGCTGCCAGCATGGTGCAACGGGTCGTGTCCATGCCTACCGTGGTGCGTCTAGGATTACCGAAGAAGCTTTGCACGCAGAGGGCTTGCACTTCGACCAGTAAGGGCCTGGTCCCCTCTATGGCCACAGCAATGGATGAGCCTGGTTTGCCGCCATGACGTTCGGCGAGAAAGAATTCGGAAGGGTTGGTGACTTCGTTCAGACCGTCGCTGCGCATTTCGAAGACGCCGAGTTCTTGAGTTGAGCCGAAGCGATTTTTATGGGCTCTTAAGAAACGATACGGGCCGGTTCGGGTGCTTTCGAAATACAACACCGTATCGACCATATGCTCCAGCAATCTTGGGCCGGCAATTTGGCCATCTTTGGTCACGTGGCCCACTAGGAAAGTTGCCATGCCTAAGGATTTTGATAGATGCACCACTCTCGCGGTTACTTCTCGGATTTGGCTCACTGAACCGGGCGCAGATTCTAGTTCGGGCGCAAATACGGTTTGCACGGAGTCAAGCACCAGCATGTGGGGCTTGATTTGCTCGATGGCTGCCAGAGCGCTGCCTAAGTTGGTTTCGGAGAGTAAGTAGAGATTTTCGTGAAGGGCGTTTAGGCGCTCAGCAGTCATGCGGACCTGAGACATAGACTCTTCGCCTGACACGTATAAAACTGTCCTGCCTAGAGATGCCATTTTGTGAGCGCAGGTGAGCAGCAATGTGCTTTTGCCGATGCCGGGCTCGCCGCCTAAGAGGATTACTGAGCCGGGGACTAAGCCGCCGCCGAGTACTCGATCTAGTTCGCTTTGCCCAAAGGGGAAGCGTTGATTGGTTTCGTGAAGGACATCAGTGATGCGCTGCGGGGCTGTGATTTTGGACGAGCCCTGATTTTTAGGGCCGACTTGGGTGACCTCTTCGGTCATGGAATTCCATGTCTGACAACCCGGGCAACGACCGAGCCATTTTGGCGACGATGTTCCGCAACTTGCACAAACGAATTTAATTTCTTGTTTTATCCCCTTAGCCAAAACCATGCACCTACCATTAACCCAATAACCACTAGGGTCATTAGGCCAATGTAGGCATAGTCTATCCATGGGGAAGACTCAACCGGGGCAGGTTTTGGGGCAGATGCTTCTGCCGCAGGTTCTTCGGAGGCAGGCGCAGGTGTTTCGGGTGGATTTTGATCCTGAAAAGCAGGCATGATGCTGAGTCTTTTTAAGATAGCGGCATTCGAATCGACGAAGCCTAATTTGAGGTCTCCTAGACGAATTTCGTCTGCATCTTGCAGCAGGGTTGGTGCATTGATGGGTTCGTCTTTAAGCAACGTGCCGTTTTTGCTGCCTAGATCTTCGATCCACACACCATCGACATCTTGTTTGATCTTCGCCTGTTTGCGAGAGACGTTTTTGCTGTCGATGACAATGTCAGCCTCTGCAGAACGCCCGATGATGAGCTCTGGCTTTTTAGGATCCAAAGCAATCTTTTGGCCTGACAGCGGTCCGTTTAGGTAAATTAAATAGTAAGGTTCTGTTAAATCCATGGTTACGAACCACTCAGTGCTGTAATAACTCGGTTACATTGTCTGCTTTGCTCTGGGTCCTTAGGACCAGCGCAAAGGGCAAAAGACTGACAGTTAGAAAGCGCTTCGTTGGCGTTTAGTACCTTTTTGAAGTGCATTCCTAGCTGGTAGTAGGCCGGGCAGATTTTATTGTTGAGCTGCACGGCTTTTTGGCACTCTGAGACGGCTAAATCGGTCATGCCATTTTGGAACAAGATAGAGCAATAGCCGTAGTGCCCCGCAGCGTCGTTGGGGTTTTTCTTGAGTTGGTCAACGTATGATTTAAGAGACTGGCTCTTAAACTGGCTGCCTTGATAGGCGCTATCGGTACCAGCGATGCAGACGGCGTTTTTCTTGTTGCTCGCTAAGCATTCGATAAATTGCTGAAGCGCTGCGTCGTATTGTTTTTCGTAAAGCAAGGTTTGCCCGTAGCTTTCGTGGCAGGTTTCGTTGCCTGGATCCACCTGAAGGCAATTTTCGAAATAGGTGGTGGCTTCTTTGAGGTCTGCCTGTCTACTTTGCTCGTTTTTCTGCAGAGCAGCTTCGTAGGTCTTCACCAAGCCGAGATCTCGGTAGCCGTTCACGTAGGCGGGATTGACGGCAATCAACTTTAAGAACTCTTTGCGAGCGTGGGTGTAGTTTTGCGTAGCGACTGGCAAATCTTTTTGGATACTGGCTTTTTGGCCGATGCGAAGATAACTTAGGCCTAGATTATAACGTGCATCTTCATAGCCCGGGTCAATGTCCAGGGCGGCTTTAAAATAAGGGATGGCGTCCGAAAAATTGTTTTGTTTGAAATAGATGGCGCCTAAGTTGTTGCGCGCTTGAGCGAAGTTTTTGCTTTGTTTAATGGCTTTGGTAAACCAGCTAATGGCAGAGCCGGTATTGCCCTTCGCATAGGCGACGATGCCCATGCCGTTCATGCACGCAGCGACTGACTCATCGTATTCTAAACATAATTCGCACCTGATTTTGGCGCCTTCGTAGTCTTCGATTTGCAAACTCTGAACACAGGCGTTTTCTTGGGCCAACGCTCTTGGGTTAATTGGTGTTGGTTTTCCACAAGACAGCATCAAGCCAAAAAACACCAAGGTACCAATCAACAGCATGTAGCGCATAGATGACTCCAGGGGTATAAGTTACAACGAAAGGGATAGCATCTGCAAAGCCCAGCCCCAGGTCAATTTTAAAAACAAGGCAGGGGCTAGGGTAGACATGACCGCCATAAATAGCGAAAGTCCATAAAACCCCTTTAGAGCTTTCATTAACAGTATAAATGACCAGATTGGCGCAATGATCGGACCCAAAAGAGGCACAATCGAAAATAGCATCGGCACCTGAGCCAACGCCACCAGACGCACGGTGGTTTCATAGGAAGTCGGTAGATTCGCCGAGATCAAATTTTTAATCAGAAAATGCAGCGCGCTGGCAAATAGGAAAATACCAAAAAAAGCGATCGCGGGCGAAAACAGCAAAGTTAAAATAGCCTGCTTTTTCATCAGAACAATTTCGGCAGGTTTGATCATACCGTTAAAAAAGACCGGATCAATGCTAGCCAAAAAAAATTGAGTTAGCCCTGAGCAGACGTTGCCAACAAATAAGCAGAAAACGCCCAATAACGTGACTTTCGGGCCTAAGCTCGCAGGAGACAATTCTCTAAAAAAGGTGGTTGGCCTTCTCAGAAGCATGGTTAAAGACGGCAAAGGCGTGGACATAGCCTCGGAAATAAGATTGCGTGCTTCAAACGTCAATAAGAAACAATGAGAAAACAGATTTTTGTTCTAGCGCTGGCGTTGTCGCTTTCTGCATTTTCAATCACAGGGCGAAATTTTGTATTTGAAAATTTTGAGGGACAAAACAAAGATCAAGTTGCAGCCGTCGTTGAGCTTTGCAATGAATATCATCTAACTTATAACACCTTGCACCCGATTTTCGGCACCGCTTGCTATCCAGCTTTGTTAAGTGGGCACCTGGCCAAACAAGGGGTTCAACTTGTTTTCGTTCGAACAGGCGAGCTCGCCGGGGTGCTCGCTGGGCTCACTTGGATTGGCAATGAAGGTGCACCAGATCTGTTACTTTCCAGCGCTCTTTCATTTACCATTGAGGAAAAGGCGGAAATTCATTCCGCTGCTTCGACGATACCGCCTAGCGATAACGACGGTGTTTGTCCTGCATCGATATTCAATATTGCACTGCTGGCAGACTTTGGATTAGTCGCCACAGTTTTGGGCGGACTTTATACAGTATATGGCTATGTTAAGAATGCCCCTGCTGCAGTCCAACAGCCTAAGAGAGTGGCCATCACTGCGGTGTCGCGACGAAGGGGTCAAGTTTCAAATGCGCGGCGGCTTGAACCGATTTCGGACGGATCGCTTTCGGCCTTTGATTCAAGTAGTGAGGGCATGCCCGATTTGGGAACAGCAGCGCGCGAGGTGCTCTCGCAAAGCAGACGTTCGAATCGCCCGTACTCAAGGACGCCACCTCCGGAAAGGTCGTCTTCAAGATCGCCTCAGTCTTCAGACGATATTGCACAGCTGACGGCTAAAGCGCGCCGGTGGATACAAATATTTGCTCAGCTATCACCGAGTAGTAGTAGAGACGAACAGCTTATCGAAAACATAGATATGCATCTGCGCGCCATCCGAGACAGCCTTTATGAGCAACAAATCGGTGGTAATGCAGAAGAAATTATTGCGGATGTTGCAAACACGTTGCAGCAGCTGGGGCAGACGAAGAAGCCGAAGCTGCTACGTGCTCATCTTTAAGATAAGGCCTTCTAAAAGTGTTGGAAGTACGACGCTCCAATGGGCTTTTGAGTAGATTTTGATCTGCAGTCTTAAATGGGGGTTCTTTGCCAAGTGGCCATAGGAATGATCCTGGGGGGCGTTTGTGCAGGGGTTCGGGAAGCTTGCGTTCGTAGACGTAGGTTGCGGTGGAGCCGGAGATGCGGGCTAGGGTGTGGGCGTATTGGTCGGCCAAGAAGTGAACATCGCCTTTGAGGTCTTGGTAGGACTCGAACAGATGATATTCAAAAATGTGGTCTTTGCTGTCTCTAAACTGCCATACGCCGATGATTTTGCCTTCATGTACAATCGTGCCAGCGGCGTTGCCTACGGCGTCGTAGATGAACGGATAGTCGCTCTTTTTGGCGGTACGCTTGCGTGTGACCCAGGCGGTGGTGAAGGGATCAAAAGGCGGCAGAAATACGATGCTGTGATCTGAATTGCCGTGTTGTCTGATATTTTGAACTCGTTCTTTTAAAACCAGCATTTCGTCTTTGTGCCCTTCTATTTGGGCGATGCTGAGTTCGCGTCTTAAGGTCGATAGCGATCGATGTACTTGAGATTCACTGAGGCCGGTCCACCAAATGATGTCTTCTTTGGAGACAGGGCCATAGGTCGAAATGTAACGCCTGATGAGCTGACAACGGGCTGTTTCTTGGTTTTCTGAGGTAAGTTTGAAATCTGGAAACCAATTTTTGGTCAGCGCGTAAAGAAAGTCGTTGCCCTTCCAACCTTTATGGTACGTGCGCACCAGAACGCCTAGTTCGCATAACTTACGCACCAGTAGCTTTTGGACATCGGCCACAGGCAGGGCGTGATTTTTGGGATATAAGATTTCCATCACTTGTTCGTGACTTTGAGGAATGTGGAAATTGGTGTCTTCTAGGCGATGATGCATGCGCAGGAGATCGTCTTCATCAATGCCGGCTGCGTTAAGTTTGCTCTGGTTGCTCATTTTGAGCGGATGGCTGAGGGCTCTGAAATAAAGTGGGTAGTCGACGCTTGCCATGAGAAACAGCGAGTTTCTGAAGCTGTTGGCTCTGACCAGGGTGCGGTCGGTTAAGATCGCTTCGTCCAAATCATTGAGTCGCATTTCTGGGCGGCGCGCTAAAATAGACAAAAAGGCCACGGGGTTTGCGCCTGCAAATCCGATCCGGCTAGCCAGCGCTTCCACCAATGTCTCTTGATCATCAAAATGAATTAATGAGGTGTGATGATAGCTCTGGATTGCTTTCAGAGTGAATTTCTCAATTCTCTGGTTCATAAGTTCATGGATAAACGAAAGCCAAAGTGAAAGGCAAACGATAAATCAACATGAGATGATGGAATTGACACCCAGGCCTGTGAGCTCCACGAGAACCATGATTTTGGTGGTATTGGCTTTTGCGGTCTCAGTTATTTTAGTTTTAGGGAAGGTCGGAATAGCCAATTAAAGACTGTTCCATGCGATCCCCTACAATAATTGGGACACGCTTTACTGTACGACCTTTGGGAGCCATGATGACTTCGCGCACTTGAAACTTATGCACTTCCACCACAATACCGCTGCGATCAGGCGTAAAATTAAACCGGCCTCTTTCTTCTTGGTCGAAAAAACAAGCCATGCCCACTTTAGGCTCGATGGATCCTCTGGGATAATAAAGATTTTGCCTTTTTAAAAAGTGAATCAGATTGGCGGTACTTCTAAAGAAGTAGGGCATCTCTGGGGTATTGGAGCCGCCGCCTATTTTTCTATAGCCGCTTTCGTCTTTCCAAAAGTCTTTTTCGATGGCTTCGCGTAGCCAAGGCGCGCCAGCGATCATGACGACATCCGCAACGCACAAGGAAGAGTGCACGGGGTCGAAATCTGGGTCTGCTTTGCCGCCAATTAAACTTGCTGCAATTTCAGCTGCTGCATTTCGTCTTTCTTCGCGGGCCTTGCTGGTCATAAGCAGAAATAGATATAGGCCCAAGGCGCCGTAAGCAATAGTGCATCGATGCGATCCAAAATCCCTCCGTGGCCTGGCAATAATTTGCCTGAGTCCTTCACACCATACACCCGTTTGACTTTGCTTTCTATTAAATCACCCAGTGGTGCCAGCACAATGCAAGGTATGGATACCCAAAGGACATCCGTTAGCGAAAGTGGCAGCAGTAAATCACGCAACAATACAGGAACCAAGACGCAACCAATGGCGCCGCCGATAAAACCTTCCCAGGTCTTTTTTGGGCTAATGCTGGGAGCCATCGGATGTTTGCCGACGGCCCTACCGGTGAAATAGGCAAAGGTATCGCTGGACCAAGTCGCGATGAAAACGAGAAGAATCGCTTCGAAACCGGCCTTTTCTCGCAAGAAGTAGAGAGATGCGATGCCCGCTGTAATATAGATGCCGCCTATCAACATGATGCTATTTGGGGTTTTGATCATGCGAGCATATTCGATTAGGCTTAGGATCCAAATCACTCCCAATAGGGTTATCAGGGGCCAGTGGCTTTGGTGAAATAGCCATAAAACACCTGGCAATAAAATAATGGCACTTAAAACGCGAAGCAATAAATTCATGAGCTTTTTCCAAATCGGCGATTGCGACTCGCGTAGCTTTCCAGGGCTTCGTCTAAATTCGCTCTTTTAAAATCAGGCCAAAAAACCGGCGTGATGTAAAGCTCTGAATAAGATAGCTGCCACAAAAGAAAGTTCGACAGACGCATTTCTCCGCTGGTCCTGATAAATAGATCAGGATCGGGTAGATCTTTTGTTTCTAGATATTTTTCAAATAACTGTTCAGAAATATTTTTAATGGCTATTTTTTTATCCACGACATCTTGAGCGATTTTTTGACTCGCTTTGACGATTTCGTCTCTTGAGCCGTATGATAAAGCTAGGGTTAGATTGAGTTTGGTGCCGTGTTTGGTTTTTTCGCAAATGGCGGACAAGGATCTTTGCAGCATCAGTGGCAGTTTGTCCGTGCTGCCAATGGTTCTAACGCGGACGCCTTTTTCGATCAGCTCAGACGCGTCTTTTTTTAAATAATTTTTAAGCAGATTCATGAGACCCGAGATTTCTTCTTTGGGTCTGCTCCAGTTTTCCGAAGAAAAGGCATAGAGCGTTAGGTAAGAAATACCGAGTTCACCGGCGTATCGAACGATATCAGCCGCCGAGTCGGTGCCAGCACGGTGACCTTCTAAGCGGCCGAGGCCCCTTTGTTTGGCCCAACGACCATTCCCATCCATGATAATGGCAATGTGTTTTGGGAGCATTAGGCACTTCGGCGAACGATGTTTAAGAAGTCATTCGAGAAAGTGTCAATCTCAGACGCAAAGCCTCGAATGCGGTTTGAAAAATAATTATAAGCAATCACTGCTGGAATCGCGGCGATTAAGCCGGCAGCGGTAGCGATGAGGGCTTCAGCGATGCCTGGAGCCACGGTGGCAAGACTGGCGGAACCTTTGGCGCCAATCTCTTGAAAAGCGGCCATGATGCCTACAACGGTGCCAAACAGACCAATAAAGGGGGAGGTTGAGCCAACGGTGGCTAAAAAAGGAATCATGCTTTCAAGCTCAGCCATCTCTGCCATGCTGGCTTTGCGTAGCGTGTGCTCTAAAGCGATATCGTCTTTTTCTAAATAACCTTTTCTGAAAACTTGAGCCAGGGGGCTTTGGTCAAAACGCCTTGATTCTTCGAATACTTGATCAAGGTGCCTGACTTTCCAGAACATATCCGTAAATTCCGCAGATCTTTTGCTTGCTTTCCTCAAAGAGAAAACTTTTAGCAAAATGATGGACCAGCTAACCAGCGAGAACACCAATAAGATAGCGAGAACGCTTAGAGCGATCCAGCTTGACTGCGAAATCCACGAAAAGTTCATCATGTGTTTATCCTACTTACCTGAGTAGTATTCCACAATCATCTGTTCATTGACAATGACTGGGATGTCTTCTCTGGATGGCATCATCGTCATTTTGATTTGATCAGTTCCTTCAACCGTTGCCAAATAGGCTGGAACGATCAAATTGTTTGGATCTTGACGGTTTGCAGCAATGGCTTCTTTCATCTTGGACTTTTCATGAACAGCCAATACTTCGCCAGCTTCTACAGCGTAGGATGGGATATCCACGCGGCGTCCGTTGACAGCAATATGACCGTGACGAGCCATCTGCCGAGCAGCGGAAATGCTTGGTGCAAAACCTGCTCTAAACAAAACGCTGTCTAGTCTGCTTTCTAGGCTTGTGAGTAAAGTAAGACCCGGGTTTCCTTTGACTCTGAAAGCAGTTGCAACGTAACGCTTCAATTGCTTTTCGCTCAGGCCGTAATGGAAACGTAGCTTTTGCTTTTCTCTTAGGCGCAAAGCAAATCCAGAGAGTTTGGATTTCTTGGTCGGACCATGTTGGCCCGGCCCATAAGGTCGTCTCAAATCCGGATCTGTGCGCATTAAGCCGGGAAGAGGTGTGCCAAGACGGCGAATAATTTTCAAACGAGGACCACGATATCGTGCCATTTTAATTGCTCCTAAATTTGCTCTACCGCTTTAGGACTAAGCAGTTTCTATGGGCAGAGCTCCTGATTTTCGTAGGTGTAATTAGTGCTTTGGTCAACCCAGGTCCTATGCTAGGGGTTTTTATATGAAACGATTTGGTATTTTTGGTTGGCCCCTAGATTATAGTCTAAGTCCTGAGATTCATAATGCAGCGTTTAAGCAAGCGGGCCTTGACTGGTCTTATGAGCTGCTGCCGACCAAATCTGAAGACTTAGCAGCAGCTGTCATACGCTTTCGGGAGGAAAGTTTCGGCGGCGCTAATGTGACGATTCCTCATAAAGAGAAGATTATCCCTTTTTTAGATGGCCTCACGGATACAGCTGCGGCGATTGGCGCGGTGAACACGCTGTTTTGGAAGCATGATAAGTTGATTGGGGACAACACAGACGCGCCCGGCTTTTTGGAAGATTTGCGAAAGAAAGAAGTGCGACTGCCTGGCATGAAAGCGTTGGTTTTGGGAGCAGGGGGCTCGGCCAAAGCGATCGGTTACGCGTTATTTCATGGCCATGCGGACAATATTGAAACCTGGACCAGATCGAGCGGCGCGATGCCGATGCCCGGGGATATAACCGTCAACTGTACGCCGGGCTTGAGTCCTGAATATCTAGAGGAGATTCAGTTTGGACCGGGTCAAGTGCTTTACGACTTGGTTTATGATCCGGAGGAAACGCCTTTAATGAAGAAGGCCATCGCGGGCGGCGCAAAGGCGTTTAATGGTAAGGGGATGTTGCTGGAGCAGGCTGCTTTGAGCTTTGAGATTTGGAGGACAGGATAATACCTCTCCTGCTGCGCAGAAGAGGATTCTGTCTGTTATCCCTCTCCCACTTCGTGGGAGAGGGAGATTTTGGCTCCGCCAAAATCGGGAGAGGGTTGTAGCCGATCCCGGCGATTGAAAGTCTAACGTTGGGGGGAAACCTCTCCCGATTTTGGCTAGCCAAAATCTCCCTCTCCTACAAAGTAGGAGAGGGTATCTTGCCCTGGCTCGGGTGCGGGGAGGGAGATTTCTCATGCAACACCTCCCAAATCTTCTGTAAAACCGACTCCCGCTGCCCCAAAACTTCGTTGTTCCAAAATCTCAAAACAACCAGCCCCTTGCTCTTTAAAAATGCAGTCCGTCTTAAATCATAAATCAACGCCGGCTCGGCATTATGTTGCCCGCCATCTAATTCGATAACCAGTCTCTTGGCCGCGCAATAGAAATCCACAATAAAGGGCCCTATCGGAACCTGTCTGCGAAACTTGAATCCAGCGAATCGATGAGCCCTAACCATCTTCCACAACCAAAGCTCCGCAGATGTCTGCGACTGACGAAGTTCGCGGGCATAAGGCCTGAGAGACTGTTGCATAAGTGCGATACCAGTTCTCGACTAACTTTGGCGTACCCTACAGGGATCGGGTACAGCCCTCTCCCGATTTGGCTGAAGCCAAATCTCCCTCCCCCGCAAGCGAGGGAGGGCAAGATGCCCTCTTCTACAGTGTAGGAGAGGGTATTTTTGTGGTGATTACTGCTTGCATCGGACCTAGTTCGGTTAGGTTGGTGGTCTGGGGGTGGGTGCTTGCTAGGATATTTTCGGGAGTGATTTGGGTGTTTAGCGAGATCCAATTGGCAGGGCTAAAGTTCATCGCTACCCAAATTGTTTGATCTTTATACTCTCTTTTGAATATCAGCAGATTTTTGATGCCGGTTTTATAGAGTGTTTGTTTGCCTTTTGCCAACGCCACATGTTGCTTGCGTAGAGAGATCAACTTTTTGTAAAAATTCAGCAAGGATTTTGCATCTTGTTCTTGTTCTTCCACACTCACGGCGCCTTCTTTGTCGAAGGTGATCCACGGTTCTACCTTGGAGAACCCTGCATACGCAGTATTGTCCCAATGCATCGGGGTGCGACAGCCGTCTCTGCCAATCTGGGCGAAATAGGCTGGCTTCCACATGATTCTGGGCAATGGGTCTTTGCCTAAAGCTTGTGGAACGTAGGCGTCTTTAAGGCCGATTTCTTCGCCATAGTATAAGACCGGGAAGCCTTTGCTGGTTAAGGTAAAGAGGGCGGCTAAACGCGTTTCGGCGGCTGTGTGAGTGGTCGAGAATCTTTGATGATCGTGGTTATTGAAGGTCACCACCATCGGAATATCTCTAGGCATGAGTGCTTCGTGCTCTGTGATAATATTCTCCAGCCCTTCGGCTGAAAATTTGTTCGATATAAAGTCGCGGTGCAATGATAGATGAAGCCCGGTGCCCTTGGTTTGATTGGATACGGAGCGAGCCGCGTAGATCGCCTGCTCGCCGTCGTCCACATCAACTTCGCCGAGAAGTAGAGCGTTATGATTGTCGGCGATGGTTCGCAGTTTTCGATAAAAATTGGCTAAGTCTGGGTGATTTTTGTCGTACAGATGCTCTTGGCCCATGTATGCATAGACGCTACTTTGAAACCATTTCGACCAGGAGTTGGTGGCGGGGTTATCCCTGAGGCCAGCATCTTTCATGTAGTAGTTGGCGAGATCTAGTCTGAAGCCGCTGACGCCTCTTTCCAGCCAGAAGTGCATAATTTTTTCGATTTCTTTTTGGACTTCTGGGTTGCGCAGGTTCAGATCGGGCTGCTCTTTAAAGAAAGAATGCTGGTAATATTGATTGCTCGATTCGTCATACACCCAAGAGGATTCGTCTAAACGAGAGCGCCAATTGTTTGGGGGTTGATTTCCTTTGCCATCTGACCAGATGTACCAGTTTCGTTTGGGATTTGATTTCGAAGATTTGGAAGCCAGAAACCAAGGATGCTGGTCCGAAGTATGATTAATGACCAAATCCATCATGATTTTGATGCCGCGCTTATTGGCTTGTAAGGTTAGCTGCTGGAAATCCTGATGTGTCCCAAGGGCTGGGTGGATGCTGAAATACCCTTTGACGTCGTAGCCAAAGTCGTAATCTGGCGATTTATGAATTGGGGATAGCCATAAAGCATCAACGCCCAGGCTTTGCAGATAGTCTAATCTAGAGATAAGGCCAGGGATGTCGCCAATGCCATCGTTGTTGGAATCTTGAAAACTTCGCAGGTAAACTTGGTAGACCACTTTGCCTTCCCACCAAGCATTTGCATATAAGCTGACACTAAAGATTAAGAACAGAAAGGATTTGATATACATAGCTCTGCACTATGTAAGCCGCTCTTTTCACTTTGGCAAGTTTCGCCCTGCGCCACCGCGGGCTGCGTATTTTGGAGAACAATTAGGTGCGAAAGATCGAAATGCCGCGCTTTTAGTTCAGCAATAATCTTGTCGTATACTGGCTTTTCTAAGGTGGGGGTTCGGCTTAAGATTTTCAGTTGGCGCTTTCCAGGTTCGCTGACCACAGCAAATTGGTAGTTGGGGTCTAGATCTATGATCCAGTGTTCGTTGGCATCCAGACCTACCCAGTTCAGCCATTTAGGCCCGAGTTGAATTTTAAGCTTTGAGTTATTGGGCGGGTTTTCGATGGCTATTTTGGAAACCGACTGCTTGCGAGAGCCGTTGGCTTTGCGACAAAAGTGCCGCACTTGCATGGCACCATTTTTCCATAGGTACTCGGCTTTGCTTTCAACGCAGTTGGTTTCAGCCGAATCCGGAAGTCTGGCGATTTCATGCCAGGTACCTGCATACCTTTGTAGGTCCACAAAAGGCACTGGCGTGAGTTCGTGGCTATTGCTGTAGGCGACGTGCGCACTTAACAGAAGAAAAATAATTCTCGCTTTCATCTCAAATATTCTTATCTTCTCATGACGGGTTTGGCCCCCCGCTTACGTCCTAGGCTAAAGAGAGGATATAGGGGGATGCTGACAAATAGGATTATCATCGCGGTTCGAACCAATGCGGCATCTGAACCAGCGACAACCGACAGGCAGTACAGACTGGCGATTGCTAGCGTAATGGACAACCCGACTCGTTGCCAACGCGTGCTATCAACATTCCAGGTATAGCTTAAAAAGGCAACCCCGGAGTAAAGATAGGGCAAAACCGTCAAAATGACAGCGATATTAATGATCTTATCGAACTCTCTGGTCAAGCTGGATGAGTGAATGCCCAACACGATCAAAGTCATTAAGATCCCAGAAAGCACAAAGTTCCAAACCGGGATGCCCCGACCATCCTTCTTGCTATAGATCTTTAGAAATAGTCCGTCTTTGGAGGCTGCATAAGCGGATTGATTGACGATTAAAGTCCAACCGACCAACGACGAAAATGCTTTAAAAATAGCGCATACGGCCATGATCATCGCGCCTGCGGGACCAATCATTTTAAAAGCGGCATCCGAAAATGGCGCCGACGAATTAGAAAGATCTTCAGCCGTCATGAGCCCCATCAACAGGCTGGAAGTTCCAATATATAATACCGCTGACATACAAAAGCCGATCAACGTAGCCAAAGGGATATTGCGTTTGGGGTTATCAATCACATCGGATGCCACAGACGCGCTTTCAATGCCCATAAAGGCCCACAGCGCAAATGTGCCGCTCTTGGTGAGCGCGTGGGTAAAAGAAAGCTGATGCGGATTCCAGTTAGCGCTAAATAGAGATGGGTCAAACCATATCCATCCAAAAATTAAAAGCAGCAAAATGGGAACCAACGCCAGCAAAGTTCCTGAACTGGTGAATAAGCCCACCCACCTGGGTCCTCCCAAGTTTATTATGACAGCGAGCCAGACTAGACCAGTCGTAAAATATAAATCCAACTGCATGCTCTTTAAAGCTGGGATGAACTCCGTAAAATATCCAGTCACCGTTGTGGCAATGGCAATATTGCCAACGACATTGGCGGTCCAATAGACATAGTTGGTCTGAAAACCCGAGTAATCGCCTAATGAGTCTCTTGCGTATCCATACGGCCCACCCGCAACAGGCTGAATCGATCCCAAAAGAGCGAACATCAGCCCAATGGCACCAGCGCCTACCGTTGCCATCAACCAGCCCCAGATGGAGATACTGCCAATGCTGGCCATGCTCACAGGCAGCAAAAAAATGCCTGTTCCCACCATGTTGACCAGGACCAGCAGGCTGGCCATGAGCAGATTCATTTTTTTGGGCTGGGCATCGGTCATTTGAGAACCAATAAGTGATAAACGCCGTTTTCAGGCTCGATCCCGTGAGTATCGTGGGCAAAGCCTGGGAATTCTTTGTCCCATGCCTCGAGTGCCAGCAGGTACTTCATGAAAGGCTCGTCAGCACTGCCAATATTTTCGCCCGGCATAATTAACGGAATCCCTGGTGGGTAAGGCACCAACCCGGTCGCCGCCGTCCTGCCCGCCGCTTGGTTTAATGGAATGCGCTGAATGGCATTAGCAAGAAGACGTTGATAGGCATCCGCCGGGATCATGGTCGGCGTCGGCAGTTTTGAAAATGCTTTGGCTTGAAGATCCAAGGTGCCATTTTTCACCATATGATCCTGCATACGCTTGCCTAAGTCTTTGAGACCGAGGCCCGGATAAAAATTTGCAATGGCAGGGATCGCTTCGGTGAGTGGCAGATTCGCATCGAAATCTTGTTTAAATGCGAGCAGCTGGTGCAGCAGTGTGCTCCATTTCGCATTGGTCACTCCAATCGAGAAAAGAAACAAAATGGAGTAATCGTTGGTTTTCTCAACTTCAATGCCCTTGGCATCAAGATAGGCAGTCAAAAGACCTGCCGGAAAATTGCCGGGCGTGGTCACCACTTGCACTTTGATGGGATCAAGCATGCAATAGTCGTCTTCTAGGTGGAACCCATGCCATTCGTCGTTAGGATGCAAGACCCAACAAGACGGGTCACATGCCAGGCGATCAGGCGACACTTGTTCGAAGGGTGTTTGTTCGATTTCGGTAGGATTCCAGGTTTGGAAAAACCAATCGTTGCTATCGGCATGCTCGCGCCAAAGTTTGGTGACCAGCTGTCTAAAAGCGATGGCGTCCCTAATCGCTTCATCCATCAAAGCTTCACCACCGGGCCCGTCCATCATAGATGTCGTGACATCGTTCGATGCAATTATGGTGTATAAAGGGGAAGTGGACGCGTGCATCATAAACGATTCGTTGAAGCGCGCATGGTCAATGCTGTTGCGGCCGTCTTTTATATGGATAAACGACGCCTGAGAAAGCGCGGCGAGCAGTTTGTGCGTGGAATGTGTCGCAAAGAGGGTGGGGCCTTGCAGCGAGCCGTTTTCCGAACCCTTTCGCATAGCATGACGCCCTCGATAGAGCGGATGAAACCTGGCGTAAGCATACCAAGCTTCGTCAAAATGGATTCTGTCGACTGAATCACCAATAAGCTCTAAAACACGATCCACGTTATAGGTCAGCCCGTCATAAGTGGAGTTGGTGATAACGCAATGAACCGGCGTGCCATTGGCATGAATCGCTTCTGAAACCAAATGCTCGGGCGGAATTGGCCCGATAATGCCGTATTGGTTTCTCGTAGGCATTAAATACTGTGGAATCGCGCCAGTCAGAGTTAGCCCGTGTTCGGTGGATTTATGGCAGTTGCGATCCACCAGAGCCAGTTGGCCTCTACAAACCGAAGCCATCCAGATGATGCGATTCGAAGTGGAGGTACCGTTGGTTACGCAATAGGTTCGATCCGCGCCGAACACCCTAGCAGCATATTTTTCACCTTCACCGATCGGTCCGGAGTGATCAAGCAGTGATCCCAGTTCACCTACACTAATCGACAAGTCGGATCTAAATAGATTCTCACCAAAGTAATCGAAAAATAACCGGCCAGCAGGTGCCTTTTGAAACGCTGTGCCACCGGTATGCCCTGGTGTGTGCCACGAGTATTCATGGATGTGATCAAATTCAAGCAGCGCCTTGGCCATCGGTCCTAAAATATTGCTCGAATATAAGTGAATGCTCGCTTCAATACGCCCAGCAATAAACGGCAAGCTGTCTTCGAATAGCCAAATTAATTCGCTAACAATAGTTAAGATTTCTTTGGACAAATTCGCTGAGTCTTCTCGCTCGATCAAAAGAAATATCGGGATTTTGCCGTTTCTCTTGCGAATGACTTGGATAAGCTCCAAGGCGCCAGGCAGTGTCCAGCTGACCAAAACGCCATGAAGGCTCGCGTCGGTGGAGAAGATGCTGGCGCTGTCATCGGATCCCTTGACCATGTCAATATCGCGCATGAGCAGCTCTTCTTCTAGAGCCATCAGCGCTCGTGCAGCGCCGCCGCCTTCTTCAATCGCTTCATGAGCAAGCAGGACGCGATGTCTTATCACCGCAGAAGTTCTTTCAATCATACTTTTTCTCCTTTGGTGGTTAAGGCGTACATGGCGGTGCTCGCGAGCAGGATAACGGCTAGCCAAGCGGGCTCACCGCCTTTGGTGCCGATGACTGCCCAACTACAAAATGCGATGCTAACGACACTGATAAAGATGATGACGCCTAGGGCCTGATTTGCTCTGCTCGCAATGGCAATCAAAGCGCTTGCGACATAAATATAAGCAACCAGGGTTAATAAAACTGCTATCGACGAAATGGTGCCAAACTCTTTGCTGGCTGAAGGAGAAACGGTCAAAATGACGCAAAGGGTCATCAAAACAGCGACAATAATCAGCCCCATCACTGGCGTGCCTTTGGCATTCGCGCGACCGAATATTTTGGGAAACAGTCCGTCATCTGATGCCGCTTTTGCGGAGAGCCCTGTGGCCATGATCCAACCGCCCAAAGAGCCTAAACACCCTGCTGCCGCGCAAAAAGATACAATACCGCCGCCGATTTCGCCCATCGCCAACTTTGCTGCATCTGCGAATGGTGCCGCTGATTTGATGAGTTCCGGCCCCGGGATAACGCCCATGATCGCGGTACAGGAAAGCAGGTAACAAACCGCCGCCAGTGCCACGCCGCCGATGGTGGCAATGGGCACATTTTTCTTCGGGTTTTCTACTACGCCAGCCGCAACCGACGCCGTTTCAACCCCAATAAAGGACCAAAGGGTCACGTTTAAAACGGACTGAATTGCGGGAAACGTCCCTAAGTGCTGAACATTCCAAGATGTCATGTAGGTATCGAGGCTAAATCTAAACCAGCCAAAGATAGCCACGCCAACAATGACGATCAGCGCCAGCACGGTGGTCACTGATTGAACTCTTGAGGTAATTTTAGGGCCTAAGATATTAATATAAGTAAAGAGCCAAATCATGCCGATGCAGGCAATAGCGCCGCCCATTGGCGTTCCTAAAGTCGAAAAAAAGAAGCTGAGATAGCCAACACCAACGACCGTCAAAGCAACGTTGCCGATCCAGTTGCCCACCCAATAGAGCAAGTTGGTTTGATAACCAATAAACGGCCCGAAAGCGCGTTTGGCATAAGCGTAAGAGCCGCCAGCGCTGTCATCGATGGAAGACATACGCGCATAAACCATGGATAAACAAAGCGCCCCAATTATGGTGACGATCCACCCGTAAATAGCGATTCCACCTGTTGCGGCTAAATTCGCCGGCAACATGAAAACGCCTGAACCCATGATATTTCCAGCAACCATTAGGGTGGCTGGAACGACACCGACTTTATGTTGATTTTCGACCATGGCCAAAGACTACCTCAGGCCTTTTGGAGAAATCTAAATTTTTCGAATTTGTTTGCGTGTTAGCCTTTCATCAAATCCATGATTTTATCAAAACCCTTGGTCATGAATAGATTTACCGATTGCTGATCGCCCGGATCAGGCGCTACATTTAATGAACGAAGCATCTGAAACGCATTGGCACGCGCTTGTTCCCTATCTTTGGCTATACCGAGCGTGCTGACAAAGTCCATTGATTGGTTGACCATGTCGAGATCTCTGGCTGGCGGTACTTGATATTTGGACTGTAAATGCTCCAACGCGAGACCGTACAGCAGACTGGCATGTTCGCTGCGCTCTACACCTAGGGTGCGATTGATGAATTTTCTGCCGAAAGTGGCTAAAGATTTTAGGCCCATGCCCGCTTTGGCAACAGCGCCAGCGGCTGAAATCCCAACACCAATCGGTGCACCGATGATGGAAGCTGAAACGCCGGCGCCGATAGTTTGTACATCAGTGGCAACGCTGCTTCTTTGAAGTTTGGCAAAGCGTTTTTGAAGTTGCACTTGGGCGTATTCTAAAGTGTTGGCGAGCAGAAGATTGACACCGCGGCTTTGATTCTCCTGCCAAAACTGCTTTGGAGCGACTCCTCGGGCAATGTCTAATGCGGCATGTGGCTGTTTGGTTAAAATCTTCATGCGAGCTTGATTGAGGGCGGTAAAATCTTCGCTCGTTTCTTTTAGCTCGTTATTTTCTTTTCGCTTGGCAAAGAAAGTGGCGACCAGGCCGAGTACTGGGATATTGTGCAAAATACTGGCACCGTGCGAGGCGGCGAGATCTTGTACTTTTTCGCCAGCCTCAGCTGCAGCTTCTTTGGGATCTATCGTGAGACGCTTTAACTGTTTGGCAGCGACTTGGGTTCTGAAATTGCCGCGCCGCCTTGGAACCGCTTCCGCGCTTTCTAAATCCATAGGCTCGAGGAATTTTTCTTCAGTTGCGATCTTTTGGGCAGCTTTGGAATCGTCTTGGTCACTGGCAAAGCTGGCGGCCGGCGATTTAGGGCTTGATGGCGCGGTAGCTGGTTCTGCCGGTTCTTCGATTTCTTCTTCTAACGGGAGCTCTTCTTCAATGGGTTCAGGCATACCCAAGGATACAACGGACGAATGAGCCACAGCAATCGTTGGGTGACATTACGCGTTTAGGTAGTCCGTTAACCTGCGGACGTTATCTTCAGGTGTTTGCTGCAAGATCCCATGACCGAGGTTGAAGATAAAGCCTGTCTTAGGCGCCTGTGCCAGAACGAAATCGATTTGATGTTTGAGCTCATCCCAGGGTGCCAGCAGAGTGAGAGGATCTAAATTGCCTTGGATGGGTTTATGAGTGCCCAAAATTTCATGCGCTTGCCCCAGTGGCATGCGCCAGTCAATGCTATAGGCATCAGCATCTAACTTCGCAATTAGATGGTTAAATCCTGCAGTGCCAGTGGAAAAATAAATGACAGGCTTGCCTGAGCGTTTTGCGGTCCTAATAACCTTTTGAGTGTGTGGAAATACAAAACGCTCATAATCTATCGCACTGAGCGATCCGGCCCAGCTATCGAAGACTTGCAGTACATCTACGCCCGCATCAGCTTGAAGCAGCAAATACTGCCCGACTAATTCAGCCAGCGTGCTCATGAGACGATGCCACGCTTCCGGCTCTGAATACATGAACGTTTTGGCTAAGCGATGATCTTTGCTGGAGCCGCCTTCGATGGCGTAACAGGCGAGTGTAAACGGCGATCCTGAAAAGCCAATCAAAGGCACTTTGATTTCAGGCTTTACCAGTTTGATAGCGTCCAGCGTAAAGCCGACGGTTTCTTCAATGGGCCTTAAAGTGAGATTTTGCACCTGCGCACGGGTGCGAATGGGATTATCCAAAACCGGACCTTCGCCGTGAACGAAATCGAGACCGAGCCCTAACGTTTCCAAGATCGGCAAAATATCAGAAAATATGATCGCTGCATCGAGTTTAAACGCCGCCAAAGGCTGAAGCGTGACCTCACATGCGAGCTCAGGCGTTTTGACCAACTCGAGCAAAGTATGCTTGGCGCGCAAAGCTCTATACGAAGCCATATAACGGCCGGCTTGACGCATCAGCCAAATGGGCGTTTTGGAAACTGGCTTGTTTTGAAGAGCGTTTAGGAAATCCATTGGGCCACATCTTTTGCAAAGTAGGTAATAATTTGATTCGCACCCGCTCGCTTAATAGCGGTCAGGCTTTCAAGCGCGGTGCTTTGTAAATCGGTCCAGCCTAACTGCGCGCTGGCATGAAGCATCGCGTATTCACCGCTGACTTGGTAGGCGGTGATGGGTACGTCGAAGTTAGCCTTGGCGCTTTGAATAATATCTAAATAAAAGCCGGCCGGTTTGACGATTAGGATATCCGCGCCTTCGGCAATGTCGATGGCCATTTCTTTAATGGCCTCGCGAGCATTGGGCGGATCCATCTGGTAGGTTTTTCTATTGCCGAACTGCGGCGCACATTCAGCCGCTTCCCTAAAAGGGCTATATAGGCTGCTGGCATACTTAACCGAATAGCTCATGATGGGCGTATAGATAAACTTTGCCTCGTTAAGACCTGCTCGAATGGCTTGCACCATCCCGTCGATGCAGCCAGAGGGTGCAATCATATCTGAGCCTGCACTCGCATGAACAACCGCTGCTTTGGCTAAATATTCTAAAGTTGGTTCGTTTAAAAAATGGCCGTTCGATGGGTCTATGAGCGTGCAGTGACCGTGGTCAGAATAATCGCATAGGCAGAGATCTGAAATAACGAGCAAATCGGGACATGCTTTTTTAATGACCTGAATTGCGGATGCAGCAATGCCCGACGCGCTCAAATTATCGCTGCCATGAGCGTCTTTTTTTTCTGGAATTCCAAAGAGCATGACGGCTTTAATGCCAAGTTGCTCGACATGCTTGACTTCGTCTACCAAGGACTGAAGGCTATGCTGGAGTTGACCAGGCATGGAGCCAATAGGCTTCTTATCATTCCCATGGCGCACAAAGATGGGATAGATGAAATCGCTGACTGACAGGCGCGTCTCTTGAAGCAGTTCGCGCATATTCGGCGTGCGTCTTAACCTTCTTGGACGATTAATGGGGTAGGCAGGGAAATTGTTCATGCGAAATATTCCTCAAGAATTTGGACGAGACCACTGGGGCTGGGCTCTTTAGCGCAGATAACCTTTTGAAAGCCGCTCGCCAAAGCAGCCTTATAAGTTGTCGTGCCAATGCAGGCAACGGGTACGGTCAGGAAGTTTGGCGCGCGCTCTAGAAAAAATTTCACCGTAGACGGACTAGTGAAAGTAACGGCATCGATGGAATGCTTTGACAAGTCGATATCGCTTTGGGCTGCCTGCGTGGTGTAGCTCAAAATGCGCTTAACGGCGTGGCCAGACGCTTTTAGGGCTTGTTGCAAGCTATCATCCGCTAAATTGCTTTGCGGCAGCAAAATACGCTGTGGTGGCATGCTCTCGAACATGCCGGCCAAAGAGGCTGAATTGGGGGCTCGCTGTGCATCAATGCGGGCGATCTGCAGTGATTGAGGCAGGTTGATTTGTGCAAAGGCTTGCGCGTTATTTTGGCTGGTCAGCAATAACCAGTCAAAGGCTTGTAAGTTAATATCAGGCAAAGGCTCGAATGTTATTTCGATACAAGGATATGAAAACGCGGTGGCGCCCGCCTCTTCTATGCAGGATACCAGAGTTTGGCTCTGCGAGAGGCTTCGGGTGACAACGATGCATTTACTCGCCAATGAGCTCATGAGCTCCTTGCGCTAAAGCCTGCTTGGCTAATTCATGGCCAAGTTCGATGGGATCATTGCCAGCGAGCGTCAGGCGAATTTCGCGTGTGCCTTGCGGATTTAGTACTTGGCCTTCTAGGTAAATGGTTTGGTCTTCAACATAGGCCAAGGCTGAAATGGGAAGCGAGCAACCACCGCCTAGCCCTTGTAAAAAGGCGCGCTCTGCCTGAGTGCATTTACCAGTATCTTCATGATGAAGCGGCTTTAGAAGCGTTAAAAACTCGGTTTCGTTGCGGCATTGAACGGCGAGAGCACCTTGGGCGGGCGCAGGTAACATTCGAGCTGAATCGATTTCTTCGGAGATATGCTTTTGAAGATCTAAGCGCTCGAGGCCAGCGTGTGCTAGGACGATGGCGTCTAACGAGGCGGCTTTTTTAAGGCGTGTGTCAACGTTGCCTCTGATGGATACGATGTCTAGATCAGGTCTTAGAGCTAAAAGTTGTGCTTTGCGTCTGGCGCTGCTGGTGCCAACTTTGCCGCCCATGGGCAGCGTGGCTAAGGTGTGGCCAAAGATACTGATGAGGGCGTCTGTGGGCGTTGCGCGTTCGAGGATGGCGCCGAGGCAAAGACCAGGCGGGTTTTGGACCGGCAAATCTTTTTGGCTGTGTACGGCAAGGTCGATTGTGCCTTCTGTAAGGGCTTGTTCAAGTTCTGCCGTAAAGACACCTTTCCCACCAATTTCGGGTAAGGGACTTTTTTGGTCCAAATCGCCTGATGTTTCAAATATGTGTGTGACAAATTGAATTTCAGGCCAGGCTTTTTCGAGAGCT
This sequence comes from Myxococcota bacterium, assembly GCA_040387835.1. Classification (NCBI taxonomy): domain Bacteria; kingdom Pseudomonadati; phylum Myxococcota; species Myxococcota bacterium. The sequence continues at coordinate 377,883 of JAZKCZ010000002.1, read as the reverse complement.
GTTTGGACAATGTGTAATTGCGCACGGGACAGCTTGGATCCACGTGCTCCGATTCGAATAGGCATTGATTTTTGCTAATAGATGAACTCATACTACGTGTCTATGGCACAAAACGTCCTTCATATCACAGATTCTAATTTTGAAACAGAAGTTCAGGCATCCAGCGAGCCTTTTTTATTGGATTTCTGGGCGACATGGTGTGGACCATGTTTGGCAATTGCACCGCATGTTGAAGCGTTGGCGAATGAATACGCCGGCAAAGTACGCGTGGGCAAGCTCGACGTGGACCAAAACAATGAAATCGCTTCACGTTTTGGAATTCGCTCCATTCCTACTTTAATTCTGTTCAAAAACGGTGAGCCGGTAGACCAAGTGATCGGCGGTGTCGCTAAGGCTACCCTTGAGAATATGTTGAAGAAGCACTTGGCTTAATACGCCGCACCACCATCGCGGGCTTAAATGATAAATCGCTGTCTTCAAGCTCGCTTTCTTCGGGGATTCGATCCGCCACCAACTCTTGCACAAAGAGCATATCTGCAGGTGGGAAAGGCCGCAGGCCTAATTTATCGCCGGCGACCCATTCTAGGCTTTTCACATCTAGGGCCGTGGGGGTTCCTTCGGTGATTTTGCATCGATAGATGCATAGGTGGACTTCTTTGTTACTGTACGAGTAGGTGGTTTGAAAACAGCAAGAGCCCACATCCACTTCAATGCCAAGTTCTTCTTGAAGCTCACGCTTTAAAGCTTGTTCATCGGACTCTCCAGCTTCGACTTTGCCGCCAGGAAATTCCCAGGTCAAACCCATGTGCTTGCCAGGCCAGCGCTCGGTGATTAAGACCTGTTTGCCTTGCCTGATTAAGGCTGCGACAACTCTAAGTTTTCTTTCGTCCATATTTGTAAAGATAACCCGCCGTGCTGACGGCAAACAAGGTTGCATCAGAAGAAAAATCAAAGTCTGCCGCAAAGCCAAGACCCGATCCTAAATTTGAAAGTGGACGGCCAGATGCCGCATTCAGAACATATAACGCAGCGCTGTCTGAGCCTAGGTAAACTGCGCCATTTTTAACGATTAAACGATTCGGACTGCCTTTTTTGAAATCAAATTTCCACAGGATCTTTTGGCTCGCCAAATCGATGGCGTAAACATATCTAGGGCCCGCAGCAATTAGCGATTTATCGCTCAGTGCCAAACGTGTGATATTGGGTAAATGGGGCACGGACCAACGGATGGCACCAGTGGTAGCATCTAGTGCAAACACACCTTGATTAAAGGATGCAACGGCAATTTGATTCGAGCCGATCGCAACTGGATCAGCGACGATACCTGGATAAGGTTTTTTGGTGTCACCTAAATTGAGGCTAAATAATGCGGCACCGCTGGCCAAGTCTAAGAACTCGAGTTTGCCACTGTCGCTGCCTAAAACAAGTTTGTCGCCTGCTATCAAGGGATTGGATTTCATCGACAGGCCTAAAGTGTTGGCGGTATGCCGCTTTTCCCAGAGCAGCTCGCCTGTTTCTAAATCCAATGCATGCAGGGTGCCAACACCGCTGACCACGTAGGCTTTGTTGCCATTGGTTACGATGGGATTGGTAAGTTCGCTGCCCAGTTTCTGCTGCCACACTGGATTCCAGGTATCAATGTCAAACTTAATCACGCTGCCCTGGTTGGTTCCAACCAATAGAATGTCTTCTAGCAGGGTAGGGGTGGTTAGTAAGCTGCCTGGTAAAGCAATGCGTTTTAAAACTTTGCCGCTGATGGGGGAGACGATATGCAGGTAACCGTCAGAGCCGCCGATATAGAGAACCTGACGTTTTTCATCTAATAGAGGCCCGGCGGTTTCGTGGCGATTCCAGCTAATACAGCCAGTGTCCGGCTCTGCAAAGAGAGAGGACACGCAGTAGTTCTTAGCAACGATTTGCTTGGGCGCTTGCTCGAGCGCGAGGATTTGCAATGTAAGGAGTAAAAACACGCGTTTTTATTTCGCTTTCAAAAAGCCAAGGCTGGCTAGTTCGGCTTGAATATTTTTGGATTTTTCGCTCTGACCCAAGACATCGTAGCTGGTTTTAAGTCCAACCAGCGCTAAAGGCCTTAGGGCATCTTTAGGAGAAAGTTTAGTCAGTAGCATTTCGTAAATTTTTGCTGCTGCGCCTGCATCGCCTAATTGGAGAGAAATCTTCGCTGAGGCCAGGCTTGCAAGTCTGGAAACCTTGGAATCGTCCTTAACGGCGATTTGATTGAGAGCGGCCTGAGCGGTTTTTAAGCTTTCAGGGTCGTCCTTTTTGATCGCTGCCAGTGCCCGATAATAGCTTTCCGATGCAACCTCGTTCTTTTTCTCAGCGAGATGAATCCAAACAGGAATGCCGCATACGATAACAGCAAAAAGGACAGCGACAGTAGCGAGAATGCTTTGGTTCTTTTTAATCCACATCCGATTCATCTGGGCAAAATCGCATGAGTTCCTCTTTTCAGCAAGTCCCCAATATGTCAGTTTTACGGATATATACATATTATGCTAAGTAAAATCCGATATTCTGACGATCAAGCGGTGCGCGTCAAAGACTTGGGCGCTGAAGGTGTAGTTGCCTACGTACATCGTTCCAAAAGCATTTTGCTGCACTGGGTCCTGCAAAGATCGATTTCTCAATTTGGTCTGCCTCCGGTAGTTTTTTCGGCGTTTAAATCTTCTTCCAAAGCGGCTCAATTAATTCGATCGCTCCGCAGTGGCCTCGGTGCGTTGGAGCTGTTTCTCAGAAAGCCCAACAGCGCTTGGTCCATGAAAAAAAGTCGTAAGCGAGACTATGTTCGGACTTTGATTCGCCTGCAAAAAAGCATTGAAAAGCCTATATTTTTGGTGCCCCATGCTTTGGTTTTAGGCGCTCGTTCCAGTAAACTCAGGCCCTCGGCCGTTGATCGGATTTTCGGCACCAGAGGCGAGCCGGGTTTTCTGCGCCTTTTGCTTAGGTTGATGGTGTTTAGGCGCTCTGCCAAATGGGTAATTGCTGAGCCTTTAAATTTAAAACTGTTTCTTGAAGCGAATGCTGGCGCACCAGATGAAATTTTGGTTCGAAAGGTGAGAGGCGTTTTGCTCAAGCGCCTCAAAGTTTTGGAAAGAACTTATTATGGGCCAGCTGCGAAAGGCACGGCTCGCATTGGTGCGGATACAATCCGCGATAATGATTTGCAGAGTTTCATGGCCGGCATTGAAACCCAAACTGGTTTGCCCAAAGTTAAGCTGCAAAAAAAAGCGCAGCAATATTATTCAGAGATAGCGGCTCGCTTTGATATCGATATGATCCACTTGATGGATAAAGTTCTAAGTTTGGTTTGGAACCGAATTTACGATGGTATCGTTTGGAAAGCGTCGGATATTGATAAAATCAAACAAGCTTCGCTGAGAGGGCCGGTGATTTTGGTGCCTGCGCATCGAAGCCACATGGACTATGTGGTTTTAAGCCAGATTCTATATTGGGAAGGCCTGATGCTCCCCCATGTGGCTGCAGGCGATAATTTGTCGTTTTTTCCTCTGGGAGCGATATTTAGACAAGGCGGCGCTTATTTTATCCGGCGCAGTTTTAAGGGCGATCCTTTGTACCCTCAAGTGGTCAGGGCTTATATTAAAAGGCTCCTGAGAGAGCGGTTTACGCAAGAATTTTTTATCGAAGGCGCGAGAAGCCGTAGCGGTAAAACCATGCCGCCTAAGCTTGGTTTGCTGTCTATTATGGTGGACTGTTTAAGCAAGCATAAGCTTTCTGAAGCAACGTTTATCCCCGTCTCCATCTCTTATGAAAAGCTGGTAGAAGCGGGCGAATATCGCCTAGAGCTTGAAGGTGCAGATAAACGACGAGAGGGGCGCAGAGATCTGCTCAGCTCACTTAAAATCCTACGCAAACGTTATGGGCGTGTGTTTGTGAATCTAGACGAGCCTATTTCCTTTGTGGAGCATTTTGATGTTCATCAAGGCGAAGGCTTGGTGAAAATCCTAGCGCAGCGCATTATCTCGGGTATCAACCGTTGCACGGTGGTAACGCCTGTGTCTTTGGTTGCGGCGGCATTGCTTGGCGCTAAACGTCGCATTTTGTCCCGTGCTCAACTGGAGTGGTCAGTTAAAAAAATAGCGCTGCATGTAGGAGTTCCTAAGCCAAGCTTGGAGCCTGTTTTAGAAGGCTTGCTGCAAGATGGATTGATTGTGGCTGAGCAAGCGGGCAGGCGGAGCTATTATCGAGTCCCTGAAAAGAATGCGCTATCTTTGGATTATTATAAAAATAATCTCATTCACCACTTTGTGGCGGATGCCATTTTGGCCACGGCTTTTATCGTATCTTGCGGTACAAATCAGCGCAAAGTGGTTAAAAAATCGGTCTTACAGAAAAAGGCTTATGCACTTACTCAGATTTTTAGGTTTGAGTTCACTTCTCCGGCTGGAGTGCCCTTTGAAGAGCTCTTCGAAAAGCGGATGGCTTCTGTGGTTGAAGCTAAAATCATGACCCGGGTGCAAGATCATATTCGTATGATTGATTCTCGGGAGAATGAGGAGCAGCTTTTGTTCGCCTCCAATTTGCTGGCTAATTTTATCGATGCGTATTGGATATGTTCCAAAAAGCTCGAATCGGCAGTTCTTAAATCTCCAAGTCGCAAGGCTTTGGTTTCGGCGCTTTTGGATTTTCTTAAGGAAGCTGTATTAAGCGGTGTGACGGACTACCCTGAGATCGCGAGTAAATCTCTCGTAGATAACGCTTTGCTCTTATTTGAAGATATGGGTTTGCTGGTTTTCGAAGGCGGTAAAGCCAGGTTGAAGGCAGATAAAAAAGACGATCTGCGGCGCATAAATCAGCTTTTGCAAGAATGCCACTACGAAAGATAGGCAGATGAATTGACTTAGAAACGGACCCCATGTTTCAATCAGAACATGAAAAGTTCAAATTCAGGCTGGACACGCAACGATCTTTTAACCAACGACATGCCTCTGTCAAAGATCTCAGGGTTATTTCGATCGGAAGAACATCCGCCTGAAACTTCTATGCCGAAGTTCATCAGCGCTACCAAAGAGAAATATGATTATGAAGAAGTATTTGGCGATTATTGCCCGGTATTTTCCTATATCAAATGTCCGGTAGACAAGGCTTTTGAATACGCGGCCAACCCATTTAGCCTGGAAGAATGGACCTACACGCTCAGAGATCTAAAACTGGTTGAAGGCGATCTATATGTTGGCCGTGAGGCGCTGGCTCCTGATACCAGCATCTATGTGCGTACCGAAAGCTATGCAGACAGCAAAGTGGTGGATTATCTATGCGCCTGGGATCAGCCTAATGAGCTATGGATGCGGTATTACTGCCGTTTTATCGATGCCATGCCAACTTTCAATAAACCCGGCTGTGTGTTGATGTGGGTTAACTGCCGGCATCCGTATTACATAAGAGGAAACGACCTGCCGGAACATATTAAAAAGGCGCAAGCCCGCAAAGACAGGCCTTGGGTAGGTGATGTCTGGAATCTGTTCAAAGCTGGCCATCAGGTTGAGGCCGATAATATGAAAGCCATCTTGGAAAGCCGCTTTGGTAAGCTTCTTTAAATAAACTGCTTCAGCCAGGTGATGGCTTCTTCTTCGCTTCCAAACAGCTTCACAGGTGTTGGAGGCTTGTTGAAGCCAATAAAGAAGTTGCTGATAACGCGGCCGATCATCGATCGCGTCACCCCACCGCAGGCAGCCAGCAGTGTGCCTGCGCGTTCGCTCACGTAATAATCTCTGGCATCTTGATCCATGGAGTGAAGCGCTGTGAAATCGACCAAAATCGGTCTTTTCTTTTCTCCGCTGATGCGCTTGATGATGTCTTCGGAAGCCAAAGCGTCCGCCAGCGTTTCATCAGCATTTTTTAAGAAGACTTTTCGAAGGATGCCATCTTCCCCAAGCCATAGGCGCGCGGTGCGAGTGGTTACTTCGTTCGAATTTTGCTGAATATCCATGAATATCACCCCTGTTTAAAATATTTTAATATAAAAGTTGTTTCGCGATCAAATGAACAGTCATGTTAAACTGAATTTTAGGAGTTTAATGGTGAGTGAAGAGCTTTCGGTAACTCTAAATCCTGATGAAGCAGAGCGTCTAACGGAAGAGATCCTAGACGTTATTTTGAGTTTATCCGCTTTGGATTTTAGCAAGAAAGTTCAGGTCGGCTACGAAGACTCAGGTTTCAATGCAGTTGCCGTTGGGCTCAACATGCTTGGCCAAGAGCTTGAAAGATCCGTTATTTCTAAGCAAGCATTAGAGGATGAAGTTCTTAAGCGAACCCAAGAACTCACGATCAGAGAGCAAAAATATCGCCATATTTTTGAAACCACTTCGGTTTCGATTTGGGAGCAAGATATTTCTAAGCTGGTTTCTGCGATTGAAGATTTAAAAAAATCAGGTGTAACTGATATTAGGGCCTTTTTGGTTAAGCACCCCGAATGGATGGGGGAGACTATGTCTTTGGTGACAATGGTCGATGTGAACGGCACCTCGGTCAGCTTATTCGGCGCAGAAGACAAAAATGATTTGATGGCTAACTTTGGGAAGTTGCTCACTGAGGAAACGCTCTTTAATTTTCAGGATGTCGTTGTTGGGCTGGCGGGTGGCTTGCTTTCTTTTGATTTTGAGAGTGTGGCCAGGACCTTTAAGGGTGTTCCACTGAATATTATGATTCAGATTCGCGTGCCGCCTAAAGATGCTATTTTGTCCAACGCTTTGGTCAGTATTGTGAACTTGACCAGCCAGCGAGAGCTCGAGCAACAACTTAGGCAGTCCCAAAAAATGGAAGCCATTGGTCGTTTGGCCGGTGGGGTTGCTCATGATTTCAACAATCTACTCACAGTAATCTTGAATTATGGCCAGATGCTCATGGATGATTTGACACCGATGGACCCAATGCGCAAACGGGTCGAGGCCATCTTGGAATCCGGTGAGCGCGCTGCTTCGTTAACTCAGCAGTTATTGGCTTTCAGCCGTAAGCAAATTATCGCACCGAAATTAATGGATCTTAACGCCGTGCTGGTACGCATGGAGCGCATGTTGCAAAGACTGCTCGGAGAAGATGTTGAACTAATCAACCACGCAAACAACCCTGTGTGGCAAATAAAGGCCGATGCTGGTCAGGTTGAGCAAATCGTCATGAATTTGGCGGTCAACGCTAGAGATGCAATGCCAAGTGGCGGTAAGCTAATTTTAGAAACGCACAACGTCACGTTGGACTCAAGTCACCAAAAAGAACATTCGGGTGTTGAGCCTGGCCAATACGTGATGTTTGCCATTAGCGACAATGGCTGCGGCATGACCGAAGCGGTTTCGGCTCGCATCTTTGAGCCTTTCTTTACCACCAAAGGTTTAGGGCAAGGAACTGGCCTTGGACTGTCCACGGTGTATGGGAACGTCAAACAAAACAACGGTTTTATCTCTGTTTATAGTGAAGTGGGTCACGGCACCACGTTCAAATTATATTTCCCTAAAGTCATAGAAGAAGGAACCATTGAAAGCCCAATTCCATCTGAAGTGGCCAAGCCAGAAGGCGGCAAAGAAACGATCCTGGTGGTGGAAGATGAAGAACGCGTTCGCGGTGTAGCGATCAATCTCTTAAGCAAACATGGCTATCATGTGCTCGAAGCCCGAAATGGCGGCGAAGCCTTACTTATTTGTGAGCAAGAAAAGGGACACATCGATTTAATGCTGACCGATGTGATCATGCCAAACATGAATGGCAGGCAACTGGCGGAAAGACTTAAAAAAATCAAGCCCGACATGAAAGTAATCTTTATGTCTGGCTATACAGACAATGTGATTGCGGAAAACGGCGTGTTAGAAAGTGGTTCAGCATTTATTCAAAAACCTTTCTCCGCCATCAAATTGCTGAAACTAATTAGAGAAAGACTAGATATGTCGGAGGACACAAATGAAACTATCGGTTAAGCGTTACCACGAAAAACAATGGGACGGCCCACTACCATCTGAAATGGACTCTTCAAACACTCTGGTTTTAGTTTTTGCAGCGCCTTGCTACAAAAAGGATCCGGCTGCGATCGCCGAAATATACGCCAACTTCCCGAACTCAGTTGTTGCTGGGTGCTCCACCGCGGGTGAGATATTTGGGTCGCAGTTGTCGGATGAAAGTATTTCTGTAGCCATCGCTCAGTTTGAAAGCACCCGGCTCAGATCCACGTCATTTCATATTGCCATGAATGAACAGTCTTTTCAGGCAGGCGAGGGACTGGCGCGTGAGCTCCTGGAAGACGACTTGAAGGCTGTATTTATTTTGTCCGACGGCCTGTGCGTCAACGGCAGCGAACTCGTCCGCGGTATAAGTTCCGTATTGCCCAGTGAAATAGTCATAGGAGGCGGCTTGGCAGGCGATGGGTCAGCTTTTAAAGAAACCTGGGTCCTTCATGATAAAAAGCCGAGTCCCAGCTACGTTTCTATTGTGGGTTTTTACGGTCAAAACATTTTGGTGCGGGCAAGCTCTTTAGGCGGTTGGGATGTATTTGGCCCTGAAAGACTGGTAACCAAATCTGAGGGCAATGTTCTGTATGAATTAGACGGAAAGCCCGCCTTAACATTGTACAAAGAATACTTGGGCGAGCGCTCAGCAGAGCTTCCTGCTTCTGCCTTACTGTTCCCATTATCGTTGCGCTCGGAAGAGCAAGGCCGAAAAGGTTTGGTGCGAACAGTTCTGGCGGTTGACGAAGAAAAAAATTCGATGACTTTTGCAGGCGATATCCCTGAGGGCTCTTATGCGCAGTTGATGAAGGCAAATTTTGATCGATTGGTGAGCGGCGCGGCGGGTGCTGCTGAAATGGTCTCTAAAGGTGCGTCGCAAAGCTCCGAATTGCTGGCAATTGCAATCAGTTGCGTTGGTAGAAGGCTCGTTTTAGGCGCCCATACCGAAGATGAAACGGAAGCGGTGGTTGGCGTGCTACCACCCCAAGCAAAGCAAGTTGGCTTTTATTCTTACGGAGAAATTTCGCCCACTGGGACTGGCAAATGCGATTTGCACAACCAGACCATGACGATCACCACAATTGCCGAAAAGTAATATGAATAGTGTTTTAAAACGTTATCTTAAAAAGTCCGGTCTGGATGAGCAGGCTCCGCCGCCGACTCCCGAGTCGTGGCAGTCCTTTTTGGGATCAATTTCTCAAATTCTGGACCAATCGGACACCGATCGACGCTTGATGGAACATTCGTTGGAAAAGTCATCTGGCGAGATGATGGCTTTGTATCAGGACTTGAAGAAAAATTCTGAAGTTTTACTCTTGAAAGAGGGCCAACTTAGACAATCTCAAAAAATGGAAGCCATTGGCTCTTTGGCTGGAGGCGTAGCGCACGATTTCAATAACTTATTGGCGGTCATCGTTTGTTATGCCGATCTCAGCTGTGATGTTTTGAATCCTGATGATCCATTACATAAAAATATTCAGGCAATTTTGCATGCGGCAAAACGTGGCAGCGATTTAACCAGGCAGCTACTAACTTTTAGTCGTCAGCAAGTTTTGCAACCAAAAGTGATCGAAATCAGCCAAGTGATTGAAGGTATGAAAGGGCTGTTGACCAGGCTGATCGGCGAAACCATTGAGCTGACATTCGATGTGCCTGCCGATCTTTACGCTATCAAAGCGGATCCCGGGCAACTTGAACAAGTTATTATGAATCTGGTTGTGAACGCCAGAGATGCCATGGAACTGCGTGGAAAGATTCATATCGAAGTTTTCAACGGCATTTTAGATGAGCATTCCGCGCTCAAACATCTTGGCGCCAATAAGTGCAGTCCTAGCACAGGCATTTTTATTGAAGTTACCGATACGGGCAGCGGCATGACTGAAGACGTGAAAGCGCGAATCTTCGAGCCATTCTTCAGCACCAAAGAAAAAGGCAAAGGGACGGGATTGGGTCTTGCCACGGTTCTTGGGATTATCGAACAAAGCCACGGAGGCATTTTCGTCGATAGCGTGCCCGGTAAGGGTAGCACCTTTAGAGTGTTTTTGCCCAAAACGGATGAGGCAGTAACAGCCGAAGCCGAAAGCGGCAAATTAGATGATCTGCGCGGTAAAGAAACCATTTTGGTCGTGGAAGATGAAGCAGATTTGCTGGATATAGTTTCCAAAACGCTGCGGTCACATGGATACAATATTCTGCCTGCGAGTTCAGCCAAATTAGCGATGGAATTAACACTTGATAGGCCAGTGGACCTATTGCTGACTGATGTGGTGATGCCAGAAATTGGTGGCGCCGAGTTGGCAGATACGATGCATAAACAATGGCACAATTTGAAAGTATTATTTATGTCTGGATATACAGACGATGCTGTTTTGAAGCATGGTGTCCAGTCTTCCGAAGTTGCTTTTCTGCAAAAGCCGTTCTCTGCCCGAGGCCTCTTGCAAAAAGTTAGGGAAACTTTGAATACATAAGGTAGAGTATACTCATGAGCTCAAAATGGATTCGCGTAAAAGGTGCGAGAGTACATAATTTAAAGAATATTAATGTTGATATACCTAGGGATCAGCTGGTGGTATTGACCGGTCTGTCTGGATCCGGAAAAAGCTCGTTGGCCTTTGATACAATTTATGCCGAAGGCCAACGGCGTTATGTGGAATCACTGTCGAGTTACGCCAGGCAGTTTTTGGAGATGCAGGACAAACCTGATGTCGATCAAATCGAAGGTTTATCGCCCGCCATCAGTATCGAGCAAAAGACAACGAGTAAGAATCCCCGCTCAACCGTCGCAACGGTCACTGAAATTTATGACTACCTAAGACTTCTCTATGCCCGAATCGGTAAGCCCCATTGCTATCAATGCGGCAAACCCATTCAAGGGCGCAGCAGCACCCAAATGGTTGACGAACTATTTGAAGAGCCAGCGGGCACCAAAATTCAGGTGCTGGCACCAATTGTTCGGGCACGCAAAGGCGAGTACCGTAAGGAGCTGGAAGAATTGCGAAAAGCCGGCTTCGTACGGGTGCGTATCGATGGCGAAGTGAAGCTCTTAGACGAAGACATCCGCTTGAATCCGAGAGTCAAGCATACCATTGAAGTGGTGGTGGATAGGCTGACCATTTCGCCGGAAAACCGCCCAAGAATCGCCGAAAGCATCGAGCTGTCGCTTAAAAAATCCAAGGGTTTGGTGGTGATTCTCCTTGGCAATCAAGAGCGATTGCTTAGCGAACATTCAGCTTGCACCGATTGCGGTATTTCTTATCCTGAGATTGAACCTCGCCTGTTCTCATTCAATGCGCCACAAGGTGCCTGTCCCGTGTGCGCGGGCTTGGGGATGCTATATGAGCGTGAGGAAGAAGATGAAGAGGCTGTCGGCGAGATATGTCCTTCATGCCAAGGCAAACGCCTGCGCACAGAGTCCTTGTTTGTGCTGGTTGGCAATTTGTCGATTGCTGATTTAACAGAAAAATCCATTCAGCAAGCTTTTGATTTTTTGAAAGCTATTACCTTAGGCGAGCGAGATTCGTTTATCGCAAAGCCCGTTCTCAAAGAAATTTTATCTAGGCTCGATTTTCTATTAGAAGTTGGCTTGGAGTATCTGACGTTAAACCGCGCCGCCGGCAGTTTGTCAGGTGGTGAGGCCCAGCGTATTCGACTGGCCACTCAAATAGGCTCCGCTTTAGTCGGCGTTTTATATGTGCTGGATGAGCCGAGCATTGGCCTACATCAGCGGGACAATGAGCGATTGCTCAAAACGCTGAAACGCCTTCGCGATTTAGGTAACTCCGTGTTGGTGGTTGAGCACGATGAAGAGACCATCATGGAAGCCGATCACGTGCTGGATATGGGTCCAGGCGCTGGCCGCTTGGGAGGTGAAGTTGTTTCTGAAGGGACCCCACAAGATATCTTAAAAGATAAAAAATCTCTCACCGGCCAATATTTGTCACGCAAGTTGAAAATAGAAATCCCTGCGAAAAGACGCATGGGCAACGGTAAGTTTATCGAATTAAGCGGCGCTACAGGTAACAATCTCAAAAACGTTCATCTGAAACTGCCTCTTGGGATGCTCACCTGCGTGACAGGTGTTTCAGGCTCCGGCAAGAGCAGTTTAATTGTAGATACTTTGCGCAAAGTCTTAAACAAAGCGTTCTTCGGCACCAAAGATCCTGCGCTGCCTTACAAAGCCATCAAAGGATTCGAAAATGTCGATAAACTGATTGATATTGACCAATCCCCAATTGGGCGAACACCGCGTAGTAACCCGGTGACCTATACCGGCGTGTTCGATGACATCAGACAACTGTTTGCCAGTTTGCCCGAAGCGAAGATGCGCAACTACGAAGGCGGGCGCTTTTCTTTCAACGTCAAAGGCGGCCGCTGCGAAATTTGCGCTGGTGCTGGCGTTATCAAGATTGAAATGAACTTTCTGCCTGATGTGTACGTGACCTGCGATGTTTGCAAGGGTAAGCGTTTCAACACTGAAACTTTGATGGTGGCTTACAAAGGCAAAAACATTTCCGAAGTGCTGGATTTGACGGTGGATGATGCGTTTGAATTCTTCGCAGCCATTCCAGCCATTGCCAGAAAGTTAGATACATTGCGCAAAGTTGGGTTGGGCTACATCCACCTTGGCCAGCAAGCGACGACGCTTTCAGGCGGTGAAGCACAGCGTATTAAATTGAGCAAAGAGTTAGCAAGGCGTTCGACCGGCAAAACGCTTTATATTTTGGATGAGCCCACCACGGGTTTGCATTTTCATGATGTGAAGCATCTATTGGAAGTGCTTAACTACTTATGCGACCAAGGGAACACCGTTTTAATCATTGAGCATAACTTAGATGTGATTAAGGTAGCTGACTGGATTTTCGATATGGGTCCTGAAGGCGGGGACCGTGGTGGCGTGATGATTGCGGAAGGCTCGCCTGAGACAGTAGCCAGAAATAAAATAAGTCATACTGGTAGGTTCTTGAAGCAAATATTCGAGCGCGAGCAACGAACACTTGATGAACGCGAGACGGTTTCGAGGGCGCCGATTAAAACCATTGACCAAATCAGGGGCCGCAAGGCGATTTTGGATCGCCAGCCAAAGCGGAAGAAGCGTTAGTTCACACTACTTCGCTATTTTCACTATCCCCGGGTACAGCTTTTCAGCACATCCTGGGCAAAGGCTATGCGAAAACTCCGCTTCCGAATGGCTACCGATGTAAACTTCTATCTGATTCCAATACCCACCGTCATCGCGCACCATTTTGCAGGACGCGCAGATTGGCAAAAGGCCACTGAGCTTTTTCACATGCGCCAAAGCATCCTGCAGCTGACTGATGAGCATTTCGCGTTGGCTTTCTGATGCTTTTCTTTCAGTTACATCGTTAATGGTACCCATCAGTCGAACAATGGTTCCGGCTTCATTTCGATGCGTGCTTCCTTGAGAGCTTATCCAGCGAATGCTTTGATCGTCCACACGGATAATGCGGCATTCAACCAGAAAGCTGTCTACGGCGGAGTTGCTGAGCTTCTCTCTCACCATTTCTTTGTCTTCGGGAACCACATGGTCAATGAATATTTCTAAACCCCAGTCCGTTTGCAGGCTTTGATAGCCAAAAATCTGGTCATATCGGAGCGAGCGCCAGGCTGTTTGATTGACGAGGTCAAATTCCCACACTCCCATATTGGACGCATCTAGAACAACGTTTAATCGCTCTTCTCGGATTTTCACATCCTGGGTTCGGAGGATAATCTGCGCCTCCATCTGTTTGCCTTTTTGGCGCAGTCGTTCGGCGGTGGCATGCTCTCTGATGATATCGGTGACATCTTTGACCTGATTGATAATGAATCGAACTTCGTGATGCTCATCAAAAACAGGTGTGTTGACGGGCTGCCAATGCCTTTCTTCAAACTCAGCGTTGGAATCGCAGGTGTTTTTGATGTCATACTTGATGGTTGCCATGACATCTTGCACTTTTTCGCGTAGCACGCGCTCAAGAGAGTTTTTCAATGCTTGATGCCCCTTCGCGTCAACATCGTCGGGATCGTCTGGGAACACGTCGAAAACTTTGCGCCCAACGATCTCCTCGCGTTTGGTAAGCGTTGTCTTTAGGTAGACATCACTGGCGGCAACAATGGTTAGATCCGCCCGCATGATCATGATGGGCTGAGGAAGCGCTTTGAATATTTGCTCATAGTCTAACAGAGAAAGTTCCATGAGCTAGCTATATCAAAATGCAACCAACGAGGCGATTCCTGCTAAAATACCAGCTATGACAAGCGGAATCTGCCGAGCGCTGTTGCATACTTGGACTTTCGGACCGGGGCTCAAAGTGGCACCTATGTCAATCGAATCTAAGCTCACTTGCGCATCCCGATCTGTCGAGTTGCTGAACAGCGTGTGTTCAAGCGCAATTTTTAAAATGCGAAACCCAATGCAAAATGTGTCTAATTGGTCGGTATAGATATCCGTTCCAATATCGCCACCTTTAAATGTGTTCCACCTGGTAGATTGCTGTCCGTCTGAAAAGGAGTAAGTCATGGTCCGGCCTGAAATCGCGAAATCAGGCAAATCATGAAAGCCTCTATAGTCGACCGCCAACAGGGTGCTGTTGGCTATCGTTAACGGGATGCTAATTTCACAACTGGTTCGATTTGATCCACGATAGGGGTTTGCAGCAATGGTATAACCCGAAAACAACATGCTCAGACTATTGGCATTGGGCGAGTGGGCGTAGGACACCATGTCTAAGTGGCATCCAGGACCTGAGAAGACTGGCGTGCCTAATTTGACGTCTTGAGCTAAGAGACTGAGTGCTACCAATGACCATGCAGCGACGAATGAAATTTTCATTCAAGATGTTTAGCTCACCAGATCATGCGCACAAGTTGCTTCGGTTTTTTTTCGCGTCTCCCACAAAGGAAACAGCCAGCTTGCTGAAATGCAGGTAAATGAAAGTGAAACAATGGTACTGACGCGCGTGGTCGTTAGCGACATAATCTGCTGAAGCGGCGATCCCGGTGTTATCGGAATGGTTGTCGGTTCGGCATTCGCTAATGCGTCATTGCAGTTAGCACATCCCAGACAACAATTATGGCGTTTCGCTAACGCTGATAGTCCAATGCCCAGAGCGGGTATGGCAATGGACGCAGATAAGAGCGCGACAGAAGTGTAGAGCGCTGCAAGAAATGTCTCGTCTGCAGCTGTCGCCAAGTAGCATGATAAAGGCGTCTTGCTTCGTATCTCCGCATTGGCAAGGCATGCGCTCAAATCAGCGTCAGTCTGGTTAAAAGCCTGAAGGGCGCACAGGCGAACCTGCGTTTGATTGACGAGGGCTGCTTGCCCTAAGTTTGCCCATAAAAGTACGAACAAGAATAGATGCGGCATTTAGCATCGTAACAGCGCCTTAATGCTGATTATGCCGCCTGGATTCAAATAGGCTGAACAAACAAGGCACAACCAATAGCGTCAGCAAGGTAGACATCAGCAAGCCGCCAATAACCGCGATGCCCATGGACGACTTCGCTTCGCCACCTTCACCATGGCCGATCGCCACCGGTAACATCCCAAAGCCTGCCGCAAAGGTCGTCATGAGAATTGGCCTTAACCGAATTGGCGCCGCTTCCATCAGCGCCTCGTTAACGGATTTACCACCTTCCATATGATGTAAGGTGAAATCGATCAGCAAAATACCGTTTTTGGTCACGATACCCATCAGCAAAATCAAACCAATCATGGTGTAAACGGAGATAAACTGTCCGAAGATCAGCAAAGCCCCAAACGCCCCGGTGAATGACAGCGGCAATGCCATCATGATCACAAAGGGTGCCAGGTACCGCTCGTACTGAGCACACAAAATAAAATACATGAGCAGGATAGCAAGCATCACGGCCTTGAGCATGGATGCGACCGATTCTTTCATGATATCTGCTTCACCTTCCAACACCAAAGTGACTCCAGCCGGGATATTTTTGTCCACGTAGTCCTGGATTTTTGCGATGGCAACGTTCAGGTCGGAGTTGGTATAGTTGGCAAGCACGGTGATTTGTTGCTGCCCATTGAAACGTTCAATACTGGCCGGTGCGCTTCCTTGTTCTAAAGAAACCACAGACGACAGACTCGCACGCCCACCCAGCGGGTTATTGATGCTAATCGCAGAAATATCTGATGGACTTTGCTTGTCGCTGGCTTTGAGTTTCACCCGAATATCATAGCGATCGCCATTGTCCACGAACTGGCCCGTTTTCTCACCCTCAAACAGTGTCCTGGCATTCATGGCAATAGACGCTGGATTCATGCCCAAATCAACCGCGCGGTAGAGCCCGAGGTTCAAGTTGTATTCCTGCTGCGGCTTCGCTTTGGTGCTGGTGACGTCTACGGCGCCTTTCAAGTCTTTCTTCAAAAAACCAACAACTTTGTCTGTAAATTGCGTCAGTAATTCGCGGTTATCCCCGAGAAAGACAAGCTGGATGGTTTGCGTCGCGCCGCCATTGCCACCCAGTTGAACCACGCTAAACTCCGTTGCTTTGTCTTTAAAGAATGGCTGTAGGTCAACTCGAACGCGGTCCATGAGTTCATGCTGAGAGTAAGTACGGTCTTCTTTGGGAACCAAAATCACACTGAGCTTGGCAGAGTTTGGCTTCTTGTCTGTGCCTGCACCAATTTGGCTCACCACGCTTTTAACGCCGGGGTATTGCTTCAGGAACTTAGAGATTTCCAAGGCGTGTCTTTTGGTGACATCCAGATTGACGTTTTCAGCCAAGGTGAAATCGACACCAAATTGGCTTTTGTCTTCTTTGGGAAAGAAAGACATGGGAACGAAGTTTAACAGGAGTAAGCTGAAGATAAATGTTGCCAGCCCCATGAGCACGGTTTTAATGCGATGATGCAGTGCCCAAGAGAGCAACGAGGTGTACTTGGCGTCTATCTTATCTAAAAAGCGCGTGAGTCGGTCGTTACGAGGCTCGTGACCCTCGGCTTTGAGCAAGCGGCTTGAAAGCATGGGCGTGAGCGTGAATGCGACAAAGAGCGATATCAAAACGGCAAAGGCCACGGTCAAGCCGAACTGATAGAAGAATCGTCCGACAATACCGCTCATAAAGGCCACGGGCACGAATACGGCGCAGATGGTCAGTGTCGTTGCGAATACCGCCATACCGATTTCGCTGGTGGCATCTTTGGCAGCTGTTTTGGCGTCTTTGCCCATTTTGAGATGGCGATAGATGTTTTCGATCACCACAATGGCATCGTCGATCAACAACCCGATCGACAGACTTAAAGCCAGAGTCGACATCATGTTGAGCGTAAAATTCATAAATCGCAAAAATGCGAACGTACCGATTACAGCGGTTGGCAGAGCGAGTGCACTAATCAGAGTTGCTCGCTTGTCTCTCAAAAATACGTAAACGATGAAAATTGCTAGTATCGCGCCGACCAATAAGTCTAATTTAACCGCGCCGATGGAGCCTCGGATGTATTTAGAATCATCGGTGACCACCTGCAGGCTTAAGTCTCCAGGTAGTTGGGCTGCAAGCTTCTTGATGGTCTTTTGCAAATCGTCAGCAATGGTTGTGGTGTTGGCGCCAGATTGCTTGAATACGGATAGCAAGATGGTGCGGTTTTGGTTTTCAAAGGCAGCTGTCTGCTCTTCTGCGATGGTATCTTGCACATCGGCGACGTCACCAATTCTGGCAAAATTGCGTTGCGCGCTGATGATGGGAAGAAGGCTTAAATCATTTGGCGTTTTGATTTCTTTGAGCACGCGTAAGGGGAAGTAGCTTTCGCTTGTTTCGATCTTGCCGGCCGGCACATCCAAGTTTTGTGCTTTAAGCGAGTTAACAATGTCGCTTGCGGATAGGCCTAAGGCGGAGAGGCGGTTTCGATCGATTAGAACGTGCATTTCACGCTTTCGATCCCCGCTGATATCGACTTTGGCAACGCCATCTACACGTTGTAGCCGTGCCCTGATAACGTCATCGGCGATTTTAGATAGCTCGCCCAGGGGCATTTTTTTAGCTGATAAGGCAACGTTGATGATGGGCGTACTACCCATTTCAAAGCGCTGAATAATGGGCGTTTCGATATCGGTTGGTAGGGAGCCTAGCGCGCTGAAGACTTTATCGCGCGTATCTTGGGCTGCATCTTCCGAGTTTTTCTCCAGTTTGAACTGCAGAACGAGAAGTCCAGCGCTAGGGAAAGCGGTTGAGCGAAGTTTATCGAGGCCTGAGATTCCGTTAACCGCCCGCTCCAACGGCTCGAGAATTTGTGCTTCTACTGATTGCGGCGCAGCACCAGGCCAGGTGACCAGCACGGATACCACCGGAAAATCGACGTTGGGATACAGTTCGATGGGCAGCTCAGGTAAGCTAAACAGACCGAAGACAATAATTAAAACGTTTAAGATGGTCGCAAAGACCGGTCGTTTAATAGATATATCGCTTAAAATCATCGGATAACGCCTTCGACGAAGAAGCCTGGTACGACGCGGGCATCAGGTTTATCTAATATTGCTGTGACGGTGAAATTTCGTGTTCTGTCGGAAATCACCGGGACAAAACGAGTAACCTTGGCAGGAAGCGTGATTTTTAGAGCGGGGAACTCGATTTCAATCGGTGCGCCAATGGCGATTTTACTCAGCATGCTTTCGGGGGCTTCTAGGCGGATTTCCAATGCAGCAGTTTCGTAAATTTCATAGACCGCGCTGCCGCCTTCACCACCGATGGATGACTCGCCCAAAGACTTCATTTGTCTTGCAATGACACCATCGAATGGTGCGATGAGCTTGGCGTCGTTTAACGCCTTTTGAGCCATGCGGGCGTCAACGTCAGCCAACTTGGCAGTGATTTCGGCGTTGTCGTAGTTCGTACGCAGATTTTCAAACTGCACTTTGGAAGTGATTTTTTTATCGTAAAGGCTTTGCTCGATTTTAAAATCTCGCTCTGCCATCTTCTTTTGGTTTTGAGCTTGCTCGGCACGCAGTTTCGCTGCTTCTGCTCTCAAGGCAATATCTTTTGAGTCGAGCTCAGCCAAAACCTGGCCTTTTTTAAACGACATGCCTGGCTGGCCAGTCAATGACTTGATGGTGCCAGCGGTTTGGAATGCCAGAAGCATCTTGCCTGGCGAATATACTTGGCCCATCAAGCGTATTTCGTCTTTTTGCTCAGCCGCTTGAAGAGGCTCCTTTTGAACCTGCGCTGGAATAGCTGGCGCTTTTTCGGGCAAAGCCGCTTTTTTTTCAGAGCAACCGGCAAGGGCCAGTGTGATTATAATGATCAAGGAAGAAGTGCTGCGATGTTTCATAAAATACTCGTTGGACGCTTGGCGCCTTCTGCTTGTTCAAGGGCCATATGTTTAATATCGACGTTAATGAGTGCTTCAGCCCAGGACATTTTGGCGTTGTTCATCTCGAGTTCGGACTGGAGCAGGTCGGTTACGGTGATGCCGCCAAGTTTGAAGCGTTCGTTGTTGCCTTCATAAGCTTGGTTTGCTTGTTCGATTGTTATCTTTTGAACAGCGAGTGCCTCTTTGGCTGCCTGGAACTCAAGAGCCTTTTTGCGTTGGTCAATGATGGCTAAACGAGAGGTCTCGACCATTTCGAGATTCGCTTTCGCCAGCATTAAGGAGCTTGCACGCATGTCAATGAATCGTGCCCCGCCGTCCCATACATTCCAAGTGAGCGTGAGCCCGAAACTATAATATTGCGGCGGAACAAATGCGCCGGCATCGGCGAAGTTTTTGTCAAAACGCCCAAACGCATTTAAGACAGGTAGGAAAGATGCCATGCTTAAAACGTTGGTTCGAGAGCTTGCTTCTTGTTGATATCGGGCAATCCGAATATCCAGACGCTGCAAGTTTGACGGTTCCGTTGTTTGGCTGCCATCAAGCTCAGGCAGCTTGGGAACAACAAAAGTTGCATTGTCTTGCGACATACCTGGGATGGGTGGCATTTCGATTGAATCTTCAAGATCCATGCCAAGCAGGTTTTGAAGTTGCGCCAGCGTGGATTCATATTGGGCTTTTAAATTGGCCGCCGCGACTTTGGCTTCGCCTGAACGCATTCGCACACGCAGCAAGTCGGTTTCACTGAGCCTGCCTGCTTCAAAGATGGCGCTGGTTTCTTCATCACGCCTATCGCTCAACTTAACGCGCTCAATGGCAATTTGATTAAATGCGGCAAGCTGCTGAACCAAACGATAAGTGGTGGCTGCCGCAAATGCGATATCGACTCTCGCCTTTTCATGAGTCAGAGCGGCAGCTTGACTGGACGAGTAATCGGCGCGAATCTTTTGGATAAGCCCAACCAGAGGGGTTAAAGGCTGAGTCGCTTGAATGTAGCCCGCAGACAGCTGTTCGGGCCGGATGACGATGGAGCCCATCCCGGGGATATCATTCTTAAAAGCGGAATCATACTGAGTTAAACCCCACCCAAGGGCCAACTGGGGGCTCATCATGGCAACATCACGCCAAATAGATGTTCTCGCCAAGGTGGAACCGATTCCTGCAATTTTAATCTGTCGAGAATTCGTTAGCGCGGCCTGCACGGCGTCATCCAGAGTGAGCTCTGTGGCCGAGGCGCCCAGCGATAAGAAAAGTGCAAATCCAGTGAAAAGACGAGCCAGCATTGACCTGTCTTAACCTGCCGGCTTGGTATTTGTAAAGAAATTGCGGTCTGCTTTTTAGCCTAGGCCAGAATATAACTAAAAATCAACGGCGCAACAATCGTGGCGTCTGATTCAATGATGAACTTCGGGGAATCGCCATCCAGCTTGCCCCAGGAGATTTTTTCATTGGGGACAGCACCGCTATAAGATCCGTAGGAGGTGGTGCTATCGCTGATTTGACAGAAATAGCTCCATAATTTGACATCTAAGCCAAGATCTTGGCTTAACAAGGGTACGACGCAAATTGGGAAGTCGCCTGCGATGCCGCCGCCGATTTGGAAGAAGCCGATGCTGTTTGTTTGGGTGGACTCTTGATACCAACCAATAAGCTTATGCATTTGATGCATGCCGCTTTTAAGGGTGTCTAGGCTTTTGAGATTACCTTGGATATAGTTGGAGACAAAGATGTTGCCCAAAGTCGAATCTTCGATGCCTGGAGTGAAGATTGGTAGGTTTTTTTTAGCTGCAGCCAATAGCCAAGAGTTTTTTGGGTCGATTTGGTAGGAGCTTTCTAAGTCGCCTGATAGCAGCATTTCATACATGAATTCGTAGGCGAACTTAGGCGTTTTTGCGCCGTCAGCTTGCTGCCAGTATTTCAAAATCACATGCTCGATGGCTCTAAGCGCTTCTTCTTCCGGGATGCAGGTGTCCGTGACGCGGTTTAAGCCTCTGTCAGCGAGCGCCATCTCTTGCTCGGCTGTGAGTGCGCGCCAGTTTTGGATGTGCTCGTAGGAGTTGTGCGCGACCAGGTTAAAGACGTCTTCTTCGAGATTTGCGCCGGTGCAGCAAATCGCGTGGACTTTGTCTTGACGAATCATTTCAGCAAGCGAAATGCCCAGTTCGGCTGTGCTCATGGCGCCGGCAAGCGTCACCAGCATTTTATTGCCTAATTTTAGCTGTTCGCAGTAGCTCTCAGCCGCCTCGACGCATGTTCGTGCGTTGAAGTGTCGGTAGTGTTCCTGCATGAACTGTTTAACGCTTGCATAAGATGTGGCCATAAAAATTTCTCGATTCTAAGTTGGATAAGTTCGGGGTGCTCGATCGGAGCACAATGCGTGCCGTCTGGAATAAACAATAGCTCACTATTGTCAATCGCGTGATGCATTTCCAAAGATACCCAATGAGGTGAGAAAGTGTCTTTACCCCCGCAAATAATTAAAGCCGGCTTATCAATCTTATCTAAAATATGACGGCCACTGTGCTCCGAATAAGCTTTCAGTGTTTGCATGAAAACATGCGCCTGCATGCCGCTAAGATGCTCAAAATAGGGTGTAAAATCTTCTTTTTTGATCAGATGCCGATTCACTTCGGAAAGCATTGCAAAGCGATAGGGAATATCCGTGTTCATCAGGATAGACCATAGAGGCTGCAACAGTGTTTTATGTTGCTGAGTCTTTTGATAAACCGCTGGAAAAATCGATTTCATGGCCCGGTTCATGAGGGTAGGGGACGCATCTCTTCTCGCCGGTCCATGCCATGTCTCTAGCGGATGCTCGTAGCTGCCACATAGCAATACCATCGCTTCGAAACGATGGGGTTGCAAATTGAAAGTTTCCAGTGCGACTTGCACACCCATGGAATGCCCACAGAGAATGGCCCTTTGGATCCCTAAGTCGTCTAGAATCGTGATACTGTCCGCAGCCAATTGTTCAATATTAATGGAGTTCAAATCTTCCGGCACATCCGAATGCCCATGCCCTCGGTAATGCCAATGAATAATTGGGTGTTGGTGCTGAAAGTAGTCGATAAAATATTTCCACGCAAAACCATCACAGCCTAGGCCGTCGTTCAAAATCAAAGGAATCCGACCCATGGCAGACGGTTGCTGAATTACTCGGACGAATAATTGCGTTCCGTCTTTCGCTGTCACTTTGCTTTGAAGCTCTAAACTGCATTTGCGTTTCAAGATGAACCCCTATTCGTGTTTTAACCTACTATTGTCAAGCAAGTATATTGCTCCCTGCACTTGATTTTGGCCCACTAAAAGGTGAAGTTTAGAACTTATGGCACTTCCATTATGGGTCGGTTTCCAAAGTTCTCATGATCTTAAATCTTGGTATGGCACCGAAGAGCAAGATTGGGTGCAGCTAGGAGAAGTGCTGGCCGTATCCGCGCTCCCTGGCCCCATGGTGTTTTCCGTTCCCAGGAATCAGCTTGATCACACTTGGCAAAGGCTACAAGAAGAGAAATCGCAAGCTATGTTCGGATCGGCGCGCTCGTTTACTTTTTCTCTAAAACGCGATGACTCCACCCAAATGCCAGTTTATGAAATGGGCACGGCTTCGCTTAAAATCATGACCATTTTTTCGGAGTTCACCGACTGTGTCGCTGAAGTTTGCAAGGGCGTTGGTCTGAAATTTATATCACTCAGAAATTGGGACCAACCAGGCTCTTTTGAGATGCAGGCTTCTATGCCGCAGTGTGGAAATTTAGGCGAGGCGCTTAGAGTATTCGGCCTTCTTCGCGGGGGCATTGAAGTCCTATCTTGTGTGCGCGGCTTTCAGCTGATTGATTTACGTTTAGGCGATATGCAAATCAGCGGCAACTTGCTGTCGGAGCTTGAAAGACGCTTATGCTAACCAAGTTTCAAAATCGATTCGAACTGTTGCCGGAAAATGCTTATTTAGCCAAACAGGTTCATGGAACGCATGCCCTGCGTGTCCACGCGAGCGATTCTCAGGCCATGATTGCCGGCACTGAGGCAGATGCTCTTTGGACAACGGATGCGGATGTTTTATTAGCTGTCAAAACCGCTGATTGCGGCCCGGTGCTTTTGTGGCACAAAGATGGGCAGTGCGCAGTAGCGATTCATGCGGGCTGGAAAGGTGTTGTTGCCAATATTGTTGGTAAGACGCTTTCAGAAGTGAGGCGCGAAACGGGCCTGTCTATGGCAGATTTTCATGCTCAAATCGGCCCTTGCTTGAGCTTTGATCGATTCGAGATTGGCCCTGAAGTGGCTAGCCAAGTTTCGGAAAAGTTTCTGAAGTCTGGCGTGGGGGACCGTTCGTATTTGGATTTAAAAGGGCTGATTAGATCTCAACTAGAAGAAGCTGGCGTGGTCAACATCGAAGTCTCAGAAAACTGCACCCTTTCGGAGCCGAAGTCTTACTTTTCAAATAGACGCGGCGATTTAGGTCGTCAGTATTCTTTGGTAAGTCTGTAAAGTTCGCTCTATCATGGGATCTACGTAAATCATGCCCAGCACGAGTAGGACAGTAATGAACAGAATAACTGCGGTCCAAATCTTTTTAGCCCGTGTGTGAATGCTGCGATTTTGCCATAAAAGCGGCAACGCAAAGGGCCCGACTACGGCAGAGAGTCCTAAAACATATTGAATGGATTCGGTATGGCGCGTACCTTTTTGCATATCTCTGACCGAATGCCAAATTAGACTGAAATAAGCTAAAACCACGAAAATGGTGGTGAACCATGAAAGGTCCCACATGCATAAGAGGATCAAGCCCAAAGCCGCGCTCATTAAAGCGAGCCCGCCCGGCTTATCACCTTGGCTCAGGTTGCCTAAGCCAGGGAAAATTATGGATAAAATAATTGCTGCCATAAATCGACCGTACCAGTTTGCAATAGATGCCTAAGTTTGGCAAGCTGAACTCCTTCATGTCAGTCAACGATTTCGCACATTTGCATTTGCATACTCAGTATTCGTTTCTAGATGGTGCGATCCGTATTAAAGATTTGGTCAAAAAAGTGAGCGAGCTTGGCATGAAACAAGTCGCTGTGACTGACCACGGCAACATGTTTGGTGCTTTAGATTTCTACAATCAAGCGCGTGCTGCTGGGATCAAACCGATCATGGGTATGGAAGCCTATGTAACGGGCAAGGCAAAATACACCGATAAAGTTCGTGAGAACTTCCATTTGGTGCTGCTGGCTGAGAGCGATATCGGCTACGACAACCTACGAAAATTATCTTCCAAAGCCTTCTGCGAAGGTAAGTATTTTTACCCTCGAGTCGACAAAGATCTGCTTTACGAGCATCGCGAAGGCATTATTGCCTCCACCGCCTGCTTGGGCGGTGAAGTAGGCAAAAAGTGTGCCAAAGAAGACTTGGATGGCGCGCGGGAAGCCGTTCGCGAGTTCAAGCGGATTTACGGGCCGGACCACTTTTTCTTGGAAGTCCAGCCCAATGGCATCGATATTCAAAATCGCGTGAATGCCCATTTGGCCGAAATGGCAACCAGCGAGGGCCTTAGGCTCATCGCCACCAACGACTGCCATTATGTGAACCGGGAAGAGCATGATGCCCAAAATATTTTGATGGCCATCCGCCAACAAAAAGCCTGGGACGATCCAACCCTTCACAAGCACGAGACTGATGCGTTCTACATCCGTTCTGGCCAGGAAATGTGGGATTTATTGAAGTCCGATTTCGCCAAAGCGTTCGAAACCGCCTGTGAAGTAGGCGCTCGCTGCAAAGTAGACATGAAACTGGGCAAAACTTTTTTGCCGAGCTTTCCAATTCCTCAAGGCCATCAAGATGAAGCCGATTTTTTAAGGCATTTAGCGGTTCAAGGGTTATTGCGCCGTTTTAAAGAGTTCCCGTATCCAGTCGATCAAGATCAATATTTGGCCAGGCTTAATCTTGAGTTGGATGTTATTATCCGCATGGGATTTTCTGGCTACTTTCTCATTGTTCAGGACTTTATTAACTGGGCTAAAGATGGTCGTATTCGTGTGGGTCCCGGCCGAGGTTCAGGTGCTGGAAGTTTGGTGGCTTATGCTGTGCGCATTACGGACATAGATCCGATTCCTTATAATTTGCTCTTTGAACGCTTTTTGAATCCAGAGCGAGTTTCCATGCCCGACTTCGACATCGATTTCATGCAAGAGCGCCGCGGCGAAGTGATTCAATATGTAACCGATCGCTATGGCAAAGACCACGTCGGTCAGATTGCGACGTATTCGGGCCTCAATCCCAAAAGCGCGGTGAAAGACGTTGCCAGAACGCTGGGTATTCCATTTTCGGAAATCAACGAACTGACCAAACCGATGCCGCTCCTCATTGACGGTCAAAAACCTGATTTAGATGAAGCGCTTGAATATGCGCCGAAGCTTAAAGAGAAAGCGCGCCAAGATCCGGTTTACCAGCGTATTTTGGATACTGCTCGAGTCTTGGAAGGCTTGTACCGCCAGGTAGGTATGCATGCCGCCGGCATTGTCATTGGCGATAAACCGCTGGTTGAGTACGTGCCGATTTTCCAAGGTCAGCATGGCGAATTTATTACTCAGTTCGACAAAGACAAAGTCGAATATGCAGGTCTCGTTAAGTTCGACTTTTTGGGGCTTAAGACACTCGATGTTATCACCCATGCCGAGGATCTGGTTAACGAGCGATTAAGACGAGAAGGCAAGCCTGAATTAAACGTTGAGCTTTTATCGCCCAACGCGCCTGAGTCCAAAAAAGTCTACGAACTAATTGCCTCTGGTGACACGCTGGGCGTGTTCCAGGTAGAATCCGGCGGTTTTCAAGATTTGTGTCGAAGGCTAAAGCCTGACTGTTTCGAAGATATTATTGCTGCAGGCGCTCTCTATCGACCAGGACCGATGCAGTCCGGGATGGTAGATGATTTCGTTGATAGAAAGCACGGCCGTAAAAAAGTTATCTATCCGCATCCATCGTTGGAAGCGATTCTAAAACCAACTTACGGAACTTTCGTTTACCAAGAGCAAGTCTTATTGGCCGCTCAGGTTTTAGCCGGCTATAGTTTAGGCACCGCAGATTTACTCAGACGCGCGATGGGTAAGAAGAAATTCGAGGAGATGCAAAAGCAGCGCGCAGATTTCATCTCTGGTGCTCAGAAAAACGGCGTGGATGGTGACCAAGCGGCTGGTATTTTCGATTCGATCGAGAAGTTCGCTGGTTACGGCTTCAACAAGAGCCATGCTGCTGCCTATGCGATGATTACTTATCAGACAGCCTATTTGAAATGCTACTTCCCGGTTGAGTTCATGGCAGCGCTGCTCACCACCTCTTCTGATTCCACAGGCGATGTGGTGAAGTATATCCAAGAAGCTAGAAGCTCCGGTATCGAAGTTTTGCCGCCTGATATTAACGCCTCGTCGAGAAAATTCACTGTCGATGAAGGCCGCATTCGATTCGGCTTGGAAGCGATCAAAGGTTTGGGCGATGCCGCGTTGGAGGTGATTTTAGAAACGCGCCAAAAAGATGGCCCGTTCAAAAATCTCTTTCAAATGTGCGAGCAAGTGCCTCTACAAAAGATTAACAAGAAGGTTTTAGAAGCCCTGACCAAATCGGGCGGCTTCGATGGCTTCGGCAGGCCCAGAAAGCAGCTATTTTTAGCCGTGGAAAAAGCGATTGCCTCCGCACAGAAATCCCAAAAAGACAAAGAGCGTGGTCAGACATCTTTGTTCGGCGCCTTAGAAACCGAAAGCACCGAAGTCTACGAGTCATGCAAAGAATGGCCTGAGAAAGAAAAGCTCAACTTCGAGCGCGAAACTTTAGGCTTTTATTTGTCGGGCCATCCTTTAGATCGGTACCAATCTGAAGCCAAACGCCTAGGAGTGTTAGCTACAGCGCAACTCACCAGTGCGAAGCATTTAGAGTCCGTTCAAGTCATGGGCATCGTGGCCGAGCTAAAAGAACGCGTCCTCAAAAGCGGCGAGGGCCGCTGGGCCGTGGTGACTTTAGAAGATAACTTCGGGCGCGTGGAAGTCTTGGCGTTCAATAAATCCTACGCAGAGCATGAAGCCTTGCTTAAAAGTAAAGAGCCTCTCTTAATTAAGGGTCGAATCTTAATCGATGATATCGACGATGACGGCCACGTTGGCATGCCCAAGATGCGCCTTGAAAGCGTGACCATGCTTTCTAAGGCTCAGGAAGAAAAGACACGCTTTGTAGATATAACGCTTACTTCCGATGCATCCGACTTGCTTAAAGCGGTACAAACTTTGTGCGAGCAACATCGCGGTCAAAAGCCGATGAGGCTTATTTTTGAGCACCCGGA
The DNA here is from genome assembly GCA_040387835.1 of Myxococcota bacterium. Taxonomy (NCBI): domain Bacteria; kingdom Pseudomonadati; phylum Myxococcota; species Myxococcota bacterium. The sequence continues at coordinate 350,297 of JAZKCZ010000002.1, read as the reverse complement.
AGGGTTCAATACCTATATGATATGCGGCGACCATATCCGCGTGGAAGCGTCGGATACCTTTTTGGCTCAACTGGAAAATCTCAGTGGCGTGAAGAAGGCTGTTCGGACGAGTGTTTAGAAGCGGATTAGGCGCCGGGGTCTAGTTGTTGTGGCCACCATGTATCTTCAAGCGAACTATAAAAAACATTGCTTAGTTTTTTGTCTGATGATCGTTACTCCGTTTGCCTCTGCCTCTTATGATGCCGAAACCAAGAAGGAGTTGGTCGCAACCTCGTTGATAGGTTTATGCGGAATTGGCCTAACAATCGCAGGCGCTATACTTCGTACACAAGAAACGGACGACTTTATCTATTGCGATTCGCAGTCGAATTACACCCAACTGATTAATCTAGGGAAAGGTGCAAACATTTGTAAATCGAATACCACTTCGGATTTCAAAGGCCCTTTGAAACAAAAAGGCATAGACAAAGGTAGTTTCTGGATTTTAATTGTTGGTCCGAGTATGGCTGGATCGGGCCTAATCATGACGGTGATAAGTTTATATGCCGGTAGGCAAACAACTACTAGCCAGCCTGCGGTACAGCATATCTAATACCTATGGCGGCGATATGGTCTTACCGCCCTTTCAGGGCTCTTTCGTGGGCAGGCTCGTTTGTACCCAGGTCAGAGAGAGCGAAGCGAACGTCGGCCTATGTAAGAACGCCCCCTCCACCAGCATCTAGCGATAAGTCCGCTCCAAGCAATAAATTTTGGGGATTGCGCAAGCGCCCTTAGCTTTATATCGACCAGGCATGTTTCATCAACTGGCTTTGATCATTGTTTTGTTGTTGTCCGTTCACGCACAAGCAGCCACCACGCGGAAACCATTGGACTGGAAGATCTGGGCTGGGGTTATTGCGAGTTCATCGGTTGGCGTTTGTATGTATACTCTTGCTCAGGTTATGGGATTCGAAAGGGGCCAAAGAGAAGAGTGCGACGGCTCTTTTCTGCATTGTTGTTTGCATTTGCAAGGTAACTCTACTGTGTTGATGTCGAATTGTACCAACTTCGAAAGTACTTGCCCGTTGGAATCTGTACCGCGCAGATTTTGTGGCGATAAAACCCGCTTGCTTGAAATACAGGGAGTTCGCCTTAATAAATATACGTCCCCGCGGAGTTGGTGGTTGCCAGTGTTTGCGACTGGGGTGACCCTTGCCTATGCGCCCCCTGCCATCGTCATAATTTACGATATAGGAAGAAGTTGGGTAAATCGCTAGCGACCCATAAAACTAATCCCTTTAATCTAAGGCATACAGTGGTTCTTTTAAGTTCCTCAATTTGTCCTGTAAGTCTCTTAACCTGAGCGCCGTTGCTTGTCTTATCGCTCCATGGGGTAGCTGATAGACCAAGATCTGCAATCTTTTAATCTCGTCCACGACCGGAATCTGACAATCCATAGTTTCAAGCGCCGGCTCGTTACACCTTATTTCTAGCATTTTTTACCGCAGCCACCACCCGATTGAAAGAGAGCATAGGACTATCAGCCCATATCGCTGAACCTACCTCCGATAGAGTTCGACACACCTCTTCGTAAGTATTGTCCGAAAAGAGAGAATTCGCCGGAAGTGGGTCAAATTGTTCATCATGTAAAAGATCTAAAGCCGAGCCAACGAAAAAAGCATTTGTAAGCCGCGCTGCCATATTATATGCGTGTGCCTGTTCTGGAAGGGACTGTCCTATCGAGGCCGTTACAGCTAGCACTTTGGGAACATGGGCCAGTTGAGTCTGTTGCTCCAACGCCAAATGGCTCCACTCAGGACGAAGAACGCTCCCTGAGGTTGTTGCAATTTCTGCGAGGACCTTACTCAGGTTTATTCTTGCTATTAGGCAAGCTTGCACTCCTTCCATAAATTTTGCCTTGTCAATTTGTTTGCCTCTTATGATGCTGAAACCAGGAAACTGATAGCGGCAACCTCGTCTATAGCTTTGTGCGGAATTGGCCTACACTCACAGGCGCTATATTTTGTACGCAAGAGACGGCCGAGGTTTCTAGTACCTGTGGTGGCCCTGCGGCCTTACCGCCCCTTTCAGGGCTCCAAATGGGTGGGGGCGTTTGTACCCAGGCCGGCGTGAGCGAAGCTCACTCTGACCTGGGCTAGAGGACTTATCGCCCTTCGGGCAAAAAAGTTAATGCAGTTTATATTTAGGTTTTGAGCCTGCAAGGCTCAAAGAATATAGCCCAGGTCAGAGTGAGCTTCGCTCACGCCGGCCTGGGTAGGCGCCTTCCCCCTCGTAAGGAGCCCTGAAGGGGCGATGCGTTCTTAAAGGGATTATGTCCCTTGGTGTAGCTGTTGTAGCTACCATGTATTTGCCAGCGAACTTTAAAAAATATTTGTGCTTTTCGGTTTTAGCATTGATGTTAACCTCGCCATCGGTATCTCGCGCTGAGACTGATTACGGAAGGATAACGATGATGACCGCAGGCGGATATATGGCAGCAAGATTAGCGGGCTATTCACACAATGCCATCCTGTTTCCACTGATAACGGCGCTAGGTGTTACTACTTTGGTTACCAACACCGTGTTTGGAGTGATACAACTGTTGGGGCGACCCTAGATAGGTGAGCCATACTAATCGCTCGGCGGTACAGCATATCTAGGATCTATGGCGGCCTGGGTAGGCACCGTCCCCCTCCTAAAGAGCCCTGAAGGGGCGATATAAGATCCCCGTTGAAGATGAGCGCCTGGCACCTTTGCACAGGTGTGGTTGCTGGGGATTGCAGGGGCGTTTTTTCTTTAATACCGACGGACTACGTTTAATAAGCTGATTGTAGTTCTGGCTTTATTTTTAGCTGTTCGGACGAGTGCTCACGCCGGCCTGGGTAAGAACGTGCCCCTCCCATGGAGCCTCGAAGGAGCGATATGTCCGCTTAAGACTGACTAATACGGCACTGGCTTCCTGGTCATAAATGGCTCCGTATGAGGTGGCTTGACAGGTCTTTGGGAGTACTGCTTTAAATACTCGGTCATAGTCATATGAGGTTCAGTGAATTTGGTTTCAGCGGGTAATGATTTAGCTTTCTCCATTGCCGTGCGTCCTGATGCATCTTTTGAAAGAGGTTGAGCACCGCCCTTAATAGCTGTTTCAACCAAAGCAAAGGCACGCGAATCTAACCCATGGTGCAGGATTGGATTTAAATCAAGTCCTGCTTTGCAAAGTAGAGATCTGGCTGAGCAAAGTGGGCTGCAGGCGGAGCAGACGTGGAATCGAAAGAGCTTCGATCTGGAATCCAGCTTCTCGGTGAACTTCGTCTGGTTGGATAACGTCTAGCCGCGCTACCGGCGCACCAATCGGGCTGTCTCTCATGGGATGATTCTCCGTTCCTACCACTATACCAGAAGGCTTCCAGCCTATTGCCAGTTTCTATTCCTAAAGTAGGACACAACTCTGTGCGTTATTTATTAATATTTTTATGTCTAGCTCTTAATGCTTCTACCGTACCAAGCACTGAACCGGCTTCAGAGGCTGAAGAATCGCGTTTTCCATATTACATTGCTTTTATCACTGGCGCGGTTGGGCAGGCGTTAAGCATTGTCACTGCCACGATAGGCCATCAAGCTATCCGGTCGCGAGTGCCTAGGATTGAATCGTCAGCTTGCTACACTTTCGTAGCGCAACCGTTGCTCATTTATCAACTCTCCGAAACGCTCAGCCCTCTATGGCAAACACCACAAGAAGCTTTGGAGTCAGTTGTTCTAGGAAGCTTGAACAATACCCAAAGCACTAACGAAGGGCACCTACGAGGAAAACAATTAGTCTCATATTCCTACTATATTTGGCATTTCGGAACGGCAATAAAACGATTCTTTCAATGGAACGTCTTTAACCAACTGTCTGGTGTCATGGTGCAGACGGAGAATAATCCTATGAGAGAGGATCCAACTGCTCCGACGGCAGCTGAGCCTAACGTTGTCCCACCAGACGAAATTCGCCCAGAACATCAAGCTGCTCAGCTGCAAAAATGGGATTTGGTCAAAGCATTAGTTGATAAGGGAGTTGATCCGAGCCAGACTTTTTCATACTCTGTTGTAATGGATAGAGTAGGTCGCCATCATGAAGTGGCAGCTGAGAGGTTAGAGGGCAATGAGGCACCCCAATCAACAAGCCAGGATTTGAGTGATTCTACTGTTGAGCACGTAGTTGCGGTAGAACCATCGGTGCATGACCTGTTGACCAAGCCGGGAAAGTTATCAGAGCATTTGACGCCTTTAATTTTAGCCCCAGAAGTTTTGTTAGAAAGATTGCAGAGAATCTACCTTTCAAAAGATGCTTCACATGAATCGTTGTCTACCTTAAATCTGAAGCAGTTAACGGAAATCCACCAAACCTTCAAAAAGGTATATGATAGACAGGCTAGTAGCTCTAAATTGCGTTTAGTTAAAAATCTTTTGTTGAAGCCTGACTTTAGGTCTGTTGAAGGTTGTCTTTCATCGTTGATGCGCTCGGTACAGGTAGTCAAAGAGTCTAAAATTAACCCCCAAGTCTTTCGCGCATTTGAATCCTTTGACTTCGATTTGGTCAGAGAATTGCTAAATAGTGGCGCCGATCCGAACCAGACTTTTCCGTCGACTCATCCGGACTATCCTGGTTTATCACTGCTTCAGATTGCTATTCAGCGAACAGACAGGGGTTTGATCCAAGATTTGCTGGATAAAGGTGCCAATCCGAACCAAACTTTTCCGTCCACCCATCGTGACTATCCCGGTTTATCGCTGGTTCAAGCGGCTGCTACGGCAGGTAAATGGGATTTGGTTGAAGCATTGTTGGCTAAAGGCGCCGACTATCTCGGTTTATCGCTGCTCCAAGTTGCTGCTCAGTGGTCAAATTGGGATTTGGTCAGCGAGTTGCTGGATAAAGGCGCTGATCCGAACCAGACTTTTCCATCAACAAGTAAAAAATTTTCAAATCTATCGCTGCTTCAAGCCGCAGCTTTGATTGACAAATTGGATTTGGTTATAGATTTGCTGGAAAAAGGCGCCAATCCGAACCAAAATTTTCCATCCACCCTTAGTGCTTATCTCGATTTATCACTGCTTCAAGTTGCTACCCAGTCGTCAAACTGGGATTTGGTCAAAGCATTGCTGGATAATGGCGCCGACCTAAACCAGCCTTTTCCATCCACCCATAGAGCCTATCCTGGTTTATCGCTGCTTCAGGTTGCTGCCCAGCAGTCTAACTGGGATTTGGTCAAATTATTAATTGATAAAGGCGCCGACCTGAACCAAGCTTTTCCATCCACCCATATATATTATCCTGGTTTATCACTGCTCGAGGTTGTTGTTGAGCTAAAAGAATTCAATTTGGTCAAGGTATTGGTTGATAAAGGCGCCGATCCGAACCACACTTTTCCATCCACCCATAGATACTATCCTGGTTTATCACTGCTTCAGGTTGCTGCTCAATCATCCAAATGGGATTTAGCCATACATTTGGTAGATAAGGTCGCCAATCCGAACCAAACTTTTCCGTCCACCCATCGTGACTATCCCGGTTTATCGCTGGTTCAAATTGCTGCTCAATTGTTAGATTGGGATTTGGTCGGAGTATTGGCTGGTAAAGGTGTCGATCTGAACCAAGCTTTTCCGTCCACCCATAGATACTATCCTGGTTTATCACTGCTTCAAGTTGCTACTATTCGCGCACGCCGGGATTTGGTCAAAATATTGGTTGAAAAAGGCGCTAAGCTTTCTTTGTGGCCTTTTATTAGAACTAACGAGCAAAGTTTTATTGCGCCTGAACCCTTGGAACTGAAGCCTCTGACAACGGAGGAAAGAGCTAAAGTTGGAATGGGTGAAAAGGATTTTGGTATCCGTGAAAGTGTTCACGCTTTAGTTTCAAATATTTTCCCAGACTCCGATGAGGTCATTACGTTACCTGATGTACCTAACATGAGCTTCACCATCCAACAATTTTTCGCTGGAGCGGCCGTAAATGATTGGTATACGGGTGGCGTTTGGCCATTCTTGCAAAGTGTTAGTGATAGAATGCCAATCCCCGGTGCCCCAAATCGAGATACTGCACCGGAGGAGTTTAATCGTTTCTATGATGTAATGTTTAATCGATTGCAGCGTATCATGGTGCTATTACATGATGAAAAAATTGAGCACAGTTTAAAACAAGCCGCTTTAATTAATTTATTCGAAGGAACCCTTTATTGTGGTACTAGGCGCTTTCAAGAGACTGGCATTGCATTGGCATTATTGGATCCTGAAACGGGCAACAACTTGTCTGGCGCTCATTCTAAAGTCCAAAATTTGCTTTATGAGCAGCGAGTACATGCATTTCAGAAGGCTTTACCTGACGGCAATGTGCATACTTATAACGCTTATATGAAGGAATTGGGAGAATCCTATGGTGTTGCTTTGCCCGGCGCTAATTATCCTGACCCCTTGGGTGGTAGTGTAGATTCAGCACAGTTTAAAAAAGACTTTGAAGAAAATTATAACTCTCGGACTATCGCCGAGCGCTTATATGCAAGTGCAAGAAATCCGTCAGAGATTGCGCCGAGTGTGATTCCGGAGTTATTGGCGGATATGGCACCTAGGTTTAGTAAGGCGAATGAACTTTCTCTCTTAAAAGCAAAAATTAGGTTTTCTGCTGAAGAGCAAGATAGACTTCGATCGTTAACCGATCGTAGACAACAAGTCAGCCAAGTCAAACAACGGGCCGGAGTTAACAAAAACGAAGATTTTCCTGAATCATTAAAACGGCCTTTGACCAAGTCAGAAGAGGATGAATTGGAATTATTGTTTGCTAGAGATGAAAAATCCGGTGAGGAGCTAGCAAAGATGAAAGAGTTGGCACACCGCTCTCAAGTTGTAGAAGTTTTAGCACTGCAGCTAACAGAGGCAGAAAATAAGGCGCTTTTGGCTTTAGAGAGGCGATCTACTCGTGGTGAGATGACCGACGCAGAATTTGCTCAATATGAAACACTATTAAAAGAGAAAGATGAAGAAATTGAGCAATTTATGGAGGCGGTTCTAGATGGCAGTGGTTTTCCGACGAAGGACGGTGTAATATGTGTCCTTTTAGGGCTTCGGGTGTTTAAACCAAAAGTATATAGTGGAGTCTATGCTGGTTTATCATTTCCTCCCTTGGTCCAGCGGTGGATTGAGCAGCGAAAGTCTGAACTATCTATGGCTGAGCCAGGCAGCGATAGACATAAAGCGATTTCTGAATGGTTAAATTTTAGATAAGCTTGATGCTGGAGGCTAGTAAGGCACTGGCTTCCTACTCATAAATGGCTCTGTGTTTGGTGTGGTAGAAGCATTGAGAGTTAGACATAAAAGTATTAAAAATAACGCACAGGACTGAGCCTATTTGAGGGACAGAAACTGTCAATATGTAGGGACGACGCATATTTACAGCCGCTTTAGGGCTTGTGCCTGGATCCCGGGTCTGCGCCCGGAATGACATTGGTGCGTTAAAGGTCGATGCCGACGGGGCAGTGGTCGGAACCTAAGATATGCGGATGAATGAACGCGCCTTTGACGAGCGACATCGCCGCTTTGGACGCTAGCACGTAGTCGATTCTCCAGCCTACGTTTCTGGTTCTGGCGCCGGCGCGTTGGCTCCACCATGAGTATTGGTTTGGCTCCGACGAAAAATGTCTGAAGGTGTCGGTCCAGCCTAGGGCTAGAACTCTGTCAAATTCGGCGCGCTCTTCTGCGGTGAAGCCGCTGGTGCCTTCGTTTTGCTTGGGTCTGGCGATGTCGATTGAACGGTGGGCGGTGTTGTAATCGCCCATGACGAAAATCTTTTTGCCAGCTTGATTTAAGGCATCGAGCTTTTCGAAAAGTTTTTGATAGAAAGCAATTTTGAACGGGATGCGGCTGTTGTCGTTGTTTTTGCCTTGGCCGTTCGGGAAGTAAATATTGGCTATGATAAATTCGGGGAAATGGGCAATTTGAACTCGGCCTTCGTTGTCGAATTCTTCTACGCCTAAAGAGGTTTCAATGAGGTCTGGTTTTTGTTTGGTGTATAAACCAACACCGCTGTAGCCAGGTTTTTTGGCTGCGGAAAAATGCGAGAAGTAACCAGGTACTTCTCGCACATGAGCAGGGATTTGTTCGGGGAAAGCGCGTACTTCTTGGAGGCCAATGATATCTCCGCCGCAGGTGTTTAGCCATTCGGCGAAGCCGTTTTTGGTCGCGGCTCTGATGCCATTCACGTTCCAAGAATAGATACGCATGCTTTACGCCAAAGCTTCTACAGGGCCAGCACCGTTTGCTTTTGGCTTAGGTGTATTGGCTGTCACGTGTTGAGCGCGGATTTTGGCTTCGATCTCGGCCAACATGGCTGGATTTTCTGCGAAATAAGCGCGTGCATTGTCTCTGCCTTGGCCGATTTTTTGACCGCCATAAGAAAGCCATGAACCGCTCTTGTCGATGATGTTTAGATCAACGCCAAGATCGATGATTTCGCCTTCTTTCAAGATGCCTTGTCCGTACAAGATGTCGAATTCAACTTCTCTAAACGGCGGGGCCACTTTGTTTTTGACGACTTTGACGCGGGTTCTGTTACCGATCATTTGCTCGCCATTTTTGATGGCGCCGATGCGGCGGATATCCAAACGGACTGAAGCGTAGAACTTCAATGCGTTACCACCGGTGGTGGTTTCTGGGCTGCCGAACATCACGCCAATCTTCATACGCAATTGGTTAATAAAGATGATCGTGGTGCCGCTTCTTGAAATCGTACCGGTTAGTTTACGCAAGGCTTGGCTCATCAAACGAGCTTGTAGACCCATATGTGAATCGCCCATTTCGCCTTCGATTTCAGCTTTAGGAACCAAAGCTGCCACGGAGTCGACAACAACCAAGTCCACAGCGCCAGAACGAACGAGCATGTCAGCGATTTCAAGCGCTTGCTCACCGGTGTCAGGTTGAGAGATAAGTAGGTCTTCGGTGCGTACGCCGAGTTTACGTGCGTAGTTCACGTCGAGTGCGTGTTCTGCATCGATAAATGCTGCGGTGCCGCCTTTTTTCTGAACTTCTGCAATTGCGTGCAGTGTCAACGTGGTTTTACCACTGGATTCAGGTCCGTAGATTTCAATAACGCGGCCCTTTGGATAGCCACCGACGCCAAGCGCCATATCCAGGCCTAATGAGCCTGTAGAAATGGTTTCGGTGTCTGCTACCAATGCTTCATCGCTACCGAGACGCATGATGGAGCCTTTGCCGAATTGTTTTTCAATGCTGGAAACTGCAAGTTCAAGCGACTTCATGCGCTCTTTGATTTGGGATTCATCTTTGATATTATTTTTGCTCATACTAAGCCTATATCACCCGCAGGTTTAAGCGCAAAGGGTCGTTTGCGCAATTGTGGGTGAGGCAGCGTTAGATAGGGCGTTTGCAGGGTCCCCAGACTGGTCCAAAGGATGTCTAAGTCAATGGTTCTTGGACCGTTTTTGACCATGCGAACCCGCCCGAGTTTTGTTTCGGCGGCTAATAATAGAAACCATAGGGCGCTGGGGTGCAGGCTGGTTTCTAGTTTAAAGGCAGCGTTTATAAAGGAAAATAAGGTTTGCCCCCCAAAGGCTGGATTGGGATAGTTTGGGCTTTGCGCCAGCATATGAAGCTTTGGGTGCTGCTGAAGTGCTTTGAAAGCTGCATCTATATAATGGGCACCGTTTGGGTGCGAGGTGCCTACGCCAATGAAATAAATCGCCATTTTTGAGGCCTCGAAGATAAGTTAACCATGCTGAAAAATATTCTTAGCCTGGTTATGGCATTCTCGTTGGGCTCACAAGCGGGGGAATTTCGCTTACTGTTTGAAGCCTCTGAACATACATTGGTTGGAGATGAGGTGTCGCTGCCGGACGGCCTTGAAAAGCTGTCTTTGCCTAATGGCCTAAAGCTCAGCTTTGGAGAGATTGTCTCCATGGGTGATTTTTACGGCATTGTCGGCTCACCTATTTCTGAAGGCGCGAATCAAAAAGAAAAAGAAGGCCGCTTTCTATCGGCATTTAATTTGTTTGCGAGTTCCGGGCATGCAGTGGGCGAAGTGAAGCAGATTGTGCACGCGCTGCACGAGAATCTAGATAAGTTGCTGCCTCAAATAGAAGCGGGCTTTCCGGTTGCGGAAGTGTTTGATAAGGGCGGCAAAGAAAGGGTGAAAAATTGGAACTGCTTAACCGGGGGTGGTTGCGGGGTGTTGTGGTGGACCATGCCTGGCAGATTTTTGCAGCTGGCTGAAAAAAATTATGATCATTTCGGTCATGACTCAGTAACGACCTATCAAATAGGCCATCGTTTAGCTGTGAATCACGCTGTTCAAGCTGGTAAAACCAGTGACCAGGCTGGGCTCGAACTTGCCCTCGCCATGGAAGCTTTCGCTTGCCACTTTTTGAGCGATCGCTTTGCTTCGGGCCACATTCGCGTACCCCGCATTGAGTTGGCCAACGAGGTGTATCCATCGACCGTAGGTTCGTTGTTAGCTGGTTTTATGCATAATGAAGATGGCGCCGATGGCCTTCATGTGCACAATGAACGAGGCGATAAATGGGTCGCTTTTGGTGACGGGCGACATCTTGAGCCGGCTAATCGAATGAACAAACGCATCATGGAAGAGGCACTGCAAACCTCGGTGAACGAAATTAATATGGCTTATCGCGCACAGGAAGTGGTGAGTTCAGCTAAAGCGCTGCGCCTGATTCCGCATGCAGATGACCAGGGCCTGGCTGGGCGTGTAGACATTGCGCCTTTGTTTTATTGGAACGAAAAGACCGCGCAGATGATGCGGCGCGTAAATTTGGCAGATACCAGAGATTATCGCTGGACCGCGGATTGGACTGGGGTGACGACTTTGGCTGAGCTGCAGCTTCTTAAAGGCCGTTGGTAAGAAACTTCGTCGCTTGAGTGCGAGCGGCTTCATCGACGCGCTCGTTTTCAGGATGACCAGCATGACCTTTAACCCAGTGCCACGTAATGTCGTGATCTTTGGCGGCTTCAACGAGCTTTTGCCAGAATTCTTGGTTTTCCACCGGCTTTTTGGCCGCTGTTTTCCAATTGTTTTTAAGCCAGTTGTGCACCCAGAGCTTCATGCCTTTGATGACATATTGACTGTCAGAGTAGAGCTCTACTTGGCAGGGGCGCTTTAGGGCTTTGAGGCCTTCAGTGGCAGCTTGTAGTTCCATTTGGTTGTTGGTCGAATGCGTAAGGCCGCCGGAGACGAGCTTTTCTTTGTTGCCCATGACCAAAAGTGCAGCCCAGCCCCCGGGGCCAGGATTTTTCAGACAGGAGCCGTCTGCGTAAATTTGTACTTTAGGCAGCAAGTTTATCCAGAATGTATGTGATTAAAGAAAAGTAATCCATTGCTTCAGGAATCGCACCCACGTCAATAGGAACTTGAACAATCTTAACGCCAGTGCGCTTGGCGATGTATTCAGGCGCCGTCTTGTCGTAATAAAGTTCCATCAAAATGGTCTTAACGCCGGCATCTTTAATCAGCGCCATGATTTCATCTCGGTGTTTAGGAGTCGGCGGGATGCCTGGCTTTACTTCGATTTGTTCCAAGACATCAAAGCCAAATCGCCTCGCAAAATAGCTCCAGCTGCGATGGTAGGTCACCAGCTTTTTCTGAGCGATGCTTTTGGCTTTTTTCTCCCAAATAACCAAAGCTTTGTCGATTTTGCTTTCGAAGATTTTGAGATTGGCTTCGTAGAAAGCTTTGTTCGGTAAATCGACCGCGACTAAGCCATTGCAGATATTCTTGGCCATCTTTTTGACCAGGACTGGATCTAGCCAGATGTGAGGGTTTCCGTAAGGATGTACATCGCCGTATTCACGGGAGAGAATAGCTGGCGTTTCCAAAGTTGAAACCCCGGCTGAGGCAAACACGCGGCCCGGCTTTCCTCTTTGAACATTTGGGTTGCCAGCGCTGTCGACAATTTTTTGGCCCCAAAGTTCTAAATCGAGACCCACTTCGATGAACATTTTCGCTTCACGCAATTTCTTCATGAAGGTCGGCTTAGGTTGCACAAAGTGAGCATCCTGGCCTGGATCCGCTAAGCTCTGCACAGACACTTTGTCGCCACCGATTTCTTCGGTGATGTTTTTCAAAACGGGCAGGGTGGTTACGATTTTGATGGGTGCTGCCCAAAGATTAAGTGACAGGCCCAAAAGAATAAAAGACTTTAAGTAAATCATCGGTTCACCCAGTATGGCTCGACAGGATGGGAGCCTAGAACAAAGTTTAGCTCAAACAAAAACTGATTTTGGTTTTTGCCAATATCATATTCGTAACCAGCTCGCAGACGCAGAAATTCGGTGGTGTAGTAGGTTAGATAAACGCCAGCAGCTTGAAGTAACTCGTTTTTGACGCCCTGCGCGTAACTGTAACGAACGCTAGGATAGAACCACTGGTTAAGTTGATATTGACTCCAGACAAAAAAACCTAGAGGCCAGCGATTGTTTAAGCCTTTAAAGCCATTGGCCACAAACAGCTCTCCGCCCAATAAAAAAGATTTCTTATCGCCTAAATGATAAGGTCGCCACTTATAGTTAATATCTGTGCCGTAAAGTTGTATGGGATTGGGGTTCGCTGGATTGTGTTCCACGTAAGCCGAAAGCCCGACTTCCAGGTCGTGCTCTGCCGCCAAATCCCAAAACCAGGACAGGTGACCAAGCCCCGCAGGGTATTTAGGGTTGGGAACGTTGATAAATGCCAAACCGCCGCCGTTTATCAGATTGAGATTCAAGCGAAGCGAGTTGTTTTCACCTGGGGTTGGAATGAAAAACTCGCCAGAAAAACCAACACGCGAGAAGGCATGGTCGTCTAAGAAAGCTTTAATCACCAAGGGCTGATTAATCTGTGGCAGGTCATGTAAATGGATCTGATTAAAGCGTCCAAAAGGTTGCAAATAGCGGCCGGCCTTAAGCGTTAAGCCCCAAGGTGCGTCGTCCAAAATCGGAAGCTTTTTGAGAACGGCATAGCCTTCCTCAACGTCAACATGGAAATGGCCATCGTGCCCTTCGACTGCGATAATGATAACGCCATCTGCCCAAGGATCGATGCTGCCGCGCACGTCTAGTTCTACTTCTCGCAGCTGGAAAATGCTGCCACAATTTTGCCCGGCGCAAGTTAGCATGTTGCCAAATGCCGTGATGCCAGGATTAAAGAGGTTGGGACGCTGCTGAGGCGAATTGATTTTATCTTCTAATTGCTCAACGCGATCGATTAGTGGGTCTGTTGATTGCCCAAAAGCAGAAAGGGACACAAGTCCCAGTAGTAATATAGCTTTAACCATAAGAGAGGGTGGTTATAGCCTTTTTTGATGTTTTGGGAAGCGGGACTGGCAGTTTAAACTGCCTCAGTGCTTCTGTCCGACAATCTAATGGCCAACGCACCATCAGGCGCATTGTATGTTTCTACAAACCCTTCAGCCAAAAGCTTATCCAGCACGCGCCTACGTACATCTGGCGTTGTATCCAAATGTGTTGAGCGCCAACGTGTCAGAAAATACCCCAGGCCAACATAGCCACCACTGAACTTGCTTTGCGCTTGTTCCAGCTCAGCTAAAAACGCATCCATGCCTTCATCACCCGTGATTTCTGCAATAGGCGTCATTGGCTCGTCCAAATGCAGATCTTCGCCGTAAATATCTTCGTCGGTCACTTCTCTTTCAAAGGATGAAATGCCGTTCAGCATATCAATATGATCGAAAGCAACTTGCCGAATGCGTTTGCTGACGCCTGTGCCGCCCCAGCTGGCGATATAAGCTTGTTTGCCAAGGGCGCGCACGGCCTCTAACGCCGGCGCATAGTCGGCATCGCCAGATAGCAGCACCAGCACGTCATACGAATCTGTGGCAGCCAGCTTAATCATGTGGGCAACCATGGTTGTATCCACTTCTTTTTCAACCAGGTAGCGATTTTCAGTGCTGCATTCTGCGCAGCTTAACGAGCCAGATTTGCGTTTAAAAGTATTAACGAAAAATCCAGGCTGGGTTTCCAGCATCTCTAAAAAGCCTGAAAGCTTATGTTGGGTGTCGCTTTGAGCGGAACCAACTTCATCGATGGCGGTGTAGTAGTACGCGCCCCACAGTGAGGTGCCCTTGGCTTTGGTCACCAGCCATTCAGAGAGTTTCGCAAAGTCGATGCGTCGACCTCGGGCCGCTTCGCGCCAGCCAGAGTAAAAATTCTTTCCATCAAAAAAGAGTGCTACTCTCATATCGACTCACTTTCTCTCAATATAGGCGGATGCCCGTAATTCTGTCACATAACGCTTATAGGCGTTTTCGATTTCTTGTTCGTAGCGCTGCTTATCAACTTTCTCAAGAGGGATTTCGACTCTTTTCGTGACCTTAAAAACACGAAATCCTTGAGGTGACTCGAGTGGCCTCGATGTTTCGCCTTCTTTCAAAGAAAATACCACTTTCGCAATATCGGGAAGTAAATCATCTTTAGATACAGTCCCAATGCTTTTGAAATCAATTTTTTTAGCTCGAATGGCAGCTTCGGCATCTTTTTTGCTGGCGAAGATTGCTTGTTCGGCTTCTACCTGAAAGCTAGTTTGAGTGGTGGGCGTAATACGGCTTTTTATTTTATTTTGGATAATTCTTGATTTAATTATCTGTTGGCGCATTTGGGCACGATAGCTGGCTATTGTCATGCCTTGAGATTTGAGTGCTTCCTCAAAAGCGAGTGGCGTGAGTCTATTTTGTTTGCGAACATTTTCGCTCGCTTGAGACAGCTCTGATTCAGAAGGCAGGAGGCCGAGTTTTTTAGCTTCCTGCTCGATCAGCTCGGCATCGATTAAATCGTCGAGTGTTTGATTTTTCTTCAAATCGCTTTGCAGAATGGGCTCGCCTTTAACAATTGCCACCACTCGGTCAATGACTTCAGCGTGCAAACAGCTTAAGAGGGTAATTGAGAATAAAGCAAAACGGCAAAACATGAGAGCCCTGGCTACGCTAGTTTTGAAGGAAGGGGAAGTAGGGTGGATCGATTCTTTAATAAAATCAGCGCCAAAAATCTGGAGCTTTATCCCGCGCAAGAAGAAGCCATATTAGAGATTATGGCGGGCAATCATGTCATTTTAAATACGCCCACAGGCTCCGGGAAATCCATGGTCGCACTGGCCATGCACATGAAAGCCTTAGAAGAAGGCAAGCGTTCTTTCTACACCTGCCCGATCAAAGCCCTGGTGAGCGAAAAGTTTTTTTCCTTATGTGAAGAATTAGGCGCCGAAAATGTCGGCATGATGACCGGCGATGCTTCCGTTAACCAAGATGCACCCATTATATGTTGCACAGCTGAGATCTTATCAAATCTCGCCCTACGCATGAGCGCCGATGCAGATGTTGACTATGTCATCATGGATGAGTTTCATTATTACTCGGACAAGGAACGAGGTATTGCTTGGCAAATCCCCTTGCTGACCATGTCTAAATCGACTTTTTTGCTGATGTCCGCAACTTTAGGCGATACCAGCTTTGTCAAAAGCGTTTTGGAAGATCTGACCGGCAAAACCGCAGCCGTCGTCTCTAGCAATGACCGCCCGGTGCCACTGGACTACACCTATTCTGAATCGCCCATGCACGAAACTTTGGCTGGTCTCGTTTCATCGGGGAAATACCCGGTTTATGTTGTGAATTTCACGCAACGTGAATGCGGCGAGCAAGCGCAAAACGCCATGAGCGTGAACATCTCCACCAAAGAAGAGAAAAAGAAAATCGAAACCTATTTCGAAGGCTTTCGCTTTGATACGCCCTTCGGCAAAGAAATTCGTCGATTTCTATCGCACGGTATCGGCCTCCACCATGCTGGCCTCTTGCCTAAATATCGCCTGTTGGTTGAAAAGCTCGCTCAAACGGGCCTGTTAAAAATCATCATGGGCACTGACACTTTGGGTGTGGGTGTCAACATCCCCATTCGAACGGTGCTATTTACCAAGCTCTGCAAATTCGACGGCGAAAAAGTTGGTATTCTAAGCGTCCGTGATTTCAAGCAGATTGCTGGCAGAGCAGGGCGCAAAGGTTTTGATGAGGCCGGCAGCGTGGTTTGCCAGGCACCCGAACATGTTATCGAAAACAAACGCCAAGAAAGCCGCTTTGGGGCAGATCCCAAGCTCAAGAAAAAGATCGTCAAAAAGCCAGCGCCCACCATGAACTACATCCACTGGGACGACAAAACTTTTAAGCGCCTGATCGACCAACCCCCAGAGCCATTGGTCTCACAGTTTAGAGTCACCCACGGCATGATTATGATTCTGTTGCAGGCGCACACCGGCAACGCGAACCCCGGCTATAAAGAACTCGTCCGTCTAATCGACAAAAATCATGAGACACCCAAAGCCAAGTCCAAGCAACGCAAAACAGCCGCTCAGCTTCTGAAATCCCTAGTCCACGCTGGCCTGGTTTCCAAAGTCCGCAACAGAACCTCCGGCCTGAGACTCATGGTCAACGAAACGCTTCAAAAAGATTTCTCACTGCACCACACGCTCGCACTGTATCTGGTTCACGCACTCAGCCTGCTTGAGCCCGAAGATCCTGAGTATGCCCTGAACGTCTTAAGCTTGGTAGAATCCATCGTTGAAAGCCCCAAAGTAATCTTGATGCGGCAAGTCGATAAACTTAAAAACCTGAAAATGGCCGAGATGCGCGCCGAAGGTTTAGAATACGAAGAGCGCATGGCTGAGCTGGAAAAAGTCGAGCATCCAAAACCCCTGCGTGAGTTTATCTACGACACCTTCAATGCCTTTGAAGATAAGCATCCCTGGGTGGGCGATGCGAATATTGCGCCCAAATCCATCGCCCGAGAGATGCTGGAGAGCTTTTGTTCCTTCAACGAGTATATTAAAGACTACGGCCTAGAACGCAGCGAAGGTATCTTGCTGCGCTATCTATCACTAACATACAAAACCCTAACCCAAAGCGTCCCGGAGCAATATCAGACCGAGCCAGTCTTAGAGCTACGCGCTGCCCTTAAAACTCTCATCACCCAAACAGACTCCAGCTTGCTCGCTGAATGGACCGAACTTCTCAATCCAAAACAAGCCGAAGTCATCAACATTCAAAGGCCGTTATGGATATTTGATGAAAAGGCCTTCACCAGCGAAATACGTGCGCTCATGCAGCGCCTGGTTAAAGCTTTGGCAGATAAAAACTACGAAGAAGCAAAACTAATCGCCGATTTCGATTATGAAGGCGCCCTAAAAGACTTCTACACCACCCATGAACGCATTGCGTGGACACCTGCCAGCAGGCTACCCATACACACACGTATTAAACGCGAAGAAGAATATCAGTTTAGAATTAATCAAACCCTATGCGATTCAAGCGATGACAACGATTGGTATATCGAAGCCACTGCTCAAGGAAGCACAGATTCTCTGCGACCTATGCTTACGATCGACAGATTAGGATCTTAGTATTGTGCTGCGCAGAGGATATTTGCCGCGGTGCTGCAAACTGTGGATGCGGCCTGAACTAAACCGAGATTCTTTGCTGCAGGTAAATTGATAATATTGGTGGCCTGGTTTGAATAAGATGGTGATGAAAAATAGTTGCAAGAAAAATCTGATGGTAACGCTGTTGATACGGTTGCTTTGGAGTCGTTGAAGCCAAACCACATGTAGGTATTCGTAGGAACGGCACCTTTATCGGAAGATCTAACCAGATTGCTTTTGGTACAATCGACCGGGTTGTAAGCGTTTGAAGCTTGACCTGATGGGACGTTAGCGAGGTTATTCCAGAAGATATTATTTCGAACTACAGCTTCTGCAGAATAGTTTCCGTTTTCAGGCAATAAAACGATGGCTTTCCAGGTTAGTTTGTTAAAGTTAGTGCCTAACTTAGCTGCTTGATTGCTGCATTCTTGATCAAGGCTCGCATAGGATGTGTTTGGGCTTACTGCATTAGTCCCGAATGGAGCCGCGCCAACAGCGTAACTTTGACCGCTATTGTCCGCCATGAAATAGAGTGGGTTGCCTTGGCAAAGTTGGGCTTCGCATATCCCACTGGACACATTGCAGAAAGGGGTGGCTATGGCGGTGCAGTCGGCATTGCTTTTACAAGGTGGTGTTTCGTTTGAGGAACTGCAAGACATGACGGCTAACAGAAGTAGGGCTGGTATGATTTTAAACATCTTTGTTTATCTCCTTTAGGAAGAGTAACAAAATCTATGAGTGGCGATCAACCAAAGGTAGCTGAAATAGATAGGAGGCTTTCTTCGTTGGCCCTTTCAAATGATAGGAAAAACTCTTAGCTGCCTAATGATCGTGATTTTACTATTTGCTGCGCCCACATGGGCCCAGCGCAGGCAGGAAAATTCGCCAGCTGGCGTGCTGATTTTGGCAGCTGGCTGTATGGTCGGGAGTATTTATGCCTTTTCCCAGAAGGCTGAGGTAACCGGGTTCCTTTTAATGTTTGCGAGCCCGGTAGTTGCTGTCGGGGGAATGTTGGCGATATCCTATCAGACCTTGAAAAGGGACTTTCACTAGGCTTTAGCCCTCTAGGCTACCGCCCCTGATATCGAAACCAATCATCATAACCACATCGTTTGGCTGTTGCAGTTTTGGAAAGCTGACCGAGCCAACGATGTCCACAAATGGCGTGACAGCAAATAAAGCGCTTAGCTCCAAAGGCGTCTTATTAAATAGATGGTCATGCTCGCCTGTTGTTCGCAGATTCGCGACGCTCGTTCCCAGCTTTAGATAAAGTTGAGAAGTCGCCTGCCAGTTAAGTCTTACAGGAAGGTTGAAACTTGCGTGAAAGCCCTTTGACCAATCCAAAGCGACCAAATCATCATAAAAAAGTAGCATGCCTAAATGCCCGCGAATCAGTGGCACTGAAGTTGTCAGAGCAAAAGAAGCACTTTGGGTAACCGCACTTTCAAAATAGAACGGCATTGAAGCATTCAACATGCCGGAGGCGTAAGGGCTGGTGAATAGGAAGTAGCCCAGGTTGATGTTCATTTTCATATCGGGCTTCATATCTTCCTGAGTGGCCATGCCGCCCCAAGATAAGCCGATTTGAAAATCGTCGGTAATGCCATAGTCGGTTTTTAAAACGCCGACCTGCGCGTTGTTGAATTTGACACCAGATTCAAATGAATTCTGAGGCAACGTAAAGGGTCTGTCCAGCATTTGCGTTGGATAAGAACCAGCGCATAGACCGAGTGAGATTGATGCTAAAAATGCCGTATTAACGATGTATTTCATATCTTTACCTTTTTATCCTAAAATCGATTTTTTTACGTATTCGTAAGTGCTGAGCGTCGTCCTTATGCTTAGCCAAATTAGTCCGCCCACTTTGGCGTCGCTTTTAATTTTGCTCGCGATCGTGTCTGTGGATGGCCTGGCCATATTCATCACGACAAAGATTCCGTTGGTAGCCAATTGAGCAAGCCCAATCGTCGTTTCTAAACCAATGTACTCTGCCAAGGGCCAGGCGCCTCTCACATGGGAGCTACCTTCATAAGCGCCTGCGTCTAGACAGCCGAGCACAGGTGTTACTGGCGAAAGCTCGCCCTTAATGAAACTTCGCCCCGAATATTTGGCGGCGCCACCGAGACAACCAATTGCCGCCCCCAGGTAAGGGTTTCGGTCAGTGTTTCGATTGTCAAAATATTCATTACCGGTTACTCGAACAGTGTAACCAAGGACCGCTGCACTTGTTTGTAGCGCTAATTCTGTAGGATCTTTGATACCCAATCCAAGATAGACCACCAAATCTGAAAAAAGTGCGACTTCAAGCGCTTCGGTTAAGCCTTTGCTAAGACAGGTTGGAGCGCTGGGCTTGCTCAAGCTATATCGGCGACTTTCAACCAGATCCACGCCGCATGGAGAATTGATGGCCGCTTCAAATTCAGCTTTAGAAATTCGACGTGCATTGTTAAGACCAAATGCAGAGAAGCCTAAAGTTAAGCATAAAAACCAAGTTTTTTTCATATCGAATTCCTACTCCTGAAACTAAAAAACCCAGGCTGTTTGGCCCGGGTTTATTTAACAAAACTTTTCTTTGTCGTTAAATGCAACCCAGCCAAAAGCGCCCAAGCTTAATCGCCATAAGGAGGCGGGTGTTGGACATTTTTTGGTTTAGGGACAACATATGTGTACAGTTTAAAGCAAGCTGTCGCCGAGTCAATAGGGCATGCCTAAAAACAAATAGTCTTTAAATTGTCATCACTTAGAGGCAATGGTGCCCCGTGCTGAGTTAGGATTACAGCTTTCCCTTCAGCCATCAAGCCCATTAACAGCTGGGCTAAAATCTGGAGCCCGCTCGCATCTAAACCCGCATCTGGCTCATCTAAAATGTAAACGTCTGCCAGTTTATTGATAAGACAGCGCGCAATATGAACACGTTTCCTCTCGCCACCAGACAAAGTTTTAAGGCGCTTAGTAAGTAAGTGGCCTATCTGCAAGCGATCCGCGATTTCATGAAGATGCTTGTTGCCTTCAAGATGGCCTGCCAGGCCATGTGAGATTCGATCCAGCGCTAGTGTGTCGCCAAGAGCGGTATCTGACTGTCCGATGCTTGAAATGCGTCTGGCGCGTTCCACCCGATCAAAGCCAGCGACAGACTGACTGCCCAAGTAGATGAAACCTTGCGAAGGCGTTCTAATTCCGGCCAGGTAATTAAGCAAAGTAGATTTGCCCACGCCATTAGGGCCCTTTATTATAGTAGTGGTCCCTGGCTCAAAGCTAAGGTTCAGATTTTCGAATAGTAACCGCCTGTTAATATGAACGGATAGATTTTCGGTGCGTAGCATAGGCAAGTATTCCAAAGACCGGCGTTCCCACCAGTGCAGTCAGCACCCCGGTCGGAATACCGACATTCATCGAGGTCGATTCAAAGAGAAGAAGGAGTACACCGCCTGAGAGTGCTGAAATTGGAATCAGCTTTTGTTGGTTGTTGCCTATCAGCATCCGAGCGATCTGCGGCACCAGAAGTCCCACAAAGCCAATAAAACCGCAAAAAGCGACGATCACCCCAACGATCAATGAGATGGCGAAATGTATCCTGCGTTTCTCCCAGGCCGGGTTGACCCCAAGCCTCATCGCCTCGTCATCTCCCAAAGACAGGAGTTCGATCACTCGGGACTTTCGAACCAACATGAAGGTACCTGATAAAATACCCGCGCCCGTAAGCCAAAAAGTGAACAACGGCACCTTGGGGATGCTGCCCAAGAGCCAAAAGAGCAAAGACTGGGTTTTGTCTGCCGGCAGCAGAATCTTGACCAGACTAATTAAAGCGCTTGCAAAGGCATTAACCAAAAGCCCAGCCAGCAACATAGACTCGCTGCTGGTGATGGACGCAAATGCGATACAGACCACCAGTGATCCCGCCACAGCAAACAAAGCGACATACAATGGGTTATCGAACCCAAACAAAATCATCGCCAGGCTGCCAAATAAAGCCGCGCTCCCTGAGACACCGATGACATAGGGATCGGCCAAGGGGTTTGCGAACAGGGCTTGCAAGGCACAGCCGGAGCTCGCAAGTCCAAGTCCAACCCAAAATGCTAGACAAAGCTGGGGCCATCGAAATAGAACGAGCGTTATAGTCATTGCAATGGCGATGAAGAAAATTGGTTTGTTGACGGTCGTGATTTTGCTTATCATGGCTTCAAGAGAAAACTGCGAGGAACAAATGGGTGAAAATCAAGTTTATACCATCGAAAATAGCCGGCTCGAACTCGCTGAACAAGAGATGGCGGGGCACTTTTTTGTGAGAGGCCATTTTGAGAATGAGCGCTTTGTGGCGAGCGGACATATTTTAGGCGAGGCGGATTTTGCAACCGATGGAACGCCAGGATGGTTTGAGTTGAGTGCGCAGAAGTTTTACTCACAGCAGACGGCTCAGGCACCGGTGTCTCCGTATGTGATTGGGTTTATGACGAAAGAGAAGGGGTTTGTGCCTTCGAAAAGAGACATTTACTAAGCCCTGGATCCCGGCCTTGAGCCGGGATCCAGCCTTACAATAGCGTTTCGATTTGCTTCAACGCCTCATCCAGCTTCTCCGGCTTAGTCCCGCCCGCCTGAGCGAAATCAGGCCTACCACCGCCTTTGCCCCCAACAATCTCAGCAAGCGCCGCAACCAATTTCCCTGCATGGTATTTGCCCACCAGGTCCTTGGTAATCGCCACCAAAATATTGCACTTGTCAGGCGCCGTCTGCAGCCCCAGTACAACTATGCCTGAGCCTAAATGATCCCTTAAACCATCCGCATAGTTTTGCAGCATCTTCGGATCCAAATTTTCAAGCTTTTTGGCAATAACTCTCACGCCTTGGATGGTTATAGCTTCAGAGACCAACAGGGAGGCTTTATGCGAAGATTCTTTGTGATGCAGTTGTTCAAGTTGTTTACGCGTATCCTTTAACTCGGCTTGCAAGGTTTGTAGCCTGTCGCTCAAACCTTGCGGCGCGACGCCTAAAGTTTTGGACGCTTGTGCCAATAGCGCATGCTCATTTTGAGCGTATTCGAGCGCTGCTTTACCAGCGACAGCTTCGATGCGCCTGATCCCTGCAGCCAGCGGCCCTTCGCTGATGATTCTGAACGAGCCGATATCACCACTGCGAGACACATGGGTGCCGCCGCAGAGTTCGATAGACTGAGGCCCGATATCCAAGACACGTACTTTGTTACCGTACTTCTCGCCAAACAGGGCCATAGCGCCTTTCTTTTTAGCGTCATCGAGAGACATTTCTTCCGCGTGGACTGGGTTATTGTCTAATATCCAAGCGTTCACTTGGTTTTCGAGGGCCGTGACTTGCTCTGGTGTGATGGCTTCGAAATGCGAAAAGTCAAAGCGTAGACGGTCCGGTGCTACCAAGGAGCCTTTTTGAGTTAAATGATCGCCAAATTGGGCGCGTAAGGCTGCATGAAGCAGGTGAGTGACGGAGTGGTGACGCCTTATGTTGGCGCGCCGATCCCAATCGATGATGGCTTCAAGTTTGTCGCCAATTTTAAAATCTGTCGCTTGTGCGCCGATTTGATGCACATGCAGGCCAGCGATTTTTTTCGTGTCTCCGACTTTGATTGGCTTGCCTTGATGTAGCAAAATACCGGTGTCGCCGACTTGACCGCCGGACTCCGCGTAAAACGGCGTTTCTTTGAAAATAAGTTCGCCGTCTAAAATGGCTGCTACTTCAACGGTCATCTTTTCGGTGTCGCTAAACCGGGTCGCCCCTAGTTTTTCTGCCAAGGTTTTATAGACATCTGCCACGCCGGAGAGTCCAAGCCCGCCTGCGGAGGCTTGCTCGTGCGCCTTTTGCGCTTTGTCAAAATCGGCCCAGTCGATTTTTAAATGCTTTTCCTCGGCCAAGACGGCGGTTAAATCCGCTGGAAAGCCATAGGTTTCGTAAAGTTTAAATATCACGGCGCCGTCTAGATTATCGCCTGCTTCCAAGTTGCTGACGGCTTGCTCAAATAGGTCGAGGCCGCGCGTCAGCGTTCTTCTAAAACCTTCTTCTTCTTGCAGGACGACTTTTTGAATCAAGGCAGACGCTCTGGCTAGCTCAGGGTAAACGCCTTCGAACTGCTTAACCACCTGCTGACAAATGGTGTGAAAGAATGGTTTATCGAATCCAAGTCTAGCGCCATGTCTAATTGCTCTGCGCATGATTCTTCTTAAGACATAGCCTCTGCCTTCGTTGCCTGGCAAAATGCCGTCTGCGATTAAAAACGCCGTTGCCCGTGAGTGATCAGCGATAACCCGCATGGAAACATCATCTTCGGTGTCCAGACCTCGATATGGCTTACCAGATAGTGAAGCACACTTATCGACCAGGCCTTTGAGTAGGTCGGTTTCATAATTACTTTGCAGGCTGTTCATAACCATGCAGACGCGTTCCAGGCCCATGCCGGTATCAACGCTCGGTGCGGGTAGGGGCACCAGCGTGCCATCTGCTTTACGCTCGTATTGCATGAAGACGAGGTTCCAGATTTCCATGATCCGATCGCCTTCGTCTTCGCCGGTGCCGCGGTCATAGTGAATTTCGGTGCAAGGGCCGCAAGGGCCAGTATCGCCCATGGCCCAAAAGTTGTCTTCAGCGCCTTTTCGGCTGATGCGTTCTGGGGATACGCCGATGCTTTTCCAGATTTCTTCTGCTTCGGTATCGGGTGGGAGCGAGCCTTCGCCGCCGAAGACGGTAATGGATAGCTTTGAGGTATCGATCTTCAGAACTTGGGTCAGGAATTCCCAGGCGTAGGCGCAGGCATCTTGTTTGAAGTAATCGCCAAAAGAAAAATTGCCTAGCATCTCAAAGAAAGTATGGTGCCTGGCTGTGCGTCCGACGTTTTCTAAATCGTTATGTTTGCCGCCGGCTCTGACGCATTTTTGACTGCTGGTGGCGCGCTTGTAAGATCTGGTTTCTTTGCCCGTGAACAGATCTTTGAATTGAACCATGCCAGCGGTAACGAAGAGCAGCGTTGGGTCATCGTGAGGAATTAACGGGCTACTTGGGACCACTTCGTGGTTTTTGCTCTTAAAAAAGTCCAAGAATTTTTGACGAATTTCTGCGCTCTGCATAAAAAGCGGCATAGCAGGATGAAACGCGATAGGCAAAGCGTTGGAGTGTCATGGCAACCGCAAGAGATACGCTATTACAAGAACTTCTCCAACTGCTCGGCGCCCCTCACACAGAAAGGTCAGAAAGTATCCTTCTATCGGTATTGGATAGATTCAGGATCCAGTCGAAATCTGGCCCCGATAATAAAAAAGGAACGGCAAGGGAACTGATCCTGTCTCAACTTCATGAGCTATGGGAAAATGCGGCAAAAGAAGAGCTCTCCCACGGCATCGGGCAAGTGATTCATCAATATCGCATGCAGCTTAAGCAGGGCGGCGAGAAAAAAAATGAGTCCAAAGAGAAAGCAAAAGTGGTATCTACTAAGGTCTTACCTGTAAAACAAAAGGTTGAGCCTTTAGCAGGTGGCCCTCAAAAGCGGCAACGCGTGCGAGGAGAGTGCCCTAAGTGTCACAGCATGGGTGTCGTTTTGGCTAGGTCTTATAGTGGAGATGAATATTTTTCTTGTATCTATTGCGGCTATCAAAGCCACCGCGCGGCGATGGACCTCGAATTCGATTTGCCTTTGGCAGCAGAGCTGCTCAATCGGCGTTTCGATGATAAAGACGGCTCCCAAGGCCACTAGTATCCATCTTCTGGCGCTTTGCTTCATGCTCAGCGCCTGCCAATGCGCCACAAAACCAGAAACTTTATTTTTTACGACGCGTCTGCAGGGCACCATCGCCCCCTGCGGCTGCACGATGGACCCCTTAGGAGGCATCGATCGCCTAGCGGCTGTGGTGAAAGAAACACCCGGTGCCACTTTCTTGGATGTCGGTGAACGACTCTTAGATCCGAATCACCACTCTGGTTGCGAAGATCCAGATAAAAAAGAGGTACTGCTGACAACGCTCAAAAGGCTCGGCATCCAAGAAACTGCTTCCGACGGCTCAGGTGTCTCCTATTTTCAAATGGGCAAAGTTAAAATCGCCCTTTCTGCGGTCCCCAAAACGCAATTGGAGACTTTGAAATTAGCAAAGCCCGATCTACTCATCTGGGGTGGTGCTACCGCCGACGCCCTGTTAAACCCGTTTCAACTTGCAAACGGCCTGTGGGTATTTTCCGCAGGCTCTCAAGGCCAATATCTCGGCAAGCTAGAATTTTTTAACACCGATCAACAAAAATCTGGGCCTTTAGAGCTAGACACCCGTAGTTTCAAACGAGTGGCCGAAATCGAAATTATTAAAAAGCGCATCGATGCTTTGAAAGCCAAACCGCCGAGTGGATTTGTGACCGCACGAATTGACTCGGCACAAAGCGAGCTAAAAGCTTTGGGCAGCATTAAAGACACGCCATTGCCCGGCCCACACATGCGATTTAGCTCCATCACCATTAATAGAAACATTAAGCCTGACCCTGAAATCACCGCGATGGTGTTGGCATATGAAAAGAAATTACCCGAGAGATTAAACGCCTGCGAGGGTCAGATCGATTGTCCTAAACCCATCCCAGGACAGCCCGTGTATGTAGGCGCCGAAAGTTGCAAAACTTGCCACGCGCCGGCTTACGAATTTTGGCAAAAAGCCGTCGTTAAGGTTAAAGCGAAAAACCAAGCTGGCAAAATGATCGACCGACTCAGCGGTCACTCGATCGCTTGGAAAACTTTGCAAGATGCCAATAAAACCTTGGATAGAAACTGTATCGGTTGCCATAGTGCTGGCTTTATGGAGCCGGGCGGATATTGCAAAGCCAAAGATGTTGACCCTTTCAAAAATGTTCAATGCGAATCCTGCCATGGCCCGGGAAGTCTCCACGTGAAAGCGGGTGATAGAACAAAAATAAGACGCGCCGTCCCGGAGAGCCATTGCCGCTCCTGCCACCATGTGCCGCACATCCCGACCGAAGCATCGTTTGTGTATGAAGAAAAGCTAAAAGTGATTTTAGGCCCAGGGCATGGCGAATCGCTCTTGTTACGCCTGCGCAAGTAAGTTAAGGAGAGCGGTTGTATGGCCTTTGTAGTAACTGAAAATTGTCAGCGTTGCCGTTTTACGGATTGTGTTTCCGTTTGTCCTGTGGACTGTTTCTATGGTGATGAAGGGCAGCTTTACATCAATCCCGACGAATGTATCGATTGCGGTGCCTGCGAGCCTGAGTGCCCGGTGAATGCGATTTATGATGAAGCATCGATCCCGGCCGAAATGAAGCCTTGGATTAAGATTAACGCTGAGAAAGCTTCGCAGTGTGCGAATATTACCCAAAAGCAAGACCCACTGCCTACAGCTGAAGCCCGGAAAGCCGAGCTCGGTCTTTAACTTCAAAAACATCCGTGACGGAGGGGAGCTTTTTAATGTCCTCACGTGCGATCTTCCAAGCCTGCTGGACCATCCACGACAAACTTCGGTCTTGGCGACTGGCTTCTAACTGCATTTCAGCCAATAGGTTTTCAGGGATGTAAAGAGAGCGCTTTTTCTTACTCGGCGTCGCCATGCGCGCAAGCCTAAAGGAAAGCCCCAATCAAAGTCAACGATGATCAAGCTTTATGAGACGCTCAATGGCTTCTTCTATTATTTTCATGTCTGTGCCTGGATTTAGGGAAAAGCGGATGGTTGAGCGTGCTTCTTCGGCAGTGAGGCCCATCGATAACAGCGCCGGGCTTGGCTCAGGTGCCAGCGCGCTGCATGCGGATCCAAAACCAACGCATACGCCTGCGGCGTCGATTGAAATTCTTAACGCATCGCCATTAACGCCTTTTAGTGTAATAGCCGATGTGTTTTGTATGCGTGGACCGCTCTTAGGCGTTCGGCATGCAAAGGGCCAAGCTGCCAGCAAAGTGGTTTCTAGATAATCTCGCAAAGGCTCAAGTTGGTTATTTGCCTCACGCATTGCTTCGATTTCAGCTGCCGCCGCTCCAAAGGCACAAATTAGGGGCACTGCCTCTGTGCCAGGGCGCAAATTTCCTTCTTGGCCACCACCGGTCCAGGGGGCTTTTAACCGTTTAGCATTACCTCTGAGCAGCACCGCGCCAGATCCTGGATAACCACCAATTTTATGCGCTGACGCCACCATCGCATCGACCCTCTTGGGCAACGGCGATAAGCGGCCCAAGGTTTGCGAAATATCCGCTACTAAAATCGCATTTGGCGAGGCCTGATTTAGAATCATGTCCCAATCGGTGATTAAGCCGGTTTCGTTATGTGCAGCGGTCGCGAAAACCAAATCGGCTTCTACGATGCTTTGGGCTTTAATTAATTGACCATTTTCGATGGCTCTGGCTAAAGGCTTTGCCAGGGAAGGATGCTCTAAGCTCGTGCTCCATACTTTAAGATTGCCCGTGGCAATTGCGGCGTCAACTAACCAACGATTGCCCTCACTCGCGCCAGAAGTAAAAAATATCTCCTTTTCTTTGCCCCCCATCGCAATGGCGACATGAGCACGTGCGATATCGAGCAGACGCCTGGCATTTCTGCCCAGGACATGGGGCGAGGACGGGTTTGCATCCATCGTTAAGCTTTGGATTAATGCACTTTTTGCCTCCAAGGTAGGCACAAGTGAGGCATTTGCATCCAGGTTGAGAATATGCATAATCAAATACTGATGAGCAAACGCCAAAAAATCAATCTGCTTACCTGCTCTTTTTGCGGGAAAACGCAGCGAGAGGTGAAAAAACTCATAGCCGGCCCTGCTGTCTATATATGTAATGAATGCGTGGTCCTATGCGATGGCATTATGCATGAAGACGCGAAACCAGCACAAATAGATCAAATTCCTCTGCCGCCCCCTAAGGAAATCAAAACATTTTTAGACTCCTATGTGATTGGCCAAGAAGACGCAAAAAAAGTTTTGTCTGTGGCGGTTTATAATCATTATAAGCGCGTTAATTATCAGTCAGAGTCTAATTCGGTTGAGCTTCAAAAGAGTAATATCTTGCTGCTGGGTCCGACCGGAACAGGCAAGACCCTTTTGGCACAAAGCCTAGCGCGCATGCTCAAAGTTCCTTTTTGCGTAGCCGATGCGACTACTCTCACAGAAGCTGGCTATGTGGGCGAAGATGTCGAAAATATCCTTTTACATCTCATTTCTGCCGCAGATGGCGATATTGCCAAAGCCCAAAAAGGCATTGTCTATATTGATGAAGTAGACAAAATCTCCCGCAAAAGCGAAGGTCGCATGGCAGTGCGCGATGTTTCCGGCGAAGGCGTGCAGCAAGCTTTGCTGAAATTAATCGAAGGCAGCAAAATTTCTCTCTCCTCCAAAGGTGCGAAGCGTTTCGGCCAGTCCGATTCCAGCTTGCAAGTGGATACCAAGAACATCTTGTTCATTTGTGGCGGTGCTTTCTCCGGATTGGACGGAATTATTAAAAAGCGCATTGGCCGTCAGCAAATCGGATTTGAATCTAAGCCGCCTCATACCGGGCCGGATGCTCTTAAGGAAGTAACGACCGAAGATCTGATTCTCTTTGGCCTAATTCCCGAATTCGTGGGCCGCCTACCGGTGGTAAGTGCGCTTTCCGAAATATCCGAAGCCGATTTATTAGAAATTTTGCAAAAGCCAAAAAATGCATTGGTCAAACAATATCAAAAGCTCTTCGCCATGGAAGGCGTCGATTTGCACTTTACCGAAGGTGCGCTCAGAGCAGTCGCTCACAAAGCGGTGCTCCGCAAAACCGGCGCTCGTGGTTTGCGTGCGGTGCTAGAAGACGTGATGCTCGATGTCATGTACCAAGTGCCTTTCTTGGATGGTATCCAGGCTTGCACCATTACGGAAGAGCTGATTCGTGAAGGCGCTGAGCCTGTTTTAGAATTCGCTTCCGAAATGCCCGAGCTGCAAGTCGCTACCTGACCCAATTCTTTGTTGAAAAGGTGAGCCCGGCGGACAATGTGTCAAGGATCCTGCCAAGGCGTCCAGATAAATGGCGATTGGCAGATCAGCGTTTGCTTTCGGCCCGATGGTCTCAACCTTGACCCCTTTTGGCAAATAATTCATTAAAGCGCATTCTTGGTAATCCACCGTGGGTTGATTGGAAAATGCCAGCAAGTCTTCACCGGCTAAGTTTTCCATCTTCTTCCACGCTTCGATGGTCGAAACAGTGGTCGGCCTGCCCAGTAAGCCATCCGCGTGTCTAATTTTTGGCGCATCTACCCAAAGCTCAGGCAGGCTATCTAGGCCAACCGGCTTGGGCGTGTGCGCCCATATGTGCCGCAGCAGCTGGGTTTCGTTGCTTCCGTCCGCCCTGGAAAAAGGCTGATCGATTTCGCCAAAATCCCGATCTCCTGTTAGGAAAACCACTTTTTCAAATCTGGTTCCTTCATTCCAAATGCGAATGAGATAATTAACGCGCTCTTGCATTTTTGGGGCAGTGGCGCCGAGCATCACGGCGCTTGTATAAAAGCGCTTTTGGGGGAAGGTCGCGTCTTTAAGTCCAAGTTCAGTCAGGCTCTTTAGAATGCGATCTCGGTCCCAATTGGGGTCGTCTTGAAGCTCCCAACGTTCTTGTCCACTGGTTCGCTTAAAGGTTTTGAGCTCATGGGTTTTAAGTTCATGCTCTAGAGACCTCAGTGGGTGATGAGCATGGCACCCTGTGAAGAATATGAGTGCGAAGGCTGGAATTAAGCGCATGGTCCTTACGCTTTAACAAGCCAAGGCTGTTTTAGCAAATCGTGCGCTGATGCTGGCTTACAGAAGTAATACCCCTGTCCGTAATCGATGCCAATATCTCTGGCTGCTTCAAATTCGGCCTGCGTTTCGATATTTTCTAGCACCGTTGGGATTTGTAGCTTATGTGCAATTTCTGTCGTCGCTGCCAATAAAACTTGTTTAGTTTTATCTGATTCAAGATTGCGACAGAACACGCCAGCAATCTTCAGATAATTGGGCTTTAGGTCGTACAACCATTGAAGATTCGCAAACCCAGTTCCAAAATCATCGAGTGCGATTTCAAAACCGAGATTTCTTAAATGGTCCAGATTTTCTAAAAAGAGCTTAATGTTTAAAATGCTTTGCTGCTCGGTCAATTCAAAAACCAGCTGATTGGCCTTTAATCCTGAGCTCTCACTGAGATCTAAAATCTTTTCAACAAATTGAGGATGCGTTACCGAGCGGGGTCTTAAGTTAACAAATAACTTTTGTAAGCCCGGTACGAGCTTCGCCTCTTTGAAAGCAGACTTCAGGCAAAAAAGATCCGTTTCAAGCAAATGTTCTTTGCAGGCTGCGTAGGCAAATAAAGTTTCCGGATCCCAAAGCGGCAAATGCCTTGGCGGCCTCGCCAGACTTTCTAGGCCCAAAACTTCATTCGGCCGGTTTAGATTAATAATAGGCTGCAAAAGCGCTGCTACTTGGTTTTTGGCGATGAAATCTTCCAGGCGTTCAAAGTGTCTGACGAGCCCTGGTTTGCTAGAATCTTGAACGGTGTCTAGGTCCAGCTGCTCTAATATGATCTGCACGCCAACTTTTTCAGCTTGCTCAATAATCTGTTGATCGCAGCCTTCCGCTAAGCCTACCAGGATGGTTTCAGGATAGTTGGTGGAAATATGGTGCACCAGGGACAAACCCAGCGGCAGGTCGACGACCAAAATATCGAACGGTCCTTGCGAGAGCAAGGCCAGGGCTGCTTCAGGCTCTTCGCATGTGACAATATCGAGCCCTTCTTGGCTCATGGTCTGAGCAAGTCTGCTGCTCGTCATGGAATCTCTTACGACGAGAACGACGCGTTGGCATTTTTGTCCCACAAGTCCCCACTCGACCACAAAACCGCTGGCTTTACAAGCCCTTCAATTCTTGCAGGCGATCTTTGAAAAATTGTTCGCTTGGAGCGCCTTCTACAGCCGTTTCGTAAAGTTTAACCGCCAGTTTCGGTTGGTTATCGAGTAATAAATATTGTGTTAAAGCAATATATGCGGGAAAAAATAAATTGGCATTTTGAATGCATTTGAGCAAAGTCATTATCGCTTCGCCGTGGCTACCCTTTGCCGTTTGTATTTGCGCGAGTTCAAATAGTACCAGCGGGCTTAAAGGGCTAAAACGCAGCGCTTTATGGATGGCTTCTTCCGCGGCAACCAATCTGCCAGTTGTCCGCAGAATTATCGCCATGTTGTAGTAAATACCTGGATCTCGCGGCAACGCCTGAGAAGCAATGGCCAGAGCGCTGAGCGCTTCCTCGAAAAAGCCCCTTTGAGCATAATAAACGCCTTCCAACGCGATTAATATGGGATAGTTTTGTAGCTGCGATTCTGCTTTCTCAATCAGCTCTGAAGCCATTTTCAAATCTGCACTTTCTAAAGCAGCCTTCAAATTTTTAATTTCAGCGCGCATCTATTGTAATCTAGCACATATGGTTAATCCAGTTGGTGGTTCAAACGCAATTTCTGGCAATCAATACACGCCAGCGCAAATCCAAGCGCAGATGGATCTAAACGCCGGGCAAGAAGCCTTAACAAAGGCGCAAGATGCAACGCAAGGCAAAAGTCCTAACTACGAGGTCGCCTTGGAGGCCTATGAGTCTGCGCTAGCGTCATATCAATCAGCCGGTAAATTAGACCCAGCATTGGTTCCAGGCCTTAAGTCGACCATAACGCAGCTCCAAAATTATATCCCACAACTAAAAGGCCAGGTTGATCTAGATAAAGCCGATGCTGCACAGAAAAAGAACGACGTCGAGGGCATGCTTCAATGGTATACGCAAGCCGCAAAAGATGACCCCGCCCTGGCGCCGCAATTGCAAAGCACCATCGACCAGTTGCGAGGTCAAGTCGACTTCCAGAAGAACCAGTGGCCTCAAATCGTCGCAGCTCTAAAGGAAGCGCAAAATCTTTCTCAGCCTCAAGAGGGTGGGGTTGCGCCAGACCCCGCTGCAGCGGTTGACACTTTGCAAGGCATCTTAACGCGCTTTCCCGATCTCAGTAAATATCAGGATTTATCCATTGTCTACGCGCCCATGGCCCAAGACCAAGCGTCTATGGCAATGTACCCACCTGATCAAACACAAGGCAATCCCAGCCGCGCCATCCAAATTCTGCAAGACGCTGTTGATGCGCACCCTTCCATTTTGCAGCAAGATCCATCGATCTATTATCGCATGGCTCAATACGCCTGGGCGAGCGGCAACATCAATCAAGCGCAGCAGCTATTTGGGGAGTTCGCGCCTTATCAAGCCGCCTACGAACAAGCCTACCAAGACACCGCTGGCCCAGCGCAATTTCGCCAAGAATTAAGCTATAGTGCCAACGCTGTCATGTCGAACTTCCAAACCTACGCGGCCAATTGGATTTCGGACCATATAGGCGGCAGCAGCAATTGGTGGCAAAACAATGTCCTGTCTGGCCTATCCGGTATTATGTTCAATACCGATGGCATGAACGAAATCAATGCCAAATACCGCGGCGGAAAACACCCAGCCCTCTACCACACCAAGATCGAAGGCAGCTCGAACGCGGTCAAACAACTTGATGAGCAAATCGAGAGTCTGCAGCAGCAAAGAAGCAGAGAAAGCGATCCAAAAAAAATTGAAGATATTGATGGCCAGCTGCAACATGCGATGCTTGAAAGAGGTCAGGCTTTGGAAGCAAGAAAGCAGGACGTACGCGTCAGCGAACCTCTAACCGCTGATGGAAAAGCTAATCCGCACGAAGCCTGGCGTTCTAGCCGAGATGGGATGGATATCAAGCGTGATACCTTTACCGGTGACGCTCCGGATATAAAAAACGACTCGGGCGAAACAATCGGTAAAGGCCAAGGTGCTGCTGAGGATCCATCGGGTCCTGGCTTTTGGGGTTTAGGCGCGACGTTGCAACAGGCCTCGGCACACTACAAATCATTCGCGAATTTCTCTGCGTCAAATCCATTGGTGCTGGAAAGCGGCGGCACTGGTCTTAATGATCATAATATTTCCGTGACGGGGGGCATGAATCTATTCAATGCCGAAGCTCGAACCTTCAACATGGTCTACGGGGGTGGTACTGGCGCAGGCCTGGGTATGCAAGCGATGTATGGTGGACAAGCACGCGCAGACGTTTTCGATGAGCAATATGCATTGAACTATGCCGGCGGTGACACCAGTATTGGTGGGCAGAATTTTTCTGTGAATAGTAACAACGCGTTGGCAACCGGAGGTGCACAGGAACAAGCTGCCGTCGGTGTTCAAGGCGATGCACACGGTGGCTTGGCAGTAGGCACTCACGGGCTCCATGCTGGGGCCAATGCCGGTGCATTCGCTGGCGCGCAAGCATCAGGCCAAGTGTCTGCAAACGTTTTAGGCCAAGGTGGCTTTGCTATGGCACAAGGTTGGGCCGGCGTGGGCGCGAAATTAAACGGTAACCTAGCTATCGGGCCAGGCGGCGTTCACTTTGATTTAGGAATTGGTGCCGCGTTGGGCGTTGGTGGGTATGTTCAGCTGTCTGGCAACGTTAACTTTTTGGCAATGGGCCAAGATTTCGCCGCGATTTACGGAACAGGAAATCATAATTTTGTTAATATGTTGGGGCGTGCAGGGGAGCTTGGTTCAGATGCTCTATCCTCAACCGCTGACATGGTCAGCAATGTAAGCGGCAGCTTGAATACATTGATGGGCGGCGCGCAAACTTATTTTGCTGATAACGCAGTCAAAAATATTGACGCCGGGGGCGTAAAAACCTTGGAAGGAATCGGAGAGGGCATCGGTGAACTAGGCACGGATTACGCGGATACCATTGTTGCGCCGGTGTTAAGTGTTGCCGATGAGTTGGGTGGCGTCGCCTCTGAAGTTGGTTCCGATTTCGCCAAAGGTGAAGTGGGCAAAGGTCTAAAAGAAGTCTTTAAAGGCGGGGCGGATGCGGTTTACGATGCTGCTAAAGATGTCGGTAAAACGATCGGCCACGCGATCACAAACTTCTTCCATGGTTGGTGATTAAGCCAAGTTGCTGTTAGCGAAATCCCAGTTCACCAGCTGCCACCAAGCTTCGACGTATTTGGCGCGCGCGTTTCGATAATCAATGTAATAGGCGTGTTCCCAAACATCGCAGGTTAAAATCGGCTTTTTGCCGACTTTGATTGGGCAACCAGCGTTAGAAGTTGCTTCGATAGCAAGCTTGCCTGAAGCGTCTTGAACGAGCCAGGCCCAGCCTGAGCCAAATTGACCTGTAGCAGCTTTATTAAACTGTTCTTTGAAAGCTTCGAAAGAACCAAAATCTGCAGCAATTTGTGCGCCAATTTTGCCTTGAGGCTCGCCGCCGGCTTTGGGCGCCATGCTGTGCCAATAGAACGTATGATTCCAGACCTGAGCTGCATTGTTAAAAATGCCGCCACTTTGAGTTTTGATCAACTCTTCTAAGCTTTTGTTCGCAAGCTCAGTGCCTTCAGTAAGATTATTTAAATTGGTAACGTATGTTTGGTGATGCTTACCGTGGTGGTAATCTAGCGTTTCGCTCGAAATATGGGGGGCTAATGCATCTTTGGAATAGGGAAGTTCAGGTAGTTTAAATGTCATGAATCAAATCTCCAGGGGCCAATGCGAGTGGGTTTGTCTAAAGAGCTCGACAGTTCTTTTAAAAACGCTTCTCGTGGCCAGAATGTGGCTCCAAAGCGAGCCAGGTGTTCGGTATAGGCCTGGCAATCGATAAAGTCAAAGTCCCAACGCTGCAGTTGATGCACCAGCTTGACAAAGGCGATTTTCGAAGCGTCGCCTTCATGAGCAAACATTGATTCGCCGAAAAAGACACCGCCCAACGATACGCCGTATAGGCCGCCGACCAAATGGTCTCCACGAAATGCTTCGATGCTGTGGGCAAAGCCTTTTTCGTGCAGCTGCGTGTAAGCTTTAATAATATCGTCACGTATCCAGGTGCCGTCTTGCTCCGGCCTTTGCTCACTTGAGCACGCATGAATAACATCGCTGAAGCAAGTGTCCATTCGAATGTTTAGGGCAGAAATCTGAATCGCCTTTTTCAAAGACTTGCCAATGTGAAAGTTGGCGAAAGCCAGTACGAAGCGTGGGTTGGGATTGTACCATCGGATGGGTTCATCACCAGTCGGCCAAGGGAAAAAGCCTCGGCTGTATCGTTTGATGAGCATGTCAGGGGTCATTATAATTTAAAGAATAGCAGACACCTTCCAAAGGTTGAAGGCTCTTAGGAGGATCGTTTATGTTAAAAACAATATTAAGTTCCCTGCTCATCACTGGTGCCGCGTTTGCAGCTGTGCCGCCAATGAATGAAAATATGCGGGCGTCGTTTGCTAACTCGATTTTTGAAGGGAAAGTGCTCAAAATCGAGACGGAATCAGTGGGTTCGATGCGAGATGAAGAATTCGAAGACACGCATTATTATGCCAAAATTCAGGTTACCAAAGTGGTAAAGACTGATTTGGTTGGACGCGATATGCCTAAAGAAGTGACTGCCACCTATTGGAAAGTTGCCCAAAGGCCGCGCGGATGGACCGGTTCTCAAGGACAAAATTCCAAGATGAAAGTGGGCGATAAGGTTCGTATTTATGCAAATCGTGATGACAAAATGGTTTTTCACGTGTTGCAACCAAACGGCTGGGTAGATTTGAGCGTATCTGACCTATAACTAGTGACAAAGGGGTTGCAGCGCGTGCGCTGTTTCCCTAAGTAGTTGGCATGTCCTTCTATTTCTTAGCGCCTATTGCCATAGGTGTAATGAGTGTTCTCCAAAATACCTTAAATAAACAACTCAGCCAGCAATTTGGTATTGCCATGGTTTTGTTAATCAATGCGTTTGTTATTTTACTGACCGTCGGCGCGCTGCTTGCCTTCGCGCAGAATTTCCCCGAGCGCGTTGGCGGGTTTATCGCGGGAAATGGTACGCCGTTTCAATTTAAGTGGTGGTATATTTTCCCAGGCCTGTTCGGCTTTTCGGTTATCTTTGGCATCCCGGTTTGCATGAACCAGATTGGCGCCTTGGCCGTGTTTATTTCGTTCGTAACCGCGCAGGTGGTGACGTCCTTGGTCTGGGATGTTGTCGTGGACGGCATGCCATTAACAATGACTAAATTGGTAGGCGCTGCGATTGCTTTGGCCGGGGTGATATTGGTTGCCAGATGACAGATTCAGGGCGCGTTGTCATTGCTGGTGCAGGAACGGGTAAAACCTATACGCTGGTTCAGGCTTATATCGAGTGCCTAAAAAAGCATCGACCTTACGAGATATTGGCCATCACCTTCACGCAAAAAGCAGCGGCAGAAATGCGCGCTCGCGTTATTTCTAAGGTCCAAGAGCTGGGGATATCCCCCAGAGGTTTACTCTCTGCGCCTATTTGTACTTTTCATGCACTGTGCGCACAGATTGTGGGTGATGATATCGGCGAGTTCGAGTTGCTGTCGCCGATTGACGATGAAAAGCTATGTTTCACCATTGCTGAACAAGTGATTCTTTCAAAGCTCGAAAGCGGCCGAAGCGATATTGGTCGTTTAATCGCACGCTTTCAGATCAGAGGCTTTGGCGATTCTAAAGGCTTGGCTGATACGCTGGTATCGCTCTTGCCTGACATAAGAGAGCAGGGTCTAGAGCCGATGGATTGTGGTCTCGCGGGCATCGCCGGTGACATCGATATTAAAAGCTGTCTCGGCGAAATCAGGCAAAACTACGAAGCGTTTTGGAATTCGAAGTTAAGCGATGGCGCACGTGAAAAACTCGTAGGCTTCTTGTCTGACCTAGACGTATTTACCGCCATCGATATGAGCAGTGAGCCCGCTTTTAGCGTAGCTTTTAGAGATATGCGGGCCAGGCTTGCCGGTCGCTTTGGCGACACCGCTCTGCGTGGCGCTTTAATCGATTCTGTTTTGAAGCTCGGCGCTGCGTTATGCGGACAATATACTAGACCGGATGCTGAGGCGATTCGAGGCTTGCTGGCTGATTATGCTGAGCGCATGGACGAGCATAAAATGGCTAATCGCGTGTTTGGTTTTGGCGATTTGTTGGTCTTGTCCAAACGTATTTTGACGCGCACCGATAGCAAGTTCAAGTTTGTACTGGTCGACGAATATCAAGATACCAGCCCCATCCAAGAGCAGTTGGTGAGATTGTTAACTAGGCAAGCTGAGCTATTTATCGTGGGTGATCCTAAGCAAAGCATCTATGGATTTAGAGGGGCTGATGCCAGTGTTTTTGATCGCGTATCGGGCACTCGCGAAAGTTTAACGCTTTCTAGGCGCTCGGGCGGGGCGGTGATTGAGCTTGTGAATTTGCTCGCCAAAGCAACATTACCCGATTTCGGCGACGAAGACATGCTTGAATCGATGCACGAGTATCATGGCGAAGCTGGCGCCATTTGGGGCGCAAAATGGGCCGAGGATGTGCAGAGATTGATTGCGTCTGGCAGTTACCAACCCAGCGATATTGTTGTGCTGGTCAGGCGCATCAAAACGGCATGGCCCATGGCTGCAGAGCTACATGCCTTGGACATTCCCGCACGTGTTTACGGGGGGGAAGGTTTTTACTCCCGGCAAGAGATTTGCGATTTTGCCGCAGCTTTGTATTTTTTGATTGAGCCGACAGCGCCGTTGCCCAAATTAATTTTAATGCGCTCGCCTTTTTGTCAGTTGCCCGATTCGGCATTGGTTGACTGGGAGCATCAGACAATGCCCCCGATTTTTGATGAGTTGCGTGGTTTACTTGGTACGCTAAGAGTGGCTGAAATCATCGATCGATTGCTAATCGATGGCGGATACGCAGTGGCTATGCCTGCAAGCCAACTGCCTAATATTCTCAAGCTGAGGACTCTATTAATAGATGTGCTTGAAAACTACGATGTCAAAATTCGAGATTTGTGGAGCAAGTTAGACAGGCCTCCCAAGGAAGGCTTAGCGGAAGCTTTCGGCAGCAGTGAACAAGCGGTACAGATTATGACGCTGCATCAATCAAAGGGCCTAGAGTTTCCGGTTGTAATTTTAGCCGATTTGGCGAGTACGCCACCGAGTGATTCCGATGCCATCGTATTTGACCCAACCGTTGGTCTTGCTGTAACGCATAAAAACAGGCCGTTAGCGCTATGTGCCCCACAGACAAGTGACGAGAAGAAGAAATATCCAGCGCCCATCGATTTGGTACGGCAAAGAAAGCGCCAAAAGGCGGACGCTGAACTGCCACGGCTATTATATGTAGGCGTTACTCGCGCCAAGCACGCTGTCTATATTGTTGATTTAGAAGAGGCCGACCGCGGTTTAAGCTTAATGCGTCTGGTGAAACAGGGCCGCGAGTCTTCTCAAACCACTTTCGAAAAACTTATGCCTGTGCGCCGCCCTGAACGTTCATAAAAGCGATGGGCGTTAGGCCAATCTGGCTGAAGCCATGATTGAACCGCTCCGAAAGGGGCGTTTTAAAAGCTATGTCTTCGAAAAAAGGTGTGTGCAAATAAGTGCCATGCTTAAGCTCGCGTTCGAGCTGACCCGGCCCAAAACCCATATAGCCAAGAATTAGATCGAACCTGCCTGTGACTTCGCCCAAAGCGGCACGTTCTAGTAACTTTTTGGACGGCGAGAGCGACACCGTATCGGTAATATAAAGACCTTCATCTAAAGGCTGACCCGCTGCGTGCTCATATAAAAGAAAGCCTGAGTTTTTGGAAACAGGCCCACCCCATAAGACCCTACGGTCGGGGATTTGAGGCGTAATCGATAGATCCATCATCAGCTCATGAAACGAGAGCTGCGTCTGCCTGTTCAGCACAAATCCCATGGCGCTATCGTCTTGGTGCATGGCCAAGAGCATGACGGTGTCTGGTAGAGACAAGAGCAGGCAAGGTGCAAGTGAATGGAACATGAGTGCATGTTAGGACAAAATCTGTTAACCCTGCAACCATGGACATCTATTCAATTTGGGCTCAAGCGGACAAGACCAAGCAGGATATCTTGCAAGTCATTGCCAGAGAGTGGCGTTCCTTTTTGGAGGCGCTCTTAGCTGATTCAACTTTGGAAATTCATGCCAAAATCAAATTGATTCCAGCTGAGAAGAAAGGCCTCAAAGTGGAAGTTGTATCCAATAAAACCTCATTAAATAAAGACCCCAAAAAGAAAAAGAAATCGAGCAAAATTTCATGAAATCATTCAGTTTCGGCACGCATGCCGTTTCCGCTATTCTCAAATTTCAACCCAGCAGAGCCATTAAGCTATGCATTCAAGAAGGCGGGGAAAAAGATAGCGCGGTGGCGGATGCTAAAGCTGCCAGAATTCCCGTGGAAACCTGGACGCGTAATAAGTTCAAGGACCAGTTTGGCGTAGACGCTGTGCATCAAGGCGTCGCCTTAGAAGTCCGCCCGTTTCCCTATGTGGATTTGAGCGATGTGATTGCCATGGAGCCGACCTTATGTGTGGTTCTGGATAGTATCGAAGACCCCAGAAATCTAGGCAGAGCTGCCAGAGCAGCCTTCGCCATGGGCGCGCAGGCGCTGATTATCCCAAAAGATCGCGCGGCCGAAGTGACTGCCACAGCTGAAAAAGCTGCCGTTGGGGCACTGTCTCGCATACCCGTCGCTCAGGTCACCAACCTGAATCGCGCGCTCGAAAGTCTTAAAAAGGCCGGCCTATGGATTATCGGCACCAGCGATAAGGCGAAAGTGCCAACTTGGAAATGCGATTTGACCAAGCCAGTGGCTTTGGTCGTGGGCAATGAAGAAAAAGGGCTTAGGCCGCAAGTGATGGACAACTGCGATGAGCTTTTGCAAATCCCGATGCAGAGCAAAGATATGAGTCTGAACGCCGCAGACGCGCTAACGGTGCTTCTATATGAAGTGGTAAGGCAACGCGCTTCGCTTTAAAACAGCTCGCTCGAATCTACGCTAAGGCCGCCTGCACTGGTGAAACCTTTCCATGCAGTCTGGCAGTTGCCTGACACCTGGACCACCGAGCAGACTGGGCCGCCGGAGCAATATTCCAATGCGCGGCATTGCGTGACCGACAGTAGGTTCGTCTTATCATTATAGTTGCAGTCATTGGTCAACGCGTTGAGTTGGCCGCTGGTGTAGGTGGAAATCTGATTGTCGGTGCAGCTGGTCTGTCCGCTCTTAAGACAGTTTTGATACTTACATTTTTGATAACTATTATATTGGTCGATGATTTGAATGGGGGAGGGTGCAGGCGCATCCGAGCAGTTTACGGACAATAGGATTGCTACCAAACCAAGAATTGTTTTCATGCTTATCACTTTACCTTAAACAAGCTATGAACACCTCCAAATGAACCCCAAATTTTTATTAGCCATTGAATCCAGTTGTGATGATTGTGCTGTGGCGATTTTAAATTCTGAAGGAGATGTGTTGGCTGATGTCATACACTCCCAGATAAAGCCGCACTCGCCTTTCGGCGGCATTGTGCCTGAACTTGCTTCACGCCAGCACTTGGCGCGCATTGCTTTGATGGTCGATGCTGCTTTGAAGCAGGCGGCTTTGCAGCCAAATCAAATCGAAGCTATTGCGGCCACCAACCGACCTGGGTTGATTGGTTCTTTATTGGTGGGCGTGCAATTTGCCAAAGGATTTGCACAGGCAATCGATATTCCGATTTTGGGTATTCATCATATTGAAGGTCATTTGCTTGCTGGGTTTGGGGAGCCGGATTTCCCAAAGCCACCTTTTATTGGGCTAATTGTCTCGGGCGGTCACTCGGCTATTTATCTGGTGGATGAGGCGTATCATATCACCACACTAGGGCAAACACGCGATGACGCCGCTGGTGAGGCGTTTGATAAGATTGGTCGTATGCTGGGCTTGCCTTATCCCGCCGGCAAAGAAATAGATGCATTAGCACAGGAAGGTGATGCACAACGTTATGCTTTCCCGATTGCTTTTAGATCTAAAGAATCGCTTGAGTATTCTTTTTCGGGCTTAAAGACCGCGGCTAAATTGATGATTGAAAAGCTGGCATTGAATGAGCAGGAGAAGAAAGACTTTTGCGCTAGCTTGCAAAGTACCATATCTCAAACGCTGCTTGCGAAGGCCAAAATCGCTTTGCAGCGCCATAATGTTGATAAATTGGTGATTGGCGGTGGTGTCGCTGCGAACTCTCGCATTCGGGCGGACGCTGAAATCTTGCGCGCCGAGGGCTTTCATGTCTATTTGCCTGAAAAAAAGCATTGCACGGATAATGCTGTGATGATTGCCAGGGCTGCTCTAAGAAGGTTTAAACTGGGCGAGGAGTCGGGACTGGATTTACCCGTCAGGGCAAGTTCTGCTTATTAATTGCTGGACTTTTTAGGCAGTCAGACATAGAAAGCCAACCACGATGCAGTGGCGATTCAAAGGGCGATTCTGGATGGCGCGGCTTGGCTTTTTAGCCGTCTGTGCTTATTTAACGGCAAGCACGGTGAATCTTTGGGTAGGTCATCGGATTTCCAAGTCGTTATCGGCAGATGTCGCTGCTAAACCAAAAGTAAAGCCTTTAGCTCTGGGACCAACTCGCGAAAAACGCGATTTTGCGAGTGCTGCTAACCGCAATATGTTTGGCTCTAAACGTGAAGCTATTTCTCTTCTTGAGCTTAACGACGTTGAAAGCAGTGGTAATTGGGAGGATGCAGTGCCTACGACTTTGGGTGCCAGGTTAATCGCAACCGCCGTATTTATTTTCCCTCAATACTCCTTGGCGTCCATTGAAGCTGGCGGCAACGTCCAGTCGTATTCTGTCAACGAATGCCCAACCGATAGCGCGCCGATGGATCCGCTGTTTATCGATATTTTGGGACCTTCCGTGGCAGCGCCGCTCGCCCCTTGCAATCGATTACTGGATGCTGCGACCATTAAGC
This sequence comes from Myxococcota bacterium, assembly GCA_040387835.1. Taxonomy (NCBI): domain Bacteria; kingdom Pseudomonadati; phylum Myxococcota; species Myxococcota bacterium. The sequence goes on along the minus strand of JAZKCZ010000002.1, from coordinate 308,085 downwards.
GAATTGAAGAAGACCGCGTGATTATTTTCAACGAAAATGCGCGGCGTTATGAGTATCTTGCGCTACATGACGGCTTTGTGCCGGTGGCCCCAAGCCGAAAGATATTCGCGCCGCCAACCAGTTCGGACAATCTCGGCTCAACTTTACGAAAAGTAGGCCAAAATAAATTTGAAATTGAAGCCAAAGACTTTGACGCCACCATGGGTAACCTCTCGCAATTGGCCACGCAGGCTCGTATTGTCCCGGCATTTGAAGACGGTAAATCGGTTGGATTTAAGCTGTTTAACATTGCACCTGGCTCACTTTACGCGAAAGTTGGCCTTCAAGACGGTGATATTATCACCAAGATAAACGGCTACGAGTTGAACAGCCCAGACAAAGCTCTGGAACTTTATCAAATGCGTTCAACCGCGAGCCAACTTAATATTGACTACAAACGTGGCGGTACCTCAACCTCCACCGAAATCGCTATTCAAGGTCGCCCAAGATAATGATGAAGATGAAAAAACATATGTGCAGGTTTTTAGCTCTGATTTTTTTCTCACTAACCGTGAGCGCTCAACAGCAATTTGGTCCTCTTCCCGACGATGAACTGCCCATCGCGCCGCTCCGTGGTGAGGATATCCCGCCACCGCCTCGTCCTATGGGCAGGGACAGTGGACGCCCGGCCAGGTCCGCACAAAGAAACGCTAATAACAATGATATTGCTAAGGTCGTGCCCACCAAGTGCGTCAGGCCCAAAGGCAAATTTCCGTGGAACCTGGAAAAAGCCAAGCTGTCCGATTTAGTGGATCAAGTTAGCCGCTTAACTTGCCGTAACTTTATTATTGCCAGCGGTGTTAAGCCTTCCCAAGAAATCTCGATTATCAGTCGCACGCCGATAACTGTGGATCAAGCATGGCAAGCATTCCAATCCACTTTGGAAGCCAACGAGCTGAGCCTTTTCAAGACTGGCGATTATTACAAAATTATCAAGCGCGTTGATTCGCCCCGCCAGCCGATTCCTGTGGTCGATGAAAAAGCCACGTTGCCAAATGATGAAGGCATGGTGACCTATCTATATGATCTAAAGCACCTAACCAAAGACGTAGGTCAATCCTTGGTCAAAGGCTTAATCTCCAGAGTCGGCGATGTCATTGTCGTTGGTGAAACTTTCTTGGTTATCACTGACGGTTCATCCAACATTCGACGCGTGATGAAGATTTTAGCTGGCGTAGACGTCTCAGGCGCCGCCAACCGCATCCATATTGTTGATTTGGTTCACGCAGACGCCGTCCAGATTCAAACAAAGCTGAACGATATTTTCACCGGTGGTAAATCAAACGATAATAGCAGGCCAAGATCTCCCTACGATGATTTCGGCCCGCCAAGAGCTCGGGGTGCAGCAGCTGGTGAGAACTTCTCGCTACAGAAAATGATCGCCGATGAGCGCACCAACAAGCTGATCATTATCTCGTCCGATAAAGCCTTCGACCGAATCAAAGACATGATCGACGTGTTGGACGTACCATCTAGCGGCGCATCTTCCAAAGGCGAAATCTACGTTTACCATTTGAAGAACGGTGATTCGAAGAAAATCGCAGCGACTTTAACTGCCCTTTTACAAGGCGTTAAATCTGGTCGAGCGGGTAGCCAGCCAGGCAATTTCGGCCGTGAAGAAGTCCTGGAAGGCGATACCAAAATTAGCGCTGACGAGGCAACCAACTCGCTTGTAATCGTTGCTAGTCCTAGAGATTACAAAACCGTGGTCAAGGTTATTGCGAAGTTAGACCGTAAACGCATTCAAATATATGTTGAGGCCGCCATTATGGAAATCACTGTGTCTGATAATAAAGACTACGGTGTAGGGGCATTCGGCGCTATCCCTGTTGCGGGAGCAGGGGTTGGAATATTGGCCACAGGTGCAGGTGAAAAATTAGCGAAAGACATGTTTACGGCCATTGGAGCGTCACTTGCTCCAAACGGTGGTGGCGCTACTGCGGCCGCAGCGCAAGGCCTGGCTCCCTTTCTCAGCACGCTGGGATTTGTAGGCTCTGGGCAAACCCTCAATCTGAACGGACAAACGATAACCGTTCCTGGTGTTGGAGCAATACTTAAGCTTGCTCAGCAGTATTCGAACGCGGATATCCTATCGACACCCTCGCTCATGACCTTGGACAATGAAAAGGCCGAAATGTCAGTTGGTCAGAGGATCCCGACGATTAGTGGTGCCTCCACGATGGGCCTGGGCACAGGGGCGGGCGGCATCGGCATTCCACTTCAAAACGTCAAATATGAAGAACCTAAGTTGAAGTTTACCATCACGCCGCACGTCAACGACGACAACATGGTACGCATGGAAATTGAGCAAGATGTCAGCGACGTCGGTGAGCAAGTTCAGCTACTAGGATCGACCCAGTATAAATTTAGCACCAAGACAGCGAAAACCATTGTGTCGGCGAAGGATCAACAAACAATCGTACTTGGTGGATTGATTAGCGAAAGCTATAGCACCAGCGAGACAAAGGTTCCGTTTCTGGGTGACATCCCGATTCTAGGTCACTTATTTAAGACGACTTCCAAAGTTAAGTTTAAGAAGAATTTGATGCTCGTTCTAACGCCTTATGTAATCCGCGATGATGCCGACCTTCGTAAAATCTACGATCGCAAATCGCAGGAACGTGAAGAATTCGGTAAGCTCTACTTCGGTAACAAGATTACTACTTTCGATCCACACGTAGACTATGAAAAGAAAGTCGGTCCGGTAACTGCTTTGATCGACCAAGTTAAGGAAGAAATGGCTAAAACGGAGAATGGTGGACCCGGTCTTCCCGGTGAAACCTTGATCGAAGCGCCGGCGGTTCATGATGATTTGGAAAAGCACAAAGTGCAAACTCTTGATTCCTCACTGCCTGTTGAAGCGCCTCCATCTGAAACGCCAGCGCCAACACCCCTGCAGCCAACGGAAACGGTGATCATCGACCAGCCTCCTATGCAGCTGCCTGAACCCGCTCCCATTCCGGTCACGCCATGATGAACGACAAACCATTTTGGGGAAAGCCATTAGGTGAAGTGGTTAAAGCGTTGTTTGGTGTGACCGAAGGTCAGCTCACGCACGCACTGACTTTGCAGAAAGAAAAAGGCGCTCGCCTGGGTGAGATGTTGGTGACTTCTAAAGTACTAACAAACGTTCAGTTGGCTAAGGCTTTGGCGATTCAGTCCGATTTACCTTTTATTGAATCGATTGATGTTGAGCAGATCGACCCAGATCTTTTGCGGCCGATTCCGATCACTTTCGCCAAGCAGAATCGCATTCTGCCGATAGGTTTAACGCCTCAGGATCACATTCGTTTGGCGTGTTTCGACCCATTCGATATGGGCGCTTACGATGAGCTTCGGCTTTTGTATGGTAAAGAGCTAGATCTCGAGATTGCGGCGCCTGAGTTGATTATCAACTCAATTAATAAGTCTTACGATCGGTTGATCCGGCAAGCCGAAACCGCGGTCGCCGAACTTGAAGAATCAAGTGATACCGAAAGCCTCAAAGGCGGCTTGGAAGACGAAGTCGTCGATTTGCTCGATATCGAAGGCGATGACGAAGCGCCGATTATCCGCTTGGTTAACTCACTCATCAGCCAGGCAGTGAAAGATAGGGCAAGTGATATTCATGTTGAGCCTTTTGAACGCGATTTAATCGTCCGTTTTCGCATTGATGGTATTTTGTACGAGATTATTAAGCCGCCCAAGCGTTTTCAAAACTCGATTATCTCGCGTTTGAAGATTATGGCGGGCCTGAATATTGCCGAAAAGCGTCTGCCTCAGGATGGCCGTATTCGGCTTAAGGTTGCGGGTAAAGATTTTGACGTTCGTGTGTCCAGCGTGCCGACGGGTTATGGCGAGCGCATCGTCATGCGTCTGCTCGATCGCTCCAGCGTGCTACGCAGTTTGGAAGATATTGGTTTTTCGGGTCGAATTCTGAAGTCTATCGATCAAATCATCCATTCTTCGCATGGCATCTTTTTGGTTTCGGGACCTACGGGTTCTGGGAAAACTTCGACTTTGTATGGCTGCTTGTCTAAAATTAATAAGCCCGAACTGAACATCTTAACCATCGAAGATCCGGTTGAATATCAACTGCCGGGTGTCGGTCAAGTCCAGGTTAATACAAAGATCGACTTAACGTTTGCGAGTGGCCTGAGAGCTTTCTTGCGTCAAGATCCAGACGTCATCATGGTTGGTGAAATTCGAGATAGAACCACCGCTGAAATCGCCGTACAGGCTTCGTTGACGGGTCACTTGGTGTTTTCAACCGTTCATACCAACGATGCGCCAGGCGCGATCAGCCGATTGGTTGATATGCAGGTTGAGCCATTCTTGGTCGCGAGCTCTTTAATGGCCGTGTTGGCGCAACGCTTGGTCCGAACCATTTGCCCCGATTGTAGAGAAGAGTATGAACCACGCGCCGAAGAGCTTCTGGAAATCGGACTTGATCCCAAGACTGTGAAAAAACTTTGGCGCGGCAAGGGCTGCGGCAACTGCCAAAATACAGGCTATTTGGGCCGGCTCGGTATTTTCGAGTTGATGCTTGTAGAAGAGAATATCAGACAGCTGATTTTGCAGAATGCCGATTCAGCGACCATTAAGAACAAAGCCAGAGAGCAGGGCATGGTCACGCTTCGAGAAGATGGCGCCCAAAAGGTGCTGGCTGGTATTACGACTTTAGAAGAAGTCACCCGTGTCACGCGTGAAGAAAATTTGGTGGTAGAATAAGATAATATGCCTGTTTACGAGTACAAAGGTTATGGTGCGGGTGGCAAAAGCGTCAAAGGCATTCGCGATGCTGACGGCGTTAAATCCCTGCGCATGCTCCTGCGGAAAGAGGGCATTTTGGCAACGGATGTTACCGAAGCGGCTGTAGGCGCGACGCTAACCAAACCCGGCAAGGGGTTTTTAAAACAGACCATCCGGTTAGATTCGTTTTTTGGTCGCATCAAGCTGCAGGATATTGCTTCGACCACTCGGCAAATGGCGATTTTACTGCAAGCCGGTGTGCCGCTGGTTGAATCACTCACCGCTCTTTTAGACCAAATCGAGAACGAAAAGTTAAAGCGGGTCTATTCAGAGATTCGATCGAATGTGAATGAAGGCTCCTCGCTCGCGAATGCGATGGAAAAGCACAAGATTTTCAGCTCAATCTATATCAATATGGTGAGAGCTGGTGAATCTTCAGGCGCTTTAGAAGTCGTTTTGGAGCGCCTGGCTGATTTCATGGAAAATCAGGCCCAGCTGCGCGGCAAGATTTTAAGTGCCATGGCCTATCCGGCGGTGATGGCGCTGGTTTCGGTGGTTATCATGGTGATGATGCTCACCACTGTGGTACCGCGCATCTCCCAGATATTTTTGCGGGCCAAAGTGAAATTGCCGCTCATGACCCGAGTGCTGATTACCGTTAGTGATATTTTGAGCGGTTTTTGGTGGCTGATTTTGATCGTGGCGATTGGCGCTGTATATGCTTTTATGCGTTGGAAAAAAACGCCGAAGGGCAGGGCTAAATGGGACAACTTTAGGATGCGGGTGCCTCTTTTAGGTCCGGTCACGCAGTTGATTGCTGTCGCTAGATTTTCAAGAACGCTATCGACTCTGCTTGCCAGCGGTGTTCCACTGCTGAATGCCTTGCAAATTGTACGAAATATCGTTTCCAACGATGTGCTGGAAAAGGCCATTGATTCCGTGCGCGAAGCCGTTCGAGAAGGGGAAGACATTGCGACGCCTTTAAAGCGTAGTGGTGTATTTCCACCCATGGTGACGCATATGATTGCCATTGGCGAAAAATCGGGCCAACTCGAAACCATGCTGACGCGCATCGCGATTGCCTATGAACAACAAGTGACACTCAAAGTCACCACTTTAACCAGCCTTTTAGAACCTCTGATGATAGCATTCATGGGTACGAGTGTAGGTTTTATTGTGTTTGCGATCTTGACACCCATTATGCAAATGAATCAACTTGTTAAATAGTAGGAGATGAATATGAAAAGTGCTGTTAGAGGATTTTCGCTGATTGAGATCATGATCGTGATGGCTTTGATCGGTTTGATTGTGGCCGGTATAGCGGTGGCGGTCTTTGGACAAATGGAAAAAGGTCAAAAAAGTGCTGCCCGTACGGAAGCAGCTGGTTTGGCCCAAAAATTGGTAATTTACAAAGCTGAACGCCGAAAAGCGCCGGATTCTTGGGAAGATTTGATTAAAAATGGCGATGTGGAAAAAGCGCCGGTAGACCCGTGGGGCAACGAATACCGTTTTGTTTGCCCAGGCACACATAATGCAAAGAGCTGCGACGTCGTGTCGAACGGTCCGGATGGCCAGCCAGATACAGAGGATGACGTTGGCAACTGGGACGACTAAACGAGGTTTTACCCTTCTCGAAATTATGATCGTTTTGGCCTTGGTGGGTATCTTCACGGCCATCGCGATTCCGACATTTCGATCGATTACGGGCAGTAAGCTGAAAAGCTCTGCCAACCAGATGCTTGGGCTGATTCGGGACACCTATGCCCGAGCATCTCTATCAGGCAAGACTGCGCGCATTGTTTTCGACTTGGAAACAAATGAATATTGGGTCGAAGAATCGGCCGACAATGTGATCGTGAAATCGCAAAAAGAAGAAGAAATTGAGCAGGAAGAACGTGAGCGAGATCCTGAAGCTGTTAAAAATATAAAAAACCCTGATTTTAAAGCAGTCGAAGACGAGCTGGGCCAAAAACAGAAATTGCCCGAAGATGTTTATTTTAGAAGCGTTTGGATCGATAGGTTTGAAGAGAGGGTAACCAAGGGGCAGGTGGCTTTGTACTTCTTTCCCGATGGTTTTACCGAAGAAGCCCAGATTGTCTTGTCGGATGATCCCGCAGGCAACAGACTCTATGATCTGATCGTTGAGCCTTTGACCGGAACTGTGTTGATTGAAGACCATGAGTTGCCCATTGAAAAGATATAGGGGCCATCGTGGGTTTTCTCTCATGGAAGTCATGATTGCGATGGCGATTATGGGCTTGTCATTGATTTACCTGTTCGAGGCGCAGGCTCGGTCGATTCGACTGGCTGCGAAGGGCAGAGCTTTAAACATTGCAACGCAGTTGGCCCGGGAAAAACTTGTCGAATGCAAGTACGACCTACTCAAAAAGGGCTTTACCGTAGGCGACTATTCGAGCGAGGGAACTTTTGCAGAGGAAGGTCAAGAAGACTACCGCTGGGAGTGTCATGGCGTGAGGTTTAACATGCCACCGCCAAGTCCTGAGGCCATCACCAAAGCCATGAAAGCCCAGGGCAAAGACCCCAATCAAATGGGCGCTGAGTTTGGGGCCAATATGCTCGCGCCATTTTTTGGGCTTGTTTCAACCACGTTGGGAGATTCAATCCGCGAGCTGGTATTAATCGTTCGCTGGAAAGATGGCGAAGTGGACGAGGATTTGAAAGTTGTTACTCATGTGACGGATTTAAAGCCTATTTCTGCGCTAGCAGCCATGCTGCCTGATACCGTCGGTGGTATGCCTGGTCAGCAAAAACCGCAAAGTCCACCAAGCAACCAAACAGGTCCTGCTGGGATGGGTAAGCCATGAGAGCTTTCTCGCTCATAGAAATCTTAATCGCCGCTGCGCTGCTTGGCATGATGGGCGTTATCTTGATGTCCAGCCTGACATCGTCTATCGATGTAAGAGATAAAGCTGAGGGCATTTCGGGCAGACATCACTTAATTAGACAGGCTCTGTCTCGCATGTCTTCTGAAATTAGCATGGCCTACGTGAGCACCAATCGAAACCCTAATCTGGTGATGGATACGCAGTTTAAAGGCGAGAAAAGCAGCGTCGGTTTTGTGGCTTTTGGAGGTTTGCAACATCGCCAGGATGCTAAAGAAAGCGGTGAAAGAGAAATCACTTACTTCTTAAAAGATGGTAATTTAATGCGCCGCGAAAAAGAAAATCCAGGCAGAACTCTCTTTGAAACCGGCAAAGCGCGCCTAGTGTGCCCTAAAGTTGATGGCCTGCTGTTTAAGTACTGGAATCAGACGACCAGCGCCTGGGACAGTCAATGGAAAACCGAGGGCAAACCCGTTGCTGACATGAGCCTGCCGTCTCGGGTTCGCATTGAGCTCACCGCTAAATTGAACGAAGACGAAATTGAAAAAATTACCACGGAGACAGAGATTTGGCTAACCACCCCAATCTTTCTAGGCCAGTGAGGGCAAGAGGCATGGCTCTATTGATGGTGGTCGTTTCATTGGCCATCATTTCTGCTGTCGTGACTGATTTATTGATTGACCAAAACGGCAGTTATCAAGTGGCGTTGCGCCAACGCGATGCGCTCAAGGCTGAGGCCATGGCGCAAAGCGGCCTCAACTTAGGCCAGCTCTTTTTAATCATTCAAAGTAAAATCCAAATTTACTTCACGCAGTTCGCTGAGATGGGTGTGCCGCTTCCCAAACCCACCGTTTGGGAAATGCTCGCCATAGACAGCGGTTTGTTCCAAGGCCTCGCGTCTGGTGATTTACAAACCACCTTAGGTGTTGACGTCAGCGATGCCGTCAAAAAGCGCAAAGAAGAAGAGAAAATCAAACTCGAAAAGCTCATGAAGGAAAAAGAGGGCAAAACCCGTTCCACTGGCGGCTTTTTCATCGCACCTGAAGGTGGCTTCGGGGCATTCGAAGGCTCGTTTTCAGTTGCCGTTGTCGATGAGGAAAGCAAGATCTCAATTCGAAAATGGCCTGACATGCAGACGGACGCTAAACTTAGAACTAGAAAGCTGATGGCTGCTTTAGTGGCGCCGCTCAAGTATAACTACCTATTTAAAAAGATAGATCGGCCTGACTTAATCGCCAATATTTATGACTATCTGGACGTCGATGAGGTTCGCATTAATCCTCACGCCACCGGCGATAGCTGGGGTTCACCTTTTGGCGGCTCGGAACAAGAAATTTATCTCGGCGACAAAGGTATTCGCCCTAAAAACGCTAATCTAGACGGCTTAGACGAATTAAACTTGGTGCATGGCTTTACAGATAGGCACATGCAAGCCTTTGGCCCTGCGCTGACGATTTATGGCGACAGCCCCAAAATTAATATCTTATCCGCCAAAGAACCGGTGATAGAGCCGTTAATTAGATATTGTGCAAAAAATGATCAAGACCCCAGTTTGGCGAGTCAAGACTGGGTAGACTCCGCCGTGAAACGATGGATGGAGTACAAGGGTACTGGGCAAGGACCCGTCAGCGTGAAAGGTTTTGTGGCATTTTTAACAAAGTTACCTCTGTCGGTGGATACAAAACAATGCGAAGGTGCTTTGGGAGTGGAATCCAAGTATTTTCGGTTGAAATCTCAGGCAACGGTGGGCGGTGTGAGTCGGACTTTGACCTTGGTTACGCGTATTAACTCAGGTCAGCAGGAACGTTTTTATTTTAGAGGTCAGTGAAGATGGCAAAGCGAGTCGTTGGACTAGATATCGGTGCGTATAGCATCAAAGTGCTACATCTCGAAAACTCAGAGGTGCAAAGATCGCATGAAGTCCCTGTGTCCGAAGATGCAATTCATGCTTTAAATGACGAAGGCTGGCTGGAAGGCGATATTATCGTCACTGGCCTTCCTGGCGTGGACGCTCAAGTTCGAGGACTTGATGTTCCATTTTCCAGCCATAAAAAGATTAGTTCAATTTTAGGCAGTCTTCTCGATGCACAGTTGCCACTTGAAATTGACGATTTAACTTTAACTTGGTTTTTGCAAACTGATAAGAAGGCACCTCAACAACGCATCTTGGCGGCGTTCGCTAAAAAGAGCTCCATTCACGCCTATCTCGAAACTTTGGAAAAAGTCGGCGTCAATCCGAATATCCTGACGCTTAAAGCGGCCGGTCTCTATGACTTGCTGAAGCAGGAGCTGAAAGAGCCACAGACAGCCGCGATTATTGATATGGGCGCACAAAGCGCAGGCATCTGTATTGGCAATGATAAGCAACTGCTGCTAGCGCGCTCTGTCTTGAAAGCTGATCCTGTCTCGATTTTGCGTGAAGTGCGCCAGACTTTGCTATCTTTAGAAAATCATCGCGTTGAAAAAATTTACTTAGTTGGCGGTGGTGCTTTAGCGGCTGGCATTGAAGAGCAGTTCGCCCAAGTGCTCGAGATCCCTGTCAGCATCCTGCGGCCCTTTGGCCTATCGCCCACCATGGCGCTGGCTGCGAGCTACGCGTTAATCGGTCAAAAGCCCCACGAGAAGTTTAACCGTTTTAACCTTCGCAAAGATGAGTTTTCTTTCCGTTCCGAAATCCAGCTGGTTACCGCCCGCACTCGAACCATCGGTATTTGGGCCGGCATTGTTCTTGTGCTCTTAGCGATTAATTTTGGTGCAAGACGCTATTTCTTGGGCGCCCGCATTGAAGATTTGGTGGCCAGTGAGAAAGTGCAATGCAAGCAAGTGATGGGCAAAGCGATTGCTAATTGCCTGCCTGAAATGAAGAAAGCCATTGCCAAAGAAAGGCAAGACGAGATACCGAAAATGAGCGCGACGGATATCTATCTGGAAGTTTCCAAAGCGCTCCCTGAGTCCGTGAAAGTTAAGTTGACCGATTTGGACATTGGCAACGGTGGTGTCAGGCTTTCCGGCGATACCGGTGATTTTGAATCGGTTGACGTTATCGTTAATGCGTTAGGCACAAACCATTGCTTTAAAAATGTCGAAAAGGGCCGAGCCAGGCAAGCTCAGTCAGGCGTGAACTTTCAGATTTCCATGGATGTTGATTGCGACGGTGGCAAAAAATGAAACGACTACAAGTATTGATAGAGCGATTTCAAAACCTAAACGATGATGACAAAAAGAAAGCGCTGTTGGCTGCAGGCCTCGCAATTTTGTTGATTGTGGGCTTGGTTTTATGGGGCGCTATCAGCTCGCTCAACAGCCGGCATGCAACCATCAAAAAGTTAGAACTTGAAACCAAACAGATTGACGCACTGTCCACGCAATACGAGCGCATTCAGTCTTTGCAGCAGGCAAGACAAGCTCAGATTCGGGCAAATAAGATTGCTCTTTTTACCTTGATACAAAACGTTGCTACGAGGCTCGATTTAACCGTCAACGATTTAAACGAACGTAAAGAACCGATGAATAATTCGGACTTAACGCAAGTCAGCGTGGTGGTGACTTTGAAACAACTTTCTGTGGATAGGCTTAACGCATTTCTAGAAAACGTCGAAGATACGACAGAAGGTGGTTTGGTTAAAGTGACGAGACTTCAGGTGAAAACGCGTTTTGACCAGCCAGACTTACTCGATGTGCAAATGACTGTAACTACTTGGAAGGCGAGCTAACGTGAAAAAGTTTTTATATGTTGTATTTTTTGGTTTCGCATTCATTGTTTCGCTCTATTTAACTTTTCCCATCGATGCTTTAAGACCCTATATCGAAAAGCAAATGCAAGAAGCGCTGGCAGGCGATCCGAGCCATCCTTTGGTCCTGGCGCCTAGCGTGCACATTGGCGAGTTATCTTTATGGCGATTGTCGGGTGTATCTGTTTCTAACCTTCGAGTGCAAATGGGCAGTGAGACCACTGAACCGGGTCAGACGATGGAAGTACAGAAACTGAAGTTTCGCTTTGGCATCTTTAGTACTTTTTTGTCAAAAATGCCCAAGGTCCAATTCGACGCTACCATCTATGACGGCAGAGCGCGCGGCTCGGTACGTATGACCGATAAGGGTAATTTGAGCGATCTGTGGCTGGATATAAACCAAATTGACCTGCAAAAACTAAGAGGCGAGACGCCCGAGGGCGGTTTACCCTTGGCTGGCGTGGTCAATCTCAATGCCGATATCAGCCTAGGCAAAAATCCTGCGAAAGACGGCTCTGGCACGTTGTCTTTAGATTTCAGCAATCTATCGGTTGGCCCTGGTTTGTTTGAAATACCTGGCGCTGGTGGTGCAGGTTTGACGCTGCCTCTCGTCAAATTGGGACGCTTTTCCGGAAACGCTTCTTTTCAAAAAGGCAAAGCGACTATCCAGAACTTAAAACTTGTAGGTGGTGATTTAGAAGCCGATGTGAATGCCAGTCTCGAGTTGTCCGAAAACATCTTGTTCAGCCCCCTAAAAGGCGCAGGCTGGTTCAAAATGAAAGAAGATTTCAAGAAGAAAAACCCAAAAATGGCGACTCTGCTTGAGCTAAACCCAGATATGAAAGCTGCCGAAGATGCTGATGGAAAGGTATACTTTACACTCTTCGGAAGCCTGGTGGCGCCTACACCTAAGTGGGGCAAACAGCCTTAATTTTTGCATTGGGTATTGCAAATATGATTTAATTTCCTAAACTGACGACGGAGATTAAATTATGAAAATATTTGTAGCATGTTTTAGTTTAGTAGCAGCTGTATCAGCAAGCCCGATTTCTGCACAATCTGTAGACAACGTGACTTTGGGGGAAATTGTTGAAGTAGTTAATAATTTTACTCGCAGATGTAATAAGCCATATGCATTCCGCTCTAACTCATCCGAAGTTAAGTTCCAAAGCCGTTGTGGTAGCTATGACAAAGGTAGGTTTCAACATTGGCTTCCTTGTTTGGCTACAATTCACTGTACGAACGATTCGACCGTAACATGCGCTGACCCTAAACACCCTCTAAACTCAGCATGCGAAAAATTTATAAAATCACTTGCCGTCAAGCGTTAGACTTGAATTTCTTCCAACGTTTTCCCCTTTGTTTCAGGGACGAGGCGCCATGTGAAGAATAAGCCTACTACGCACATCACCGTGTATGACCAGAGTGTATGCGCGCCGCCCAAATGATGTAGTAGAACAGGGAAACTTGCTGAAATCGCTAAGTTAAAAGCCCACTGCGCGCATACGGCTAGACTCGTCCCTAAAGCGCGCTGCTGCAAAGGAAAGACTTCAGCAATCATTAACCACATGATGGGTCCCAGACTGATGGCAAAGAACGCGATGTAACTTAGAACAGATACCAGCGCAAACCATCTAAACGCTTCCTGGCTATCTGACAAAAAGGTAAGACCGCATATAAATAAGCTCACCCCCATACCTGCTAAGCCTATTAAGAGCAAAGGTCGCCTCCCCAAACGATCGATTAAAAACAACGATATGATTGTAAATAGAACGTTTATGATGCCAACGCTGACAGTTGCCAAAATTGCGTGAGACGCACCTGGAAATCCAACTTGTTCAAAAATCAGAGGTGCGTAGTAGATAATCGCATTGATACCCGTGGCTTGCTGGAAGAACGCTAAGCCTAAAGCAATCATGAGGGCAGATTTTACATGAGTGTGAAAAAGGGATCTAAATCGTATCTTTTCATTGGTCAACGAACTTTCGATCGCGCTAATCTCTTCGTCAATTCCGCTAAACTTTAGGTATTCTAAAGTCTTTCTCGCTTCATCGGGCCTACCTTTAAGCACCATCCAACGTGGACTTTCAGGCAGAAACAGGAGGGCAAATCCCAGGACAGCCGCTGGCGCAGCCCCTAGGCCCAACATAAAACGCCAGTCCCCTGAGTCCGAAAATAGATAGTTAACGCCAAAAGCGGCTAGAATACCAATGGTAACTGCCAGTTGATTGAGTGAAACCAAGCTTCCCCTAATTCGCGCCGGAGCTACCTCAGCGAGGTACAGAGGCGCAGTCAGAGAAGATATTCCAATAGCTACCCCCAAGAACAACCGGCTCATCACCAAATCAAACACGCTTTCCGAAAGCGCTGCTGCGATGGATGCAACAATAAAAAGCCCTGAAGCAATCATCAAAGACCCACGCCTGCCAAGCCTATCGGTTACCCGCCCACAAAAAGCCGATCCAACCAGTGCACCTAGAAGGACTGCGCTCACCACACCCCCGACTTCCGTTGGTGTCAGCCCGAAATCCCTACGTATGAATAAGACAGCACCCGAAATCACCCCTGTGTCATACCCAAACAACAAACCAGCGATGGCAGCCAAGCCAGAGATGAAGTAAACGGATCGAAAAATCTGCATGCCGACATTTAGCATGAGGTCGGCTTGAAATCATCTGAAACATCGCGGTATCTTTGTTTAACAGGAGTTTTATATGGAGCGTTTCAAAATTCTGATTGTTATGATTTTCGGTCTAATAGCTGCATGCGGAAGCTCAAAATTAGCGACAAGTAATAATCCTGTGATGCAAGGAATCATCAACGATTTCGCCCAGATTGATAATTCTTGCCCTGCAAATCCGGCGGAGTCCGCAGCGGTAAAAGCTCCTACTCAGGAGGAAGTAAATGCTGTTGTAGCAGTTTGTTCGGCCAGCGAATTAGCTGCAATCCAAGCAGACATGGACTGTCAAGTAAAAGCATGCACTTCCCCGGCCCCTTGTCCTGGCGCAGGTGTGTCCGGATCATGTGACACTGCCATTAAAAACGGCTTTCGCAACCAGTAGATTCTTGATCGGTGGTGCCCCACCAGATTAAGCCAAATTTGGTGGTGGGATATTTGTGATGTTCGGTTGAAATTGATTAGCTTAGTTGGCTATCATTAATAAGTGAGCACAAAAAACGGTGATTTCGTAGGTGAACTTCAAGCTAAACAGCAAGAACTGATGCAGAGCATAGCGAGTAAAAAGGCTGATATTGCGAAGGTCGATGCCGAGCAGAAAAAGTTGGGCACTTTGCTCGAATCGGAAAAGCATGGTCAGCCGAATAAAGGCAAGCATCATGCGCCCACCAAAGATATTCGGACTGATATTCAAAAGAATGAATCGAAGTTTAAAGAACAGTCTAAAAAGCTGGATGATATGCGCAGAGAAGTGGCGCATTTAGAAGATGAGCTCAAAGCGGTAAACCATGATTTGCGCGTGGTGCAGCAGTAGTTATCCGGTGCCGGGATGACAAATGGAATTGTTTATTTGCTTGGGCGCTTAAGGCCCCATTCGCCTAATTTTCGGCGGATGGTGTGTTCGGAAAGGCCGGTGATTGCGGCCAACTCTTTGTTGCTCATCTTGCGGTAGTTTTGCTTGATGAAGGTATTGGGGTTGGCTGGTTTTGAAACTTTTTTAGCTGGAGCCTTTTTAGCAACTGGCTTTTTGACTGGCGCTTTTTTGGGTGCTGGTTTTTTAGCTACAGGCTTTTTGACCGGTGCTTTTTTGGCGACTGGTTTTTTTACGGGAGCCTTTTTCGCCACGGGCTTTTTAGCAGGCGCTTTTTTAGCTACAGGCTTTTTAACTGGTGCTTTTTTGGCGACCGGCTTTTTGGCAGGCACTTTTTTAGCAGCTGCTTTGGCAGGTGCTTTTTTAGGCTCTGGTTTTTTGGCCGCTGGCTTCTTTGCTGGCGTGGCTTTGGCTACCGGTTTTTTGACTGGTGCTTCTACTTTGGCTTTGAGCTTAACTTCTGGTTTTTTCTCTTCAACTTTTTTAGTGGCTGCGCCTTTTTTCGGAGCAGGAATTTTTGCCGGTGGTTTTGGCGCGAACGCTTTAGGCGCTGCCATCTTTTGAATTTGTGTGCCTTTGAGGATGCCTTCGCCGCCGGATACGTAGGTTAACTCGGCTTCGCTCAGTGAGCTTTTTTTAACACGAGCAAAACGGCTATTGACTGTATCGTAAACTAAAGAGCCGACAACTAGGTTGTCTTTGGACGAGAGGGAAGCACGATCTTGCTTTTTCACTGTCGCTACGGCACGCTCCAGCATGCCGCGACGCCAGGCTAGGGCACCTTCTGCGACCTCGTCAAACTCTTCCACATCTGGAGAAACGTTCGCTTCTTCGTCAAACTCACTCACGCTGTCGTGAAGATTCTCGAGCTCTTCCAGTTGTTTGCTACTCAGTATCATGTTGTTTTGTATAGCCTAAAAATGGGCGCCATGCTAGGGGGCGGGGAATATGAGCAAACAACGTTTCAAAAAAGTGTGTGTTCTCGGCGCTGGTGTGATGGGTTCTGGTATCGCTGCGCAAGTTGCGAATGCTGGAATTCCTGTCCTGCTTTTAGACATCAAAGACTTTGCCAAAACAGGCCTTCAAAAGGCGTTGAAACTCAAACCCGCTCCCTTCTTTAGCGCCAAGCACGCCGGCTTGATTGAAACGGGCAATCTCGAGACCGACTTGGCCAGAGTCAAAGAATGCGATTTGGTCATTGAAGCAATTATTGAAAATATCGATGTTAAGCGCGATTTATATTCAAAACTGGAACCTCTGGTCGGCCCTGAGACAATCGTTGCTTCAAATAGCTCTGGCCTGAGCCTTAAGGCCATGACCGAAGGCCGCTCGAGCGAATTTAAAAGTAGATTCCTGCTGACCCACTTTTTTAACCCTGTTCGCTATTTGCCCTTGCTTGAAATCGTAACGCTGCCTGAAACAACACCTGAAGTCGTTGAACGTGTGACCTCCTTTGGCGAAAACGTCCTAGGTAAAGGCATTGTTTACGGTAAAGACACCCCGAACTTCGTGGCCAATCGCATCGGTATGTTTGGCATGATGGAAACCCTGCGACTGATGGGCGAGGGCGGCTATACCCCCGTAGAAGTAGACGCGGTCTTTGGGCCCGCTATGGGCAGGCCGAAAAGCGCCTTGTTCAGGACCATGGACGTGGTTGGCTTGGATACTTTTATCCATGTCGCTGAAAATTATTTAGACGGCTTTGAAGTTCCAGACTACCTGCGCAAAATGGTTGCGAACGGTTGGCTCGGGCAAAAAAGCGGCCAAGGCTTTTATAAAAAAGAAGGCAAAGAAATCTTGGCGCTGGATTTGCAGGACATGACCTATAAGCCCAAAGCCAAAGTGCGCTTTGATTCACTCGGCGGCGTGCGTAATCTGGGATCGGCCGGCGAGAAGATTAAGCATATGGTCAACTCGGACGACCGAGCTGGCCAATTGGCTTGGAAGCTGACATCCGCGTTGTGCATCTACAGCGCCAACCGCTTAGGCGAAATCGCCGATGATATTGTCCAAATGGACAACGCCCTCAAATGGGGTTTCGGTTTTGCCCAAGGGCCTTTCGAAACTTGGGATAGCTTGGGTGTGGAAGCATCTGCCAAACGCATGACTGCTGAAGGCCTCAAAGTTCCAACTTGGGTGAGCGATATGCTCGCTAAAGGCCGTAAAAGTTTCTACGCCGTTGAAAATGGCCACAAGACTTACTGGGATCCAAAAGCCGGTGCAGCTAAGCCTGTGGTTTCGCAAAAGCTCAGCTTAACGATCTTAAAAGAAGATAAGACCAAAATTGTCCGGGATACCATGGCGACGAGCTTGGTTGATCTCGGAGACGGTGTGCTTGCGGTTGAGTTCCACACCAAGATGAACGCCATCGATAACGAAGTATTGAACGATATCAATACAGCGATCGATCTATGTGAAGCCGGTCAGTTTCAAGCTCTTGTGTTGGCAAATGAAGGTCAAAACTTCTCAGTCGGTGCCAATTTGCTGCTCATGTATATGGGCGCGATGCAAGGGCAGTGGGACGAAATCGATAAAATGATTCGCCTGTTCCAAAACACCGGTGTCAGGCTGAAATACTCCAGCATTCCAACCGTAGCTGCGCCTTTCAACATGACCTTTGGTGGCGGGACTGAATTATCATTATGGTGCAATCAAATCTGCGCGCATGCTGAGCTGTACATGGGCCTTGTTGAAGCAGGTGTTGGTCTAATCCCTGGTGGCGGTGGCAATATCGAAATGCTGGCGCGTACGCTCAAAGGTGCGGTAGACGCGCCTGAATTTGTGGCCGAACCATTTATCAAAAGGGCGTTTGAAACCGTAGCCATGGCCAAAGTTTCGACCAGCGCACATGAAGCTCAAAACATGCTTTTTTTGTGCGGCAACAGCCCGATTATTTTGAATCGCCAGTTGCAACTGGAATGCGCCAAGCAATCTGCTTTGGGTATGGCGAAAGGTGGTTTCAGACCGCCGATGCGCCGAAGCTTTAGACTGCCAGGCAAGAGCGCCTATTCGACTTTCGATATGGTTCTCAGATCGTTTAGAGATGGCCACCAAATTAGCGATCACGACTTGAAGATCGGACAAAAGATCGCCCACGTCATGACTGGTGGTGACACCAACATGCGTCAAATGGTGAGCGAGCAATACCTGCTTGATTTGGAAAGAGAGGCCTTCTTGTCCTTGTGTGCTGAAGAAAAGACCATGGCACGCATCGCTTACATGCTTGAAAACAACAAACCTTTGAGGAACTAACCATGAAAGAAATCGCGATTTTATCCAGCGTTCGAACAGCTCTTGGTAAAGGTTATAAAGGCTCGCTCAAAGACACTCGGCCAGATGTTTTTGGTGCGGTCGTTGTTAAAGAAGCTGTTAAAAGAGCAGGCCTTGAATCTAAAAATATTGACGATGTGGTGATTGGTTGCGCCATGCCTGAAGCAGAGCAGGGGATGAACTTTGCTCGGACGATTAGCCTTTTGGCAGGCCTTCCCAATACGACTTCGGCTGCGACGGTGAATCGTTTTTGCTCGAGCGGCTTGCATGCCATTTCGGATATCGCGAAGTCTATCCAGACAGGCCAAATCGACATGGGCATCGGCGGCGGCGTCGAATCCATGACCATGGTGCCAATGGGAGGCAATCGCCCGAGCGCTTGCCCCGAGCTCATGGACATGATGCCTGAGGCGTATGTGCCCATGGGTATTACAGCCGAATTGGTTTCACAAAAGTTTGGCATTTCCAGGGAAGATCAAGATGCCTTTGCGTTCCAAAGCCATCAGCGGGCGATTAAGGCCATCCAAAGCGGCTTTTTCAAGGATGAAATCGTTGGTTTTGATGTCTCGGTTTTTGACGACAAAGGGGTACGGCAAACAAGACATTTTGATACCGATGAAGGACCTCGTGCCGATACGAGTTTGGAAGTCTTGGCTAAACTTAAGCCAGCTTTTGATATGAAGGGAACAGTTACTGCAGGTAATGCTTCGCAAATAACAGACGGTGCAGCTGCAGCGGTGTTGATGGAACGCACGCAAGCTGAATCGGCTAAGCTTCCCATGTTGGGCTTTTTCAGGGCATTTGTGACCGCAGGCGTTCCACCGGAAATCATGGGCATTGGTCCAGTGCCTGCAATCCAAAAATTGCTGCGCCAAACGGGCCTGAAAAGCAGCGATATTGGCGTTTTTGAAATCAACGAGGCTTTTGCCGCGCAGGCACTTTATTGCGTGCGTGAGCTTGGGTTGAATCCTGAAATCGTGAATCCAAACGGTGGCGCGATTGCCTTAGGCCATCCGCTTGGGTGTACGGGTGCTCGCCAGGTGGCGACCATCCTGCGTGAAATGAAGCGCCGCAACCAACGCTACGGCGTATGCGCCATGTGTATTGGTGGCGGCATGGGTGCTGCTGCATTGATTGAATTGGCTTGATGTTAAATCGTATGTTCGTCCATGTCTGGGCGCCTTAACTTTGTTTTGATGGCTCCCTGGATGTCAACTGAATAGTCTAGGGGAGCAAGCTGCCTCACTTCTTGATGTTCTGCAGCCAGGATTAGTTGGATTGCTAATTCGTAGTGCTCTTTTTGGAGTGCCACTTTAAGGGCGGTATCTCCGTGGCTATTCACGTGAGAAATTTGTTTTGGGGTCATGCGCTCCATAATAGCTTTGAGAATTTGGCTATTAGTGTTGCTTGCGGCAGCAATAAGGGGCGTGGTGCCAAATCGATTTGCTTTGACGATTTCAGGGGCAGGCATCTTTGAGAGCAATAGCTTAACGATTTCTTGATGACCTTTGCCAGCTGCAGCGATTAATGCGTTCGTGCCGTTTCTATTGGTTTGACAAATTGTCGAAGGTGAAGATTCTACAAGATGCTTTACCGCCTCAAGGTCGCCTCTATTCGCAGCCTTCATTAACGCTGTATCACCGCGATACCATTGTTTGAACTTATTTGTGATGCTTTGAATCCAGTTGGGAAACTTCGACTGCGCTGCAGGTTGGCTACCAGCTCGTTCTTGCTGCATGGTTCGGTCGTATTCGGAGTATCCAAGGGCGGGTTTCTCGGCTGTTGAGAAACGGACTTCCGGGAAGTTGGCGCGGTTGAGTGGGTCTACCATGTCTTATATATATCATGGTAGCCCGACTAAAATCGTTAAGTGAAGATGCTATTTCTTCATTTGGATGACCATCATTTCCATGGTCGTGCTGCCTTCGTTGTGGTCTGTATGAAATTCCCCTGCTTTGTCTGCAGGCATAGAGTAGGCAGTGCCTTTTTTCCATTCCACATGGGTTACAACACCTTTCTTGTTGGTTACTTTTAGTTTCACATCTGTTAGCGGAACCAGGATGTAGGAGTGATTGAACCGATGCATGGTTAGGGCCTGGCCCGGCTCGATGACTGTTTTCCAGACATCCACGTCTTTATTAGCGAACTGTGGAAATCTTGCCGTTTGACCCGGTACAGCTGCCATGGCGGTAATTGATATTAGAAAAAATGACATAATTAGATTTTTCATCAGTTGCTCCTTTTTGCTTAACCAACATGGCAGCTTGCAACAGATTATGCAAAATTTCGGAATTGCGCGACTTTGTGCTCGGTTTCTTCTAGCTCAGACTGAGGATCGCTGCCGATGACAATGCCGGCGCCTGCGGAGAAATAAGTTTTATTTCTCCCAATGAACAAGCTGCGGATGAGAATGTTGAAATCGACACCGTGGCCCGAGGATACGTAGCCAAACGAGCCGGTATAGGGCCCGCGTGGAATGAGTTCATGCCGGGCGATCGATTGCATCGCGCTTTCTTTAGGAGCGCCGGTAATGGTTCCACCGGGAAAGATGGCGCACATGATATCGCCCAAGGGTGCGTCGGTTTCACCGGTGACCGTTGAGACGAGATGCAGCACGTGGCGGTAAGCTTCGATATCGAAAGGCTTGGGAACTTTGACAGAGCCTGTTTTGCAAATTCGCGCCAGATCGTTCCGCATTAAATCGACCAACATGGCATGTTCAGCGAGTTCTTTGGGGTTACTCAACAGTTGTTCACGCGCACCAGGAATATTGGGTTTGGTACCAGCGATGGGCTGCGTGGAGATGGTGCCATTTTGCAGGCGAAACAGCCGTTCTGGACTACCAGATACGATGGACCAATCTGGACCTTGCAGAATGCCCATGAACGGACTCGGATTGTTTGTTTTGAGGTAGTTATAGAAAGTAAAAGGATCGATCGATCGCTGAGATACTTCAAACTGCCGAGTCAAATTGACCTGATAAACATCCCCCGCACGAATTTCTTCTTGGATAAGCGTAACAGAACGCATAAATTCCCCTCTCCCAATCGTGGGAGAGGGAGATTTTGCCTCGGCAAAATCGGGAAAGGGCTCAGCGCCACGCTGGCTGGGCCCATCAAACAGCATAAACGCCGCTTCCGGAAAATTACCATCCGGCTCATGTGTCACGAGCCCAAAATGCCGTGCATACTCATAACCAATAAATCCTACCCACGCCGGAAAAAAATTTTTCGACGGCGCAAGCTCAAGCGCTTTTGAAAGCTCAAGCGCATCCCCAATCACGACGTTATCTCTAAATAGTTTCCCGCTCTTAACTTCCAGATAAGAGCTGGGATTTCTTGCGTAAATCTCCACATCCTCAAAGTGTAAGAGGGCTTGCATTTGTGAGTCTAATGGGTAGTTTTTTGGCATATGAATATTTCTAAATTTTCCTGGGTCGTGGTGACGGCGACATGGATTCTACTTGTCATTGGGGGTCTGGTAAACCCCATGGGCGCTTCTTTAGCATGCCCTGATTGGTATTTTGTGCCTACCTGTAATGGTGAGCTGTTTCCCGTAATGAAGGGCGGCGTTTTATACGAGCACGGGCACCGTCTTTGGGCGAGCGGCGTTGGCCTTTTAACTGTGATCTTAGCGGTGATGATCTGGCTTTCTCCTAAGACCGATCGAGTAAGTCGCATTTTGGCGATCGTTGCTGTGTTCACCGTGGCGCTGCAAGGGACTTTGGGTGGTGTGACGGTTTTGCTTGGTTTGAACGCAGCTTTGTCCACTTTGCATCTCGTTTTGGCCATGAGCTTTTTTTGTCTGTTGATCTATCTCAGCATGCGTTTGGGTGGTCAGGCGGCTCGGGGGCCTGGCCGGGCGGGATTTTTGCTCGCTTTTCACTTGGTGTTTGTCCAAATTTTATTGGGTGGATTAATAAGACACGTGGGTGCGGGCATGGCTTGCGGGAATGACTGGTTATCTTGCGGTCCTACCTTCTGGCCTGAATGGCACCTGGGGCAACTTCACATGTTGCATCGGATTATCGGTTATTGTCTGGTTGGGGTGATTGGATGGGTGTGTTTTGCTCAAATTCGAACAACCAAATGGGCAGCTATGCCACTGATCTTAGTGATTTTTCAGGTTGCACTCGGACTTTTGACGGTTGCTACCTTGCGTCATGCTCATGTAGTAGCTATGCATACAGCGATTGGCGCTCTGGTCCTTGCTTCCTTATGGGTTTTGTATTGGCGGAAAGCGGCTTAAACTCTAAATCCCTAAATTTTAGGCAAAATTTAAAACATTTGACAACAGATTTATTTCTGAAATAGTCTGCGTCATCGGAGCATTTATTTATGTACGTTATTAAACGCGACGGTTCAAGAGAAGAAGTTAAAATAGAAAAAATTCTAACGGCTGTGAACCGCGCTTGCAGAGGCATCGACAATGTGGAAGCGATCGAAATCGCTAAGAGAACCATTAGCGGCCTTCATGATCGCAGCACCACCCAAGAACTAGACAAATTGTCGATCGCCAATGCCGTGATGCTGATGATGGAGGAGCCTAATTACTCCAAAGTTGCAGCGCGCATGCTTTCTGAAAGCATTCTGAAGGAAGTGGGTAGGGGCTCTGCGTTTCGTGACTATATTCGCGTAGCCATGGATGCTGGCATGATCGCTGATCGCGTCATGAACTTGGTTGAGAAAAACATCGACGCCATTGAATACGCTATCCACCACGAACGAGATGATCTGTTCGAATACTTTGGTCTTAAAACGCTGACCGATCGCTATTTGCTGAGACATCCGAAAACACGCCAAATTATTGAACGTCCCCAATGGATGTTGATGCGTGTTTCCTTGGGTCTTGCAAACAGTGTGGAAGAAGCGATCTCTTTTTATGATCTGATCAGCCAGTTCTATTATTTGCCAGCCACACCGACGCTGTTTAACTCCGGAACCAGACACCCGCAAATGAGCAGCTGCTATTTGCTCACGGTGAAAGAAGATAGCTTGGACGGGATCTATAAAGCGATCACCGATTCAGCCATGTTGTCTAAATTCTCGGGCGGTATCGGCCTTGATTGGACCCCCGTTCGATCCTCGGGCGCGCTGATCAATACCACCAATGGCATGAGCAACGGCATTATCCCGTTCTTGAAAGTGTTTGACAGCTCGGTCCATGCGGTAAACCAAGGTGGCCGCCGCAAAGGTGCTGCTGCCATTTATTTGGAACCATGGCACGGCGACATCGAAGCTTTCTTGGACCTTCGAAACAACACCGGCTCAGAAGAGCGCCGCACGCATAACCTGAACTTGGCTTTATGGATCCCGGACTTGTTCATGCGTCGCGTGGAGCAAAACCAAGACTGGAGCCTATTCTCGCCCAATAAAACGCCTAAACTGCTCACCACTTATGGTGAAGAGTTCGATGCTCAGTATGAACAATACGAGCAAGAAGGCTTGGCGATTAAGAAGATCCCTGCGCGTGATCTCTATGCGCGTATGATCCAGACCTTGGCTGAAACCGGTAACGGTTGGTTGTGCTTTAAAGATAAAGCGAACCTTCGTTCCGCTCAAACAGGCGCTCCAGGCAATGTCGTGCGAAGCTCAAACTTGTGCACCGAAATTTTGGAAGTCACTTCGGGCGCCGAAACCGCGGTCTGTAACTTGGGCAGCGTTAACTTGCCGCGCTTTATTGAAGGCGGACAGTTTAACTTTGAAAAGCTTCGAAAAGCGGTTGAGCTTGCGACCACTTTCCTTGATCGCGTGGTGGACATTAACTTCTATCCAACGGTTGAGTCTCAGGCATCAAACAAGAGATGGCGTCCGGTTGGCCTGGGTATTATGGGTATGCAGGATGTGTTTTTCAAACTGCGCCTGCCTTTTACTTCGGACGAGTCTAAGAAGTTGTCTGCGCGTATCTCTGAAGAGGTTTACTACCAAGCGCTTAAAACCAGCATGCAGTTGGCTAAAACGCACGGCAGTTTCGAAGGGTTTCATCAGTCTCGTTACGCCAAAGGTCAGTTGCAGGTTCAGCTTGCTAAGGCTTGTGGCCAAGAAATCCCAGAGACTCATTTTGACTGGGACGCGATGGCTGAAGAAGTTCGAAAAACCGGTATCCGCAATAGCTTGTTGATAGCCATTGCACCAACCGCGACCATCGCTTCTATTTTAGGCAGTTTTGAAAGCATTGAACCTCAGATTTCAAACTTCTTTAAGCGCGAAACCTTGAGCGGCGAGTTTTTGCAGGTAAATCGCTATTTGATCGAAGATTTGAAAAAGCGCAATCTTTGGGACGCTTACATGCGTTCGAAGATCATTTCTGCAGAAGGCTCGATTCAAGGCATCGAAGAAATCCCTCAGGATTTGAAGGACTTGTACAAAACCGTATGGGAAATTTCTCAGAAAGATTTGATCGACATGGCTGTGGCGCGTTCGACGTTTATTTGCCAGGCTCAGTCATTAAACCTATTCATGGAAAACCCGAACTTGGCTAAACTGTCGTCCATGTATATGTATGCTTGGAAGCAGGGTGTGAAAACAACCTACTACCTGCGCTCTAGAGCGAAGACCAGTATCCAAAAAACGACGGTACAAGTGCCAGAGCAAGAAGCTTTGGCTTGTTCACTCGAGAACCCAGAAACTTGCGAGGCTTGCCAGTGATTTTAGACCAAGAACTAGACCTAACCCTACGGCCGATGAAGTACCCACAGTTCTTCAAAGCTTACAAAGATTCGATTAAGAACATCTGGACCACAGATGAAATCGATTTTTCCGTGGATTTTGAACATTTGCGTGATCGTTTAACGGCTCCAGAGGCGCATCTGATCAAACGTTTGGTCGCGTTTTTTGCAACCGCTGATAATTTGGTTGCACACAACTTGGTTTTGAACTTTTACAAGCACATCAACTCGCCTGAGTTCCGGATGTTTTTAGGTAAACAGCTTTTTGATGAGATGCTGCACGTAGAAACCTATTTGTTGCTGGTTGACAACTACGTTCCAGATGCTGGTGAGCGAAAAGCTGCTTTCGATGCGTATCAAAAGATCGAATCCATTAAGCTGAAAGCCGATTTCTGCTTTAAGTACATGGATTCCATCGATAAGCTGGACAGCTTGGATACGCTGGATAAAAAGCGCCAGTTCTTAGAAAACTTAATCTGTTTTGCAGCTTGCGTAGAAGGCTTGTTCTTCTTCGGCTCTTTCGCTTATGTCTATTTCTTGCGCGATAAAGGCCTGCTGCCGGGCCTGGCAACAGCCACCAACTGGGTATTTCGTGATGAAACCATGCATATCCAAGCTGCGATGGATGTCATTGCGGTGATTAGACAAGAATACCCAGAGCTATTTAATGCTGAGCTGACTCAAAAAATCGAAGCGATGGTGGATGAAGCCATTGAAGTTGAAATGGCGTTTTGCAAAGACATTTTAAGCCTGGGTGTCAGCGGCTTGTCCGAACGATCCATGCTGGAGTATCTGAAATACGTTGCCGATCAACGCTTTGTACAAATGGGCCTGCCACGCAAATACAAGACTAATAACCCGTTTCCGTTTATGGTGTTGCAAGATTTGCAGCCGCTAACGAACTTCTTTGAAAAACGTGTGACTGAATATCAAAAAGGTTTTGATATTAGTAAAGACGCAGTCGTTTTTAACGAGAGCTTCTAAAACTGCGCCACATCGTCTTTGCGGGAAGCCGCAGGCGATGAGGCACTCTATTTCTCCAATATTATTACTGTCTTGACTTGTTTAACCATTAGATTCGTAATACAATAGATTTATGAATCTATTTTATACTCTTATTGTCCTATCTGCCTTCGCAATCGCTGGTTGTACGGAAAAGCAACCTACTGAAAAAAATTTAGAACCATCCAGTTCTCATCTCGAACCTGTGATCGAATCAGATCCACCGCCACCCAACGTTCAGCAGCCTCCGCCTCAATCCCGCCGCCCCGTGAACCATCCAGTCACACCGTGGCCACCGTCTCAACCGCCTTCGCTTCAGCCCTCAAACCCGTCAGTGAACCACTCAGTTACACCCTGGCACCAGCCTGTAAACGAGCCAGTTATGCCGGCATCTATTCCTCAAAAGAGAAACTTATCTGAAAACCTGCAGGGTAAATGGCAGCAGCATTGTACTCAATTGGTATACGCATCGGATGGCCAGAATTACCTCTCCACCAAAAGCCGTATTGAGTTCCCGCAATCTGCAAAGTTAGTTTACGTCTTTAATTTGTATACTGACAATAAATGTGAACAAATTGGCCTACCCACACTAGAGTACAAATGCGACTTTCAAGTAGATGGGGGTATAATATTGCCAAAAAACTGCCGGGTTTTCTTCACTGACAAGGAGGGTGCTCGATCGGCTGAGGTTGTGGGCGTAGCAATTCAGGTGAGCTTAGACCACTCTAAGCTGACGCTTTTGTTTCCAGAGGATGAACCATCAGTAGACAGCATCACTTGGGCCAACCAACGTAAAAAAGTTTACTTTAAAGTCCTGAAATGATTTACTGTATACAATTAACATCTTTGTAGGTCTTTGAATTTAAAGCGTTAAACTTATCTCTGTCTGATTGTTCCCCTGTTGACGTTAAAATAAAAGCAAGTAATATCAACATCTGAATAGGAGTTGTTCAGTGAGATACATATATTTAACATTCACTTTGTCTTTGTTTGCAATGAGCTCTCAAGCTGGAACCAGTTTTTTGCAGAGATCTAAATCGGACCAAGAGAAGAAGGAGGCTGGATCAGTTCGTCCAGCTGAGCCACCAACTACTGAATCAGTTCCCGCTTTTGATTCTTGGAGTAACGCCTTCGACGCCTTTACCTCTATGCCGGGAACTGTATTTGATTTTATTCTTACTTCTTCGATTAAAGTCAGCGACACTGCATCTAATTTTAGCCCTCCGACTTATACTATTTTTGGCGCTCCGACTGGCAGCGACCCGCAGCCTTATGACAAGGCCTTTTCTTTTACTTCTTGGAGTAATGCCTCCGACTCCGTTAGCTCTGCATTGAAAACTGCTGTTGAAGAGAACTTGTCTCCTTCTACCTTGGGTTACGCCTACGAAATCGGTGCCTTTGCTGCGCATACTTCGTTTATTTTTGGCGCTACGAAAATTATTTCCGCTACATGTGTATTCGGTGTGCCTGTAATACCAATCGCAGGCGTTGGCGTATTGGCTTATGGCATTTATGACGGTTGCTCACGTTACATTGAAGAAGGAGATGCCTCGACTGCTGTAACGGCGCAAGTTCCATTGTTGCTAACCGGTGCAACGCTAGTGGGCGGCTCTGCGGCCATTAAAGCAGCTCCAGTGCTCGCTCAAGCGCTTAGATTGTCATATAATGCGGAAACAATTTTGGGTTGGGGCCAGTGGGAAAGCACCCAGCGGTTAAACGAACTACTACAAGGGTTCAACCAACATGCAAATCCGTATTATGTCATACCCTCTCAAGTGCATAATGCAGTGCACTATGCCTCGAACGAGCTTGAAGTGATACCGTATCAACAGGACGAAGTTAAGGCTAAGGAGCTCCAAGATGCCCGTGCAAAAGTAAGAGATATCATGGAGTCTTTGAAAGTTGGAACAGCTGCCTTTTCTATGGGATGGGACATTATTAAGGGCCTATCTTTCATGCATAATGCTTTTAAACGAACCGGCAATGTTGCCAGTGACAATCAAGGGAAACTTGTGAGGCGCGAATCACAAGAGTTTAAACAAGCCGCGGCAGAACCCGGCTTAGGAGCCGCCCACACTGGAGGAAACAGTCCAGCTGCACCAACTCCCCAAGCTGCAGCAGCACTCGATAGTGTGCTGGATGTTGCTGAACTGAAAATTGTGCCACTGGACCCTAACTTGGGAATTAACCCATCAGCTTTATTGGAAGAAGCTAATCGTGCCGCGGATGGACGTTACGCATATGAAAATAGATTTACTGCAGACGGTCTTATCCCTCCTTTAGCCCTCCCGATTGTAGTAGGAGGAGGAGGAGGCAAGTGGCTTGCAGCTGATTCGGTCTTTATTTCAACTTTTGAGCACGTGGGTTGGAAAGGTGCGAAGATTATGAATGTTCCGATTGTGAACTTTATGTACGCTGAAGCGTTTACGCCTGAAGTTTTGATGCTTTTTGTCGAAACTGGTTGCTTGGTATGTTGTGTCCTTGTGACTTCTACACCCGTGCAATCTGCGACACATCAAGACGCTCAATTGGCAACGGGTGTGTTTAACAATTGTAACATGCTATCTGACACGAAGCGGGTGCCGGTAGGTGATTCAAGGGATAAGATTTTGCTCGTAAATGGCGACAGGGTGAAAGTTGTATTTATGTGTGGAAAAGAAGCTGGTAACCAACTTACTCTAAATTGGGTAAAAAATCTTTTGGCTCTTGAGCCTCCGCCTGCAGACATCTCGCCCATTGTAAGGGTGGCTGCCTCGCTAGATACAACAAGGGTTTCATCGAGCGACCCGCGTTTCATAGTGAATAGCGACAGGAAAATTGTGATGTCGGATGGAAGCGCACTAACGGCTGCAAACACTGCAGCAAACGCTGCAGCAATGGTTGCACTTAATAGCTATCCAAAAGTCAGATTTGACATAAATTCGGAAGCCGTACCTGGAAAACCGTTAGAACAGCGTTTTAGGTTTACTATAGGAATGCCTCTTGGTTTTAGGTTTATAGGTTATAAGAGAAAACTCCAGACTATAGGTCGTTTACAGGAAGAGCAAACGATGTTCATCTTTGGGTTTCAAAATGCAGATGGCGTGATAATTGCTTATAGGCAGAACACTGGTCTTGGAAGCGACATGCTTGGAACTGACGACGAAGTTCCGCACTATAGAGTCAGCGAAACAGGAGACAAGGTTGATTTTACTTTTCCTTCAGGACAGACAGACCGCATTTGTAAGCATTTTGATTTAGAGGCTAGTTTAGGTTTAGTTTATGAAGATGCAAAAGGATATAAACTTGGAAGGCAAATAACAGCTGAGGAAGAAGTAACAGAAGTACTGCTAGTAGCAGCAGAAGCAGCACGGGAAGTAGCAAATAAAGCAGAAGAAGAAGCAAAAGTGGCAGCAGCAGCAGTAATATCGGCAGCAGCAGGGGCGCCAACAGAAGCAGGAGTAGAAGTAGAAATAGAAGCAGCAGGAGTAGTATCAGTAAAAGCAAGGGCAGCAGCAACACGGGCAATGACAGCAGTACAAGCAGCATATACAGCAGCAACAGCAGAAGCAGCAGCAGAAGCAAAGACAGCAGTAATACAGGAAATGGCAGCAGTAGAAATAGCTTTAGCAAAACTACCAGGTGTAATACTAGAAATAAGAGCAAAGGCAAAAGCAGCAGTAGCAGCTTGGAAAGTAGCAGCAAAAGAAGCAAAAGCGGCAGCAGCGGCAGATGCAGAACTATTAAGTCGACAATAGCTAATTGAGAAACGCTTGAGGATGAGGATAGCGAGTAAACAATTGATAGGTATAGCAGCTGAGATTTTTCTTTAGATAATCTTGGTGGCGCTTCTCTGCAGGCTTAAAGGGCCTGCATTTTTTTGTTGCTCGGGTGATATTGCGAACCAATATTAGGCCTCATAGGCTGGTTTGCCCACTGAGGTCAGTTGGCTGACACTGCCGGTAGGTATGAGTTCGGCGCGGTGGTAGTTCCTGGGGGTAGGGCTTACTTCGCTTACGCTCTTAATGCCTGAGCCATCTTCGAAAAACTCGATTTTATAGGGTAGGGCATCGCCCGTTAAGAATAGTTTATCTGGCGACAGCTTTAGGTGAAGTTTAAGCAATACACGCCCTTGTACCAGCTTGGCTACTTCTTTGGGGAAGCCTTGTTGCTCTAAAGCAGGGATTCCGTAGTCTCTTCTTTTTAGCCAGACCTTACGCCCAAAGGCAAAGCCAAAAAAGCGTTGTTTGCCGCCATGAACGGTTTGGCTGCCAAAAACGATGAAACCGATTTGTTTCAGGATCATTCGCTCTCTATCCCAGATGCTTTGATTTGAATTCGATTGGCGCTCCCAAGCGCCACTGATGGGATAAATTAGCCCAAGCACGCTTGAGATAACTAAAAAAGCTAGTAATAAGATGCCGATAACCCACATAAGTACAAAAAGTGTAAGGATTTTTAGATGGACATGCAACCAACAGACTTAAAATGGATGCGTGAAGCATTGGAGCTCGCGAAACAGGCCGCAGAAATAGGGGAAGTGCCTATCGGTGCGGTGGTTGTCCTTGAAGACAGACTCGTGGGCAAAGGCATGAACCGCCGAGAAATTGACGCTAATCCCTTGGCTCACGCAGAAGTTTTGGCCATTGCTGACGCCGCGGAAAATCTGGGCCGGTGGCGCCTATCCGGATGTACTTTGTATGTAACCGTCGAGCCGTGTCCCATGTGTGCCGGGGCATTGGTTAACGCGCGTGTGGACAGATTGGTTTATGGCGCACAGGATCCGAAGGCTGGCGCGGTGCAGTCTTTGTATCAAATTACGACGGACGCCCGATTAAACCATCGGATGCAGGTAACCGGGGGCGTATTGGCGGCTGAATCCGGCGATTTGATGAGCGGATTCTTCAAACATTTGAGATCCCGTCGGCTAAACGACCGATAGATCGTTCTAACCGGTTTAGCTAAAATCCCACTTGGGGATTTCATGCTTAAACTTGGGATATTTCTATGTGCGGCCTATAGCCTTTGGGCTGGCGATTTTTACATGCGCTATGAGTCTATGGAACACGCGCGTGCTGGCGACGAAATAGTCTTAAAAATCGGTGAGCAAGCTGGCCGAAAAAATGTGCTGCTGAAGCTTCAAAATGGGTTGGATATTGGCTTTGGTGATTTGATGACGCTTGGGGATTTTTACGGCATCGTCGGGGCACCTATCTCCTCTGCGCCTGATTTGAAATCAAGGCGTGACCGATTTACACAGGCATTTAATACCTTTTCGGCCAGTTTAAGCTCGGTTGAAGAAACCAAAAGCATCTTAGCCGCCATTCGAGAAGGTCCTTTGGCTTTGAAAGATGACCAGCATCGCCGGTGGAACTGCCTAACGGGCGGCGCTTGCTCTGGATATTTTTGGTGGTTGTCGCCAGGGCGCTACTTAAATCTGGCCGAGCAAGATTTTGATCATTTCGGAGACAACGCTGTCAAAGCATACATTGCCGGTCATGAGGCTGCGTTGAGTGAAGCAGTTAAAGGCAATTTGGGCAGAGCCTATGCGATGGACGGGTTTGCCTGTCATTTCTTGTCTGACCGTTTTGCTGCAGGGCATATTCGCACACCGCGCGATTACTTGGCTCTCAATGTAACGCCCGCATTTGTTGGGTCTCTGCTGGCAGGTTTCATGCACGATGAAGAGAATTTAGCAGGAGTGCATGTTGTTAACGAATACGGTGATCGTTGGATCGCCTATGGAGATGAGCGCTACCAAGATCCTCTGAATTCGACCAATAAGGCGATGATGCTAAAAGCACTTCAGGCGTCAGTGGATGAAGTCTATTTGGCTTATCAAACGAAACAGTTACCTGCAAAATACCAACATTTAGCGCTTTTACCTATGGCAGTGGAAAATGGCGCAAATGGCAAAGTAGATATTGCTCCGCTGTTTTATTGGGACCGTTCGGCGCAAAAGGTTATGCGCCGTAACAATTTAGGCGATGCTCGCGATTACAGTTGGACCGCCGACTGGTACGGCTGGAGTACGTTAGCAAAGCTAAAAGCCATGTGACACCCGATTGACGCCTAAGGCCTTGATGTCTATATTTAATGGCCTATGAATGACAACACTTCAGAAATACAACAAGCGGATGAGCAACTGCCTGAGCCTGAAAAGCTGGCCTCGGATGAATTGGCTGCTCTGCAAGACCGTTTTTTGAGACTGGGCGCTGAATTCGAAAACTTTAAGAAACGGGCCGATAGAGACAGACAAAGCTCAGTGCGCTTTGCGAATGAATCGATGTTAACCGATTTGTTGCCTGTTTTGGACCATCTCGAACAAGCGGTTAACGCTGCTGGCGCTGATTCGGAAAATCCGATTGTTACCGGCGTTAAAATGGTTTTGAAACAGTTTGAAGATACCTTAGGTCGCCACGGTATTAAGAGCTTTAGTGCATTGGGTGAGAATTTTGACCCCAATAAGCATGAAGCGGTGGCGGAAAATGAAGATCCGGCGGCTGAATCCGGCAAAGTTATTCAGGAATATCAAAAGGGCTATTTTTTGAACGAACGTTTGGTTCGTCCGGCTCGAGTTGTGGTTGCAAAATGAAATTTGTTGATGAAGTTAAATTGTACGCCAAAGCGGGCGATGGCGGTAATGGCTCTGTTTCTTGGCGCCGTGAAGCCTGCGTTCCGATGGGCGGGCCTGCCGGCGGTGATGGCGGCGATGGCGGCAACGTTATTTTAGAAGGTGATGAAAATCTGCATTCGTTGCTCGATTTTCACTATGTATTTCAATTGGTGGCAGATAGTGGCGAAAATGGCCGTTCAAAAAACTGCTACGGCGCCATTGGTGAAGATGTTATCCGAAAGATCCCGGTGGGCACTCAGGTGTTCGATGCGGACACGGGCGAGCAACTCGCTGACTTTACCGCTCATGGTCAACGCGTGGTGATTTGCAAAGGCGGCTCCGGTGGCTTTGGTAACACGAAGTTTGCGACCGCGACCCGGCAAGCCCCTGATTTTGCAAAACCAGGCCTGCCAGGACAAGAAAAGAACCTCCGCCTTAGCCTGAAGCTCATGGCCGATGTAGGCCTTTTGGGCTTTCCGAATGCGGGTAAGTCAACTTTGCTATCTCGCTTAAGTGCGGCTAAGCCAAAAATCGCCGATTATCCGTTTACCACATTGATCCCTCAGCTTGGGGTGGTGCGCGGGCCAGATTATCACACCTTTGTTATGGCAGACATTCCTGGGCTCATCGAAGGCGCTTCGCAAGGAATTGGTCTCGGGGTTCGCTTTTTGAAGCACTTAGAGCGCGTGCGCGTGTTGTGCCATTTGATAGAGCCAGGCGATGATTTGTGGCAGCGTTACCAAATTATTCGTAACGAATTGGCTGAGTTTAACCCTGAGCTTTGCGATGTGCCGGAATTGGTTGTTTTGACTAAATCAGACATCGTTTATGAATCTCAAAAAGATATATTTTTAAAGCAGAATATCCCAGTGATGGAAATATCCGCAGTAACCGGCAAAGGAATTGATGAATTACGTCAAAAACTTTGGGGGTTTGTAAGCGGAGTTCTCTTGGCCTCTTGAGGCTTTGATGCTAGGGTCTGTGCCCTATGACTACTAGTTATGATGCTTCTTCTATTAAAATTTTAGAAGGTCTTGAAGCCGTTCGGAAACGCCCTGGAATGTACATCGGCGACACCGATGATGGTTCCGGTCTTCACCACATGGTTTTTGAAGTTGTCGACAACTCTGTTGACGAGGCATTGGGCGGTTACTGCGACACAGTCAGCGTCACCATTCATGAAGACGAAACCATTAGCGTCGAAGATAACGGACGCGGTATCCCTGTGGATATGCATGAATCCGGCAAGCCTGCTTGCGAAGTGATCATGTGCGTGCTTCACGCCGGTGGTAAGTTCGACCAAAATTCATACAAAGTATCAGGGGGTCTGCACGGCGTTGGTGTGTCCGTTGTGAATGCTTTGAGTGAAGAGCTTGTTCTTGAAATCAAGCGTAATGGAAAGCTTTACCGCCAGACTTTTAGTAAAGGCGATCCAACTTCAGGCCTCGAAATCATCGGTGAATCCACCAGCACAGGCACGAAAATTCGCTTTAAGCCCGATTCCACCATCTTTACCAATATCGCTTTCCATTTCGAAGTTTTAGCCTCACGTTTGCGTGAACAGGCTTTCTTAAATAAAGGCTTAATCGTTAAGATCGCTGATTTGAGAACCGGCAAAGACAAAGAATTTGTATACAAAGACGGCATTAAAGAATTTGTTCAAATGTTGAACAAAAACAATTCGCCGCTCAACAAAGAACCTGTTTATATTACCGGCTCTAGGGTGATGGGCGATGATCCTAAAGGCCCGCAGTGCATGGTGGACATCGCCATCCAGTGGAACGATTCCTACCAAGAACATGTGTTCTGTTTCACCAACACCATTAAAAACGGCGACGGTGGTACCCACTTAGCAGGCTTTAGAGCGGCGCTTACTCGAACTTTAAACACCTACGTAAATCGCGTGTTCCAAAAGCAAGTCGAAAAAAGCGTGCTCTCGGGCGAAGACATGCGTGAAGGACTAACAGCGGTTATCGCTGTCAAGCTTCCTGATCCAAAGTTCGGCTCGCAAACCAAAGACAAGCTGGTCTCTTCTGAAGTTCGAAGCGTGGTCGAAGGTTTGGTCGCTGAGCAATTAGCTGCCTGGCTAGATGAACACCCAACTGAAGCCAAACAAGTTTGCCAAAAGGTTATCGATGCCGCCAGAGCGCGTGAAGCTGCTCGTAAAGCACGTGAACTAACTCGCCGAAAAGGTGTCTTGGATGGCCTAGGCTTGCCGGGCAAGCTCGCTGACTGCCAAGAAAAAGACCCAACCCTGTGCGAAATCTTCATCGTAGAAGGGGACTCTGCGGGTGGCTCAGCCAAGAGCGGACGCGATCGCAGAGCTCAAGCGATTTTGCCCTTACGTGGTAAAATTCTAAACGTTGAAAAAGCGCGTTTCGACAAGATGCTTTCTAGTCAGGAAATCATCACGTTAATTACCGCGCTAGGAACTGGCATCGGCCCAGACGAGTTCGATGCAGGCAAAGTTCGCTATCACAAGATTGTGCTGATGACCGATGCGGACGTTGACGGTAGTCACATTCGAACGTTGTTGCTCACTTTCTTCTATCGCCAAATGCGCGAGTTGGTTGAACGTGGTTATCTGTATATCGCTCAGCCCCCGCTGTATAAAGTTCAAAAAGGTAAAAAAGAAACTTACCTGAAAGACGACGAAGCTTTAGAGCACTTTTTGGTCAACAACATGCTTGAATCCATTGAAGTGCATTCAGGCTCAGGCAAGGTTTCGGTAGACGATCTGCAAAAAGGCGTCACCAGTTTGTACGCTTATCAGCGCTTGTTGGAGCGTATCCGCAAACGTCAAGATCCCGATATTGTGGATGCTTTGGTCAGAGCTGGCCAGATCGAAACCTTGGAAGTTGATGCGCTCGTATTGGAGCGACATCTGACGCTTCATGCACCGCATGTTATGCCGATCTCGGTCAAATCGAGTGAGCTTGAAACAAGAATCGAGAGTTTACACAATGGCGCCCCGGTGCAGACTGTGGTCAACGACGCGTGGCTCAAAAGCGTGGAACTCAGAGAGTTGAAGCGGCACGCTTTAGGCAGTGCTGTGCTTGGCGAAGGTCCTTACCGCGTGGTCAAATCTGGCGGCGAGTTCGAAGCTCAAACTGTGTTTGAACTGGCGGATCATTTGGATCAACTCGCTCGTAAAGGTCAAACCATCCAACGTTATAAAGGTTTGGGCGAGATGAACCCTGGCCAGCTATGGGAAACCACCATGGATCCAGCCAACAGGACCTTCCTGCAAGTGAAGATCGAAGATGCCGTGGATGCCGATGAAGCATTTTCTGGTCTCATGGGCGATGAAGTTGAACCAAGACGAGTATTTATTGAGAAAGCTGCCCTCGATGTGGTAAACCTCGACATATGATGAATTACGTGAGGGCGTTGCTTGGGTGTTTGCTGGTTTCTGTCACTTTGCATGCGGATGAGATGCAGGTAGATCCAGCAGGCAGCTTCAGCATCCTCATACCTTCTGCGTTGCTACCTTGCGCTTTATCTGCAGGCAGTTTGGCATGCCCAGTTAATAATTCGGCGTTAACCATTCAAGTTCAAAAGGCGCCTTCAAGCGGTGCCTCTGCTGCTTTGATGGCTCTGAACGCAGAAGACAGCGTGAGCAGCAAACCAAACTTTCGCATGGTGAAAAAAGAGACCGTTTCGATCGATGGTACAAAAACCATTGTTCAAACCATGACTTTTAATAATCTGGGCAATGTGACTTTGCCGGTCATGGTTCGCACAGTCAATGCTGTGCTTGGCAACAAGACTTTTGAGCTCGAAGTGGCCTGTAATCAAAGCACCTGTGGTGGATTGGTAGATGCCTTCGATCAAGCGCTGGCGTCTTTGCATTTGGCAAAACCCGGTCAAAAACTGAAATCCAATAAAGCATCCGGCTCAGGCCTGCAAAATTTGTTTGGAAACTTCAGCTTTTAGAGCGCTTTAGGCTCCATTGACTAAAGGTCTAAAACCCTTCAGAATCGTTGGTCCTATGCAAGTCAAAACCCCTCTTTTGGTCGGTGGAAGCCGTAACCAACATGGTACTCGTATTGCCCGCAAGGTCGTGTGCCAAAAGTGCGGCCGCGCTGACCATATCAACAGCAGGCCTTCGAAGACTTCCGGTACCTACTGCCGCGAATGTGCCACCCAAGTGATGGGCGCGCTCGAAGTCGGTAAAAGAGCGCCGCGTGTGATGCGCACGCATAAGTGCTCGAATTGCCAACAGGATTTCGAGTTGCCAGCGGCCATGGAGCCGAAAAAAGACTGCACTTGCGGCAACTGCCTGAAGGGATTTGAAACTTGGCGTGGCTCAGCCAGTATGTCTGTAGAAGATCGTGAATCGATGGTCTTAGAAAAACGGCCTTCTGGACTCTTAATCCGAAAAAATAATAACCAATGAATTTCGAACAACTTTTAAGCCCAACGCAATATCTTGCAGCCACTGTGATGGATGCGCCTATTTGCATCTTAGCTGGCGCGGGCACAGGCAAAACGCGCGTTATTACACATCGAATCGCCTATTTGATTTCCAAAGGCGCAAGGCCCGACAGCATTTTGGGGCTAACTTTTACTAACAAAGCCGCGCAGGAAATGCGTGAGCGGGTTGAGCATTTGGTACCCGGCGTCTCTCGTCAGATTGAGTTAGGCACTTTTCACGGCATCGGCGCTAAGCTTTTGCGGCGTTATGGGCATTTTGTAGACGTTTCGCCCAACTTTGTAATCTACGATTCTTCTGACAGCGACAAGCTTTTGAAAGATATTGCTTTGGTGAAGCTTAATCTTTCCAAAGACTACCTATCTTTCTACAGCGACCAAATCGACAAATGGCAAAACGAAGGCATTTTGCCGACCGAGGCTGATTCACATGGTGACCAACGCATCATGCGGGCGCGTGAGCTATATGCACTGTACGAGCAACGACTCCAAGAAGTTGGCGCCCTAGATTTTAACAGCATCTTGCTAAAAGTGAGGCAGTTAGTTCAACACCCAGAGGGCCTTGCTGCACTCAGCGAGCGGTTCAGACATGTTCTGGTGGACGAGTATCAAGATACCAACAAAGTCCAATCTGAAATTGTCTACGCCATTGGCGGCAACGCTGAAACGCTCGCCATTGTGGGCGACGACGACCAATCCATCTACGGCTGGCGCGGCGCGAAGCCATATAACTTAGAAGAATTTCTAACCCGAATGGCAGGCGCCAAATTGTTTAGGCTGGAAGAAAATTACCGTTCAACTACAGCGATTTTAAATACAGCGAATGCCATTATTTCAAATAACGACCGCCGTTTGGGCAAAAACTTGATTTCCATGCGCGGTGCCGGTGAAACCGTGCGCGTGATTAAAACCAGCAGCGACCGCTACGAAGCTGAGCTCATTGGCTATCGCATCGAAGATAAAATTCGCAAAGGCCAAAGCCTAAACGAAATTGCTGTGCTCATGCGCGCAAATTCGCAGTCCCGATCATTTGAAGAAACGCTTAGAGCTTCAAGAATTCCTTATCGTTTGGTTGGTGGCGTACGTTTTTACGACCGCAAGGAAATCAAAGATATCTTGTCAACTTTAAGAGCCGCTCTAAATCCTAAAAGCGATTTGGATTTGGTCAGAGCAATGCTCGCATCGAAACAAGGCGTGGGCGCGACCAGCTTAGGCAAAACGCAAAACTATGCCTCGGCACACGGCTTAAGCCTAATGACCGTGTTCCTATCCAAAGAAATGCTACTCAAAGCAGGTATTTCCAGCAAAACCGCCGCAAAAATCCAAGCTTTCGCTCAGTCTCTCGCAGAGCTAGGCGTGTTGGCTGAAAAAGACATCAACGCTGCAGAAGCCATCCAAAGAGCGCTGGATATCAGCGGCCGCGAAGAGCACATGGAGCCCGAGCGTGTCGAAAATATCGAACAGCTTATCTCCGCCGCTCAGCAATACGTGGATGACTGCGACGTGTACGATCAAGAGCCCAGCGCGCTCGGCTTTTTAGAGAATGCCGCTTTGCTATCAAGCGCCGATGAATCCAATGCTCAAAACGTTGAAGGTGCTGTCACTTTAATGACCTTACATGCTGCGAAAGGGCTTGAGTTTGACTACGTGTATATGGTTGGCATGGAAGAATACGGCTTTCCGCATGCGCGCGCTCTGGAAGAAGATGCAAAACCAGACCAACTCGAAGAAGAACGCCGCTTAGCCTACGTAGGAATGACCCGCGCCCGTAAAGAGCTGGTTTTGACCTACGCAACCAGGCGCTTAATAAGGGGTCAAATCAAGGGCAGGGCGCCCAGCCGCTTTCTGCGCGAATTACCCACGGACTGGGTAGTGGGCGATTTGCCGATGGCCCGGCCCAGTTGGTATTAAGCTTTTTCTCTTGCCCAGAATCTTAACTGCTGACAAGTTTTAAGGAAGTTTTTAGTCTCTGCAACCTTCTTCAGTAGTATGCAACCTCCATCTAGCTCGTCTGCAATGCCGGCTTTTTCCAGTAACGGCTGGGCATCCTCTGTATAGGCAATAAATTTATTGTGAGCGAAAGCATCGGCAATAAAGTCTCTTGCTGCTGATTTCCCAATCAACTCCTTAGCGCCTGTCGGCGAAGTGAGTAGCGCAATCGCGTCAAATATCACCGATGGTCCTCCCTCTAACTTGTGTTGAGCTTCTTGCCACGTGCCGTCGCTTAGTTTCACGCCGCCGATGGTGGGGGCTATTACTTCTAGATTGGCATCTTCTCCAGAAACGGCTTTTAACAAAGCTTTAAATAGGACTGCGTTGGCACCATCTGTGACCAATACGCCCAACTTGCGGCCTTTAAAACTATTGGGTGGGTTTTTCAGTATGCTCAGCGCGTTGGACGGCTTTAAATTTTTGCGCGTTGGTTTTGCTGCGGGCAGGGGTTTGGGCATTTTGTCTAGGCGTAAACCTGCCGCTACTGTTTTGGCGAGTCCGCTTTCAATGTTGAGTAGGTGCGAAACAATTCTGCTGCGAATGTCTACGCGCTCTACTTTGCTGAGCTCGAATACCAAAGCATCTGCAATATGGTTTTGCTCAATGGGCGTTTGGCTCATGTAGAATTGACGCGCCTGAGAGTAGTGGTCTGCAAAGCTTTCTGGGCGTATTCGCAGCTTAGCTCCTGATTCAGTGGCTTCGAAGCTTTTAAACCCGCGGGGCGTTTCTCTGGGGCCGCCTCCAAGGCCTAAAGAGTTGGGTTCGTAATTTGCTCTACCTTTAGGATTGAACATAGCCATGTGGCCGTCTTGTTGAAAGTTAGCGAACGGGCATTTGGGTGCATTAATGGGGATATGGGTGAAGTTTGGACTGCCCAGGCGCTTGAGCTGCGTGTCTAGGTACGAAAAGTTACGTCCTTGGAGCAGGGGATCGTTGGTAAAATCGACCCCGGGCACGATGTTT
This sequence comes from Myxococcota bacterium, assembly GCA_040387835.1. Taxonomy (NCBI): domain Bacteria; kingdom Pseudomonadati; phylum Myxococcota; species Myxococcota bacterium. The sequence continues at coordinate 268,270 of JAZKCZ010000002.1, read as the reverse complement.
TGAGTACAAAAAGCGACGTGCTCAGTTTCGGCGAAGAAGTTATCGACCATTCTGTTTAATACGAGTCGCCCAACCCTACGAACTGGCACTTCTTCTTCGGGGATAAGCTTCGTGGGGTCTAGAACGTCGAAATCGAATTTCTCTGCGAATTTTTCGTCGAATAGTTGCAGGCCCAGCTCCCATTCAGGGAAATCGCCATTTTGGATGGCGTTCCATAGGTCTCGGCGATGAAAGTCTGGGTCGCAGCCGTTGATTTTAACGGCTTCGTTCCAAACGACTGACTGAAGGCCTAGCTTTGGCTTCCAATGAAATTTAACGAATGTCGATTTACCCTTGTTATTCACCAGTCTGAACGTGTGAACGCCAAAGCCTTCCATAAACCTGAAAGAACGCGGGATGCCTCTATCAGACATGGCCCACATAATCATGTGCATGCTTTCAGGCATGAGGGAGATAAAGTCCCAGAAATTATCGTGCGCGGTGGCTGCTTGGGGGAAGCCTCGATCCGGCTCATCTTTGGCCGCATGAACTAAGTCTGGGAATTTCATGGCATCTTGGATGAAAAACACGGGGATGTTGTTGCCCACAATGTCCCAATTGCCTTCTTGAGTGTAAAGTTTCACCGCAAAGCCTCGTACGTCACGGGCCAAATCTGCAGAGCCTTTGTTGCCTGCAACAGTGGAAAAGCGAACGAAGGCCGGTGTTTTTTCGCCTGGACGCTGAAACAAATCTGCAGAGGTTATGCCCGAAAGAGACTGATAATTTTCGAAAAAGCCATGCGCGCCGTAGCCACGAGCATGGACAACACGCTCAGGGATGCGTTCGTGATCGAAGTGAAATAGCTTATCGCGTAAGACGTGATCTTCAAGCAAAGCCGGCCCACGAGCGCCCAAGCGTAACGAGTTTTGATCGTCACTGATAGGCATACCCTGCTGGGTCGTTATTGGTGCAATCTTTCCTTGGGCAGTTTGGTGGGTTTCGGCGGGATGCGAGTTTGGCTTTTTTTGAATTGGCATGGTTCATTTGCTAACAAATCCATGCAAGCCGTCAAGGAAACTATTGTGATGCCGTTGTGGCGACGACGTTGACGGTAATAATGTCGTTTTGGCCGAAGGCAATTTGATAAGTTCCCGCCTCAGTCGGTGTAAATAGTTTATTGTAAACGCCATCGTTAGGCGCATCGTCCCCATCGACACCATCGTCATGTAGGCCAATATTCGGCAGACCAACGGGATTTGGGTTGGCGCAATTGATGCTTAGCCAAGACAGTAGCAAAGTTTCGCCCAATCGAATGGTGGTATTGGCTGTTTTGGGACTCAGCCTCCCTGCTACCGTTTGATTGGTGCATGATAGAGAACCAAAACCGTTGGTATCAATGAGGCGTACGCGTCTGCTGGTAAAGATATAGGGGTCTAAAGAAGCGGTAGGCAGTCCACCAGCAAAAATCAAATTCTTGATGCCAATCCAGGTTAAATCGGGATTATTACTTTTCAAAGCAGCCACCATCCCGGTGACAAATGCGGTGGAGGCAGAGGTGCCGCTCATAAATCCATATTTGCCGTCGAGTTGCGTGGTGTAAATATCGATTCCGGGCGCGATAACGTGCACTGAGTGTTTGCCATAATTGGAAAAAGAAGCCAGCGAGCCTGTTCTGTCCGATGCTGCCACAGCAATGGAACTGCTTTCGGTTGCATTGGCAGGAAACACAAAGAACGTGTCGTTGTTGCCCTTTCGACTATCGGCAGAAGCAATAAATAGGATTCCCAAACGTTGATGCTCTTGGACGGCGGTCTTAAAAGCCATGGAAGGTCGGTTCCTGCTCCAGGAGTTATTGGTGGCGATGATTTTCACAGGACTGTTCTTGCGCACCGCAAGTTCGGAAAAGTAGTCCATGCATGCTAACGCTGAAGCGGTATCACCAACGCCTTCGGCATTCATAAACTTGCATGGGATAATAGACACCTTTTGAACCACACCAGACACACCCATGGTGGGATTTTTTTCTGCGCCAATAATGCCGGCGATTTGAGTGCCATGGCCATTGTCGTCCATCGGATCGCCCGTTGCTTCAATGCCGTTGATGCCGTGCACATCATCGATGTAACCGTTATTGTCATCATCGACGCCATTGTTTGGAATCTCGAGAGTGTTTACCCAAATGTTATTGCGCAGGTCTGGGTGGTTATAATCGACCCCAGAATCTAAAATTCCGATAACAACACTTTTATCACCCGTGATTTGGCTCCAGGCAGGTCCAGCGTTAATCCCGGTAGGCCCCAGGCCCCACTGGACATCAAATAAAGGAGTATCAGGAAGTTCCTGTGTTGCTCGCATTTGGTAATTCAGTTCGACGAATTGTACTCGTGTATCTTTCTGGTATATTTCTAGCGCTTTGGCTGTGAGGCTGGCTGGAATTTGTACCAGTTCAAGACCTGCTGGGTGGGTGTACTTCCGAACGCGCTTGGCATGCGCATGTTCATGGATGGTTTGGCGAACAGACTCGGTGGTATTTGGCCTAAACTTGACTAAGTAGCTTCCTGGTTTTTGTGAAAGCGCCCCCGCAACTGCCGGTAAAGACAGGCAAATAACTAAAATCGTGCGATAAAACGCCCCCATAATACCCCCTTGTCTAAAGATGATAATACAGAGGGATTCTCAAATACAAACGCATCTCACTAAGCCTACACCGGTGCCCGCCAAGTACAGTTCACCTTTTAGGTCTTTAGGCCTTAGGTAATCCTCTGCAATTTCAAAGCCCTCTAGCTTTGCTTTTTGCAAAATCATTTGGCGAGTAATTCCGCAAAGGCCGCCTGCCAGGCTTATTAATGTTTTTTTCCGACGTAGGATGAGGCTACTTTTGCTGCCATCGACCACATAACCACTTTGGTTTAACAGGAGACCTTCGAATGCATGATGCTGTTGTGCTTGACGGAGAGCTTCGTCGTAAACGGCCCTTTGATTGGTTTTAATATTTGATATCACAATTTGATCTGAAATGAAGACTTTCACTGGCTTCGTTTGGGCCTCTTCGCAAGCTCTCGTGCCAAGCGTGTAACCATCTTGATTTAGGCTGATACGAAGTAAAAACGGCTTATGGCTTAGCTTTATTAGTTTAAGGCACTCGCCGATTGGAAACTCGAAGCTTTGGTATTTAATATCGGCGAGGACAGCATGTTGCCACAACCGCCCTAGATGGGCCTTCCAAAATAAAGGACCGTCTTTGAGCACCATGATGGTTGTAAAAACTTCAAGCATAGAGTTGGTAAAAGTTATTTAACAGCTCCAGCCCTTGTTCGCTTAAAAAGCTTTCCGGATGAAACTGCACGCCTAACATCGGCAGTTGGACATGAGAAATAGCCATAATTTCGCCGTCACCAGTCCAGGCATCAATGCGAAGACTTGGGCCTAAATTGGCTAAGATAAGTGAGTGATAACGTGCAGCTCTCGTTGGATTTGCGAGGCCTTTAAATAATCTGTCGCCGCAATGCGTGATAGCATGTGCCTCCCCGTGAATGGCCCTAGAGGCTCTCATCAAGTTTGCGCCGAAATATTCGCCAATGGCTTGGTGGCCTAAGCAGATCCCTAGGGTCGGAATTTCTGCTTTAACGGCAGCATCAAGCCATTGCATTAAGAGACCTGAAGTCTTTGGCGATCCAGGCCCGGGGCCCAATATCAAATGCGTTATCCCTGTAAGTTCAGGTGTTTCTAGGTGGCTGCGAACCTCAACGGACGGGCTGATACGCTTTAGGTAGTCAACAATATTGTAACTAAAAGAGTCGTGATTTTCGATCATTAAAACAGGCATGATTCAAGTTGATAGGGAATTTGTGCGATCGCAAAAGAGGCTAATTCTGCTAGGCACAATGCTTGATGTGCATAAACTTTGTCAACGGGTCGCATGTGCGTAAGCAGCGTCAGAGGTACACTTTCGTGCCCGCCTTCATCGTTTATCTTTTTATGAATATGAAGTGATTTAGCCGCGGTAAATTCGGCGGAGTTCTCCAATAGCTCTGCCAGGCCATCTTTCTCTTTAAATTGAGGCTTTTCAAAAAAGTCCAGATTGATGCAGAAGGCTAAAAAGTTTTTTTCGGCTGAAACTCGCAGTATGTTCATCAGTGCCTGCGTGGCATCAAGTGCGGCCCAACTTGGCGACTGCGCATTTAAAGCTAAAAGGCTGCGCCCTAAAAGTTTGTCATGACCTCGTTCAGCGTTCATGAATGACGCTAGGTCTTGAGCTGCAGACCCGGCGAGATCCATGGCCGGCTCCAGCGAAGATTGGCATTGCTCAGTTACATAGTGATTTTGTCTGACGAGCGTGGCGAGCGCCTGCTTTCGCGTTGGGATATCTTGTATGGATGCAACTTTTTGATAGAGCTCATCGATTTTATTATCTGAGCAGTCCAAATAGTGAAATCGTCTCGCAATACTTAATAAAGTTATAGGGTCATAGAAAGCACAATCTCCTATGGCAGCCATTTTTAAAATTGCATCGTGATCCCATGTCCACTCTTTCTCAAAAAACGCGTCAGCTTCGATGCCTAAACTTTGTGCGCAGCTAGAAGGCGACTCGCAGGCGAGCACTTCTTTAGCAAAATGTGCATCGGTTCCAAACGGGTAAAGGCGGGGAAGGTGGTACACGATGGGTAGGGTACTCAGGCCAGCCCAAAGCTCTGCAAGGTCTGGGCTTAGCGTTGGTTTATCGATATGGCTCGTTAAAGCCTGGAAGTTTTTTGAGTTTGGCACCACTTCGAACTCGCTCGTGAGCCAAGGACATTCTAATGCAAATTGGCCTCTACTGAGATCAGTGGCTTTGAATAAAACTTCTTCGTACGGCCAAAACTTCATGAGCTCTCCTATTACGTGGGAATAAGGAGAAACCCATGACAATTAGTTCCAAGATCAAAAAGTCAATTTCTGCAGCAAGCTTACTGGCTTTGTCCAGTGCGAGTGGTTTAGCGGCTATCAAGACCCCTGCCGATGCAATCAATCAATTAACCGGACCCAATCAACCCATGCGGGGGCCCACACGATCGCTTTGTGTTTCAGTGACACCATACTTTATTTCCGGTTGGGGAAGCCCAGGTTCATTTGTCTCTTTACAAATGGATGGCGTCGCCATGTTTGGACAAGAAAAGGGATCTTGCGCTGGGCCAGGAGATGACGGCAAGTGCGCACCAGGATTTGTCAAAATCACTTCGACGGCGCCGATTGGTTGTATCGTTCCGGTTGCTTTGTAAATACGGCAATGTAAAAACCGTCACATCCCTCTACAGAGGGTAAAAGTTGCCTGCTGCTGACAAGTTCAAGTTCCTCGAAGCTTCGATGGTTTTCCTCTTCCAGTAAAGAGCAGGTGGCATAAATCAGTTTGCCTGTTTCGCTGAGGAGGGTTTTTGCATTGGCGACAAGCTCGTTTTGCAGCTTAACATATTGCTTCAGGTCTTCTTCTTTTAACCGTCCGAATAGATCTGGAGCATGCCTGAGAGTGCCGGTACCTGAGCATGGCGCATCAATTAGAATCCAATCGAACTGGGAGTTGGATTTAAATGTGCGACCGTCCGCAACGACGCGTTGAACGCCATCAATATGAGCCAGGCGTTTATCGTTATTGTCCGCCATGGTGACTTTTGCACCCGTAGCTAGCAAAATGCGCGTTTTACCGCCTGCGCCTGCGCAGAGATCTAATATCCGGTCCTCCGGTGTTCCTTTGATTTGCTCTGCGATGTATTGGCTGCCGTCATCCATCCACCAACAGCCGGGCAAGTCTTTCAAATCGACAGAGTCTGTCTCTAAAATCAAAGCGCGAGATGACAATTTCGAAGGCGTGAAGGGTACCGCCAAGGCCTGCAATTTTTGACCGATCGCCTGGGCAGTACTCTGCCGAATATCGACTGCTAAGACTGGCTTTGCGCGTTGCCTAAGAGAGTGCTCGAGGGCAGGGTAGTTGGTGCCGTATTCTTTTTGTAGACGTTTATTAAACCATTCAGGCCAGGGTTTTTGCCTGAGGCCTGAGAATACTTCGTCGGCAACTTCCCGGCGCTCTCTAGAGCCAAGCCCTCTGCCGCGAGCGATTTCTCGGATTAGCCGATCGACGGGCTCACCCGTAGACTTGTGCCGTGTTAAAATATCTTGGATTGCAATTTGAGTACGATTAAAAGCCAAACTGAGGTTTCCTGTCAAAATGATGTTCTGTTTCAATAAACCTAATAGTGCCGGTGGCGCTTCGCATCACCAATGAATGAGTTTTAGCGCCGCCTTTAAAATAGCGTACGCCTTTGAGCATATCTCCGGAAGTAACACCGGTGGCTGCAAACATGACGTCTCCTTTTGCCAGCTCTTCCAAATGCCATTTTTGGTTAATATCTTTAATCCCCATTTTTAGGCACCGTTCTTCTTCAAGCTGATTTCTGGGAACCAGGCGTGCTTGCATATCGCCGCCAACGCATCTTAAGGCTGCCGCAGCTAAAACACCTTCAGGTGCGCCCCCGGTGCCGAATAGAACATCGATGCCTGAATCGGGCAAACACGTGGCAATGGCCGCGCTAACATCTCCGTCGGAAATCAAGTGAACCCGCGCGCCGGCCTTCCTAACTTCAGCAATCAAATCGTTATGTCTGTCTCGCTCTAAGATAACGGCGGTTAAATCTTCGACATAAACGCCTTTGGCATCCGCAATGGCCTTCAAGTTGTCGGTTGGAGATTTGTCCAGGTTAACAACGCCTCTAGCGGCTGGTCCGACAGCGATTTTGGACATGTAAGTATCAGGTGCGTGGAGCAGTTTGCCTTTTTCTGCCATGGCAATTACGGAAATTGCGTTTGGTCTGCCATAGGCACAAAGGTTAGTTCCTTCGAGCGGATCTACCGCGATATCGACTTCCGGATCCGCCAAATCGCCCTTGCCAACTTTTTCGCCAATAAAAAGCATGGGCGCTTCGTCGCGTTCGCCCTCACCGATAACCACGGTGCCCCGAATCCAAATGCTTTCAAACGCGCTGCGCATAGCGCTGACCGCTGCTTGGTCCGCAGCATCTTTTTCGCCGCGACCCATTAAGCGAGCGGCTGATAATGCTGCGGCTTCGGTCACGCGAATCACTTCAAGTGCGAGGTTGCGATCCATATTAGTCTCCTATATCTTGGTGGCATATGGCGCTTTCATCTCACGATTTACCCCTGGGCACACCTTGTCCGTCTTTTACGCTGTCATCGGTGGATGGCAAGACTTATTCCCTGGCTGACTTTTCGGGGAAGAAGGCTCTACTCGTGGCTTTTATTTGTAAGCATTGCCCTTATGTGAAGGCGATTGAAGATGAGCTTTTGGGGTTGGCTGATATTGATGGTTTGCAAGTGGTTGCTATCTGTTCCAATGACGCGGAAAAATACCCAGATGATTCGCCAGCGTCGCTGCTGCAGCATTGGCGCCACAAAAATTATCGGTTTCCTTATTTAATAGATGCCACTCAGGAAGTCGCAAAATCATTCGATGCGGTATGTACGCCCGACTTGTTCTTGTTTGATGCAGAAAGAAAGCTTTATTATCATGGTTGGTTTAAAGACTTGGAATCAGCCATAAAAGGCTTGTTGAACGACCAACCGCCCCCTGCGAATCAACAGCATTCCATAGGCTGCTCAATCAAGTGGCTTTAATATAAAGTAGACACTTTGCCTTGTGCGTCTTGCACCAGAAGCGATCCGTCTGAATTGAAATCTAAAGCAATTCCGCCGGCTACGGCCTTGCCTAAAGTGGCTGAGCGGCCTTTTAAATAATTCAAGCAAAAGCTGAAATGCCCAGCCCTATCCAAATGGTCGAAATGAAACTCCAGTGAATCCAAAATGGACTCTAGCAAGTCCGACTTATTGCCCATGTAACCGATATCAGACAAAAAACCATACTCTGGCGGCGAACCAACGAGCCGTTGAACGTTCAGCCCGATGCCTACGATAACCACGTCGATAATATTGGCTGTGCTATGTGCCTCGGTGAGAATCCCTGCGAATTTGCGGCTGTCCGGTAGTAATAAATCGTTCGGCCATTTGACTAAGGCGTTCAAATGCAATGATTCAAAGGCTTGCAACAAAGCGGCGGCGGTCACCAAGGTGATTTGAGAAACCTGATGGATTTCAATTTTTGGCCGCAGAATAAAAGAGCAGGCGAGCCCGCCTAGGTAGTGTGACCAGATACGACCGCCACGGCCTTTGCCATGTGTTTGACTGTCGCATGTCACCAGGCTTTTATGTGGCGCCCCATTATCGGCCCATGTTAGTGCAACGGCATTGGTCGAGTCGCATTCGGCCAAGTGTTTTCGAGCAAACATGTAGGTTGTTTGCTGAACTTCACCATGATAGTCAAATGCTTATGCAAGCAAGTTTAAGAAATCGAATTTTACTTTTGGTAGGCATTGCTTTCTTTTGTATTGCCTCGGATCAGGCAACCAAGGTCTGGGCGCAACGGAATCTTGCCTATGAATTCTCGCCGGGGCAATTTTATCCCTTTAAAGAAATCACGGTTATCCCAAAGGTTTTTAATTTAATTTATAAAGAAAATCCGGCAGCGGCATTTAGTATTACCAGCTCGATTCCTGACTGGATTCGAAAGCCGCTTTTGACAACGGTGAGTATTGTTGCATCGTTGTTCTTCTTGGTTTGGTATTTCAGGTTAAAAAACCCGGACCGTTTAATTTTGGTGTCTTTTTCGCTTATTATGGGCGGTGCCATTGGAAATCTGATTGACCGAATGCGTCTTGGGTATGTGATTGACTTCTTGGATGTGCACGCCGCTTTCCTGGGCTATGCAGGGTCACACTGGCCAACGTTTAACATTGCCGATTCGGCGATTGTTGTTGGTGCCATCGGCATATTTGCGCATTCGTTTTATTCTAAAAAGGCTTAATCCAAGCGGGCGTGGTAGCTGGAGCGGACGAGAGGGCCGCTTTCTACTCGCCAAAAGCCTAGGCTGCGAGCGTAGGCGCCTAGCTCGCCGAATTCTTCTGGAGTGGCGTAGCGCATTACTTCATGGTGAAAGCTGCTAGGGCGTAAGTATTGGCCCATAGTAATCATGTCTACTTGATGTTCACGCAAATCTTTTAAGCTTTGCTTAATCTGCTCATTTGTCTCGCCAAGGCCAAGCATGAGGCCGCTTTTAGTCTTAATATGTGGCGCTTTGGATTTCGCGTATTGCAAAACTTCCAAAGAACGGCGGTATTTTGCGCCAGAGCGAATGCGTGGAGTTAGTTCTTCGACCGTTTCCAGATTGTGATTAAACACTTCCGGCTGGGCTGCTAAAACCGTGTCGACATCTGCTTTGACGCCTTTGAAATCGGGTACCAATACTTCCAGCGTAATGCTCGGCATTCGTTTTCGGATTTCTTCCAGGCAGCGAACAAAGTGCCCGGCACCGCCATCAGACAAATCGTCTCGGGTGACCGATGTTAAGACGGCGTGTTTTAAATCCATGGCTTCAATAGCTTCCGCCAGACGCTTAGGTTCTTCCAAGTCAACAGGGCCAGGGCGAGAATAGGAATCCACGTCGCAAAATCTGCAAGCACGCGTGCAGATCCGACCTAAGATCATAAAGGTTGCTGTGCCGAGCTCCCAGCATTCACCCATGTTGGGGCAAGATGCTGAGGAACAAACGGTATTGAGACGCTTGGTGCGGATTAAAGCTTGTAGGCGTTGATAATTCTCACCGGTTGGAGCTTTAACCCGTAACCAATCGGGTCTTTGAATGGTGACTAAGGGTTCGCTGACCATGTCTCCAACGTTTTTTTCAAATCGGCCATAAATACATCGGCAGTGGCGCCATCGATGAGGCGGTGATCAAAAGACAGAGATAGCCAACCACGATTGCGGATGGCAATCATGTCTGAGCCTTCGTGTTCAATTACAACGGCTTGTTTCTTAATCTGGCCGACGCCTAAAATAGCAACTTGAGGTTGATTGATGATTGGCGTTCCGATAACCGCACCGTAGTTGCCGGGGTTGGTCAGCGTAAACGATCCCCCAGAGAGTTCATCTGGCTTAATCTTCTTGGTTCGAACGCGAGCAGCCATATCGGCGATTGCGCGTGCAAGACCTCTGAGGTTCATTTGGTCAGCATTGCGAATAACCGGTACCATAAGGCCTGGCTCAGGCTGTTCAATCGCCACAGCAATGCCCAGGTGAACCTCTTTCTTAAACAGAATTTGGTCGCCTTTAATTTCAGCGTTGATATACGGATGGCGTTTTAAGACTTCGCAGAGGGCGGCCGATAGGAAGGTCGTATAAGTTAGTGCAACGCCTTCTTCGCTTTTGAAACGATCTTTATGAGCGGCTCTGACTTTATCGATTTGCGTATAGTCGACTTCGAAGAAAGTGGTGACGTGGGCACTGGTGCGCTTAGACGCGACCATGTTTTCCATGATGACACGCCTCATGGTTGAAACTGGTTTGGTCGTTGTGCCAGGGCCCATTTGTGCTGGGGCAGCTTTCGGCGCTGCAACCGGAGGCGTTGTTTGGGCGCCAGTTGATATGAAACTGAGAAGGTCGTTCTTGGTTAAACGTCCGTCGCGGCCAGTGCCGGGGATTTGGTCCAAAGCCTCGGGCGATAGCTGATTTTCGGAAGCTATCTTTTTTACCAGGGGTGATAGAAACCGGTCTGACTCGATATCTGTGGTCACTTCGGCAACGGGCGCTTTTACAGGCGCGTCAGGTTGGGGTGCAGCCGCCACCGCCGGTTGAGGTTTGCTGCCAGGCACCTCGTCTTTAGGTACTTCTTTTGTCGCGGGTGCAGCTTTCGAAGTGGATTCGCCGGCTGCTCCAACTGTACCTAAGACTGTTCCGACCGCAACGGTTTCGCCTGGACCGACTGCGATGTCCAATAGCACGCCAGCGGATGGCGATGGAATCTCTGCTTCCACTTTATCGGTGGAGATTAACAGAACGTTTTCGTCTTTTTTGACGGCATCGCCTGGCGCTTTTAGCCATTTAACGATGGTTCCTTCTGCAATCGATTCGCCCAGCTGCGGCATGATGATCTTATCGGCCATTGAACACTCTCCTCTTTAGGCTCAATGACAGCAAGCAACACAGTGCGATAACTGACAAGAGCAACGATAACGCAACCACAAATTGTTCGGTATCATACAAGCGAATACCCTTAGGGTCAACGAGACCTTGCCATTGCCAGTCAAGCAAATAGCCGATCGAGTGTTGCAGCAAGGCGCCGCCTAGCATGTTCAGGGTATTCACCACACCAAGGGTGAGGCCTGAGTTGCTCGCTGTCGTAAATTGCACTGCGCCAGTGAAACACATCATCTCCGCACCGCAACAAATACCAATTAAAATCAGCCCGGTGCGCAAAATAATCTGTGGCATCACCGGCCCAAAAAGCAATAAGCCAAACAAAATAAGAATGGCAAAACTACAAAACTGGATGGCGAAATCTAAGCAGTTCCATTTTTCGCATAACGCCGGAAGAATCAAACTACCAATGCCGAGGCCCGCAAACAAAAGCGTCGTGTTAAAAGAAGCCTCTGCCTGAGTGAGCTCGTATTTTTGCATCAGAAACGCCGGCCCCCATAGATCTGCCAATACGGAAAGCGGCGTATAAACACCTATGGCCAAGATCGCATAAGTCATGACCGGCCGATTTTTCAGGATAGAAACCAAATCGCTCCATCTGAATGCGGCCGATGTTTTGTTCGTCGATTTGAGATTAACGCCTATGAACGTTAGCACAAACAGGGCAATGCCTAAAAATCCAAGCGTCATCGTCAAAGAACGCCATCCACTCAATGCAATCAAATGCACTAAGTAAGAGCCTGTCAAAATGGCACCCATCACGCCTAGGGTCAAAGTCGCGCCCATCAGCAGGCCGCGCCTTCCTAAGGGTAAATAATCCGCTGCTATTTTGAGTGCCGACATGAAAGCACTGGCCGAGCCGATGCCAATCAATACCCGAGAGGCAAGGATGCCAGCAAGGTCAGTCGCGAAAGCCATCGCAAACGCACCTAAAACGCATATTGCGACCGATGAGAGCAAAACTTTTTTAAGACCTAGCCGGTCAACCAGGATGCCCACCGGAATTTGCATCAGCGCGTAAGCGTAAATCGTAAAAGAGCCAACCGCACCAAATTCATGTGCGGTCAGCCCAAATTCGGAGCGTAGTTCGGGTTCTATATTTGCGGGCAAAACGCGCAGGACATACTGAAAACAGTAGAACAGCGCGGCGATGCCCCAAGCAAAATAAGTACGCGAAAAGCTCATTAAGCGCCAAATTTAGCTAATATGGCCAAAAGAAGCAGCGCAACGATATTCGCGATCTTAATCATCGGGTTGATGGCTGGACCAGCGGTATCTTTGTACGGATCACCCACAGTGTCGCCAGTGATAGCAGCTTTATGAGCTTCCGAGCCTTTGCCGCCAAAGAAACCATCTTCGATATGTTTTTTAGCATTGTCCCAAGCGCCGCCGCCTGAAGTCATGGATAAGCCTACAAATAAGCCGGTAACAACAAGGCCAAGGAGCATGGAGCCAAGAGTAATCAATGCTTCTCTCTGACCAACGCTGGCCCACATAGCCATGTAAACCAAGATAGGTGCACCCACAGGCAGCAAACTTGGCAAGACCATTTCAGAGATGGCCTTTTTGGTTAAAATATCAACCGCTCTGCCATAATCAGGCCGTCCTGTGCCTTCCATGATACCTGGAATTTCTTTGAATTGACGCCGAACTTCAATCACAACGGATTGAGCTGCTCTGCCAACGGCCATCATGCTCATGGCACCAAACAAATAAGGCAATAGACCACCCAAGAACAAGCCGATCACCACATAGGCATCTTCCAAAGAAAACACCAACGTATACTGAGGGAAGTAGTGCTTAGCGTCTTCAATAAAAGCTGCAAACAAAACGAGCGATGCAAACCCAGCTGAACCGATCGCGTAACCCTTGGTTACCGCTTTGGTTGTATTGCCAACGGCATCCAAAATATCAGTCGTTTTACGGACTTCAGGAGGCATGTTGGACATTTCTGCAATACCACCAGCATTGTCTGTCACTGGACCGTAAGCATCCAGCGCAACAATCATCCCGGCCAAGGCAAGCATGGTGGTTGCTGCAACGCTAATACCGAATAGTCCGGCGTTTTGATAAGAAAGCAAAATCCCCGCACTAATCACAATCGCAGGCAAAGCAGTTGCTTCCATCGAAACAGCGATACCCTGAATAATATTAGTTCCGTGACCTGTCATTGAGGACTTAGCAATACTTTGCACTGGCCGGTAGTTGGTCATGGTGTAATATTCAGTAATGCGCATTAATAGGCCGGTAACCACAAGACCTGTTAAGCAGCAATAGAACAAGTTCAGGCCATTGAAAGTCATTTGTGTGCCGACAAACACGGTATCAAGGCCAACCCAATAGTTGCAGATAACGGCAATCGCGATTGCAGACAAAACAGCAGTAACCATAAAACCTTTATACAAAGCTTTCATGATGTCATTGGATTTGCCAAGTTTTACAAAGAAAGTTCCAACAATGGAAGCGAGAACGCAAACGCCACCAATGAGCATTGGCAGAGTCATCAGCAGTTCTAAGTCGCTGCCGCTGAAATAAATACCGGCCAAAAGCATGGTACCAACCAGGGTCACCACATAAGTTTCAAATAAATCTGCAGCCATACCAGCGCAATCGCCAACGTTATCACCGACGTTGTCAGCAATTACCGCTGGATTTCGTGGGTCGTCTTCTGGAATTCCAGCTTCAATTTTGCCAACCATATCAGCGCCAACATCTGCGCCTTTGGTGAAGATACCGCCGCCCAAACGAGCAAAAATCGAAATTAACGAAGCGCCGAAGCCAAGGCCAACCAACGCTTCCATAATGTCGCGCGTAGGCAATTCTAATGAGCGCAGGCTTAGATAGTAACCGGTGATGCCCAAAATTCCTAAAGCAACAACCAATAGACCGGTAATCGCACCTGCACGAAAAGCGATATCAAGCGCGGGTTGAAGGCCTCTGCGAGCAGCTTCTGCTGTTCGAACGTTGGCTTTAACCGAAATATTCATGCCCACATAACCGGCCACGCCAGACAGGATGGCTCCAATTAAAAAGCCGACGCCGACATAAACGCCAAGCAGGGCAGTCAGAGCAACGAATATCACAACGCCAATCATGGCAATCATGCGATATTGGCGATTTAAATAAGCTTTGGCGCCTTCTTGAATGGCTAATGCTATTTTTTGCATTGCTTCGTTCCCTGCAGGGGCTGCAAGAACGGTGCGAACCATCCAAAGACCATATATGACGGCTAAAGCGCCGCAAGCTAGAATCAGGGCATAGGTATTCATCATAGTGCCTGTGTGTAAACCACTTTGCCTATGGGCTGTCAACTAAGAGCGTTTCTTTAAGAATATGTGGGGCTGTTTTTATGTTATCTTGCGAAACATGGGTGGAATTGTAGATCTCTTGCTGCAAGGCAATATAAACGAGTTATTGAAGCGTTACGCGGACGTTGGGCTGGCGCTGTTGGTTATTTTGGTGATGACCTTGCTCATCATTCCGATCCCGACTTTTATCGTAGATTTACTTATATGTACCAGCATTTCGATCGCCATGGTGATGTTGCTGGTTTCTCTTTATATCCCTGATGCGCTTCATCTGTCTTCGTTCCCCACCATCTTGCTGGTGGTTACGCTTTTTAGACTTGGTTTAAACGTTGCCACCGCTCGGCTAATTCTATTGGATGCTGATGCAGGGAGCGTGATCACCGCATTCGGTGAGTTCGCGGTGGGCGGTAATTTCGTTGTTGGTCTTGTGATTTTCTTGCTGCTCATGCTGATTAACATGTTGGTTATCACTAAAGGTTCGGAGCGCGTGGCGGAAGTAGCCGCCAGGTTCACTTTGGATGCGATGCCAGGAAAGCAGATGAGCATCGATGCTGATTTACGTAATGGCTCCATTGATTTGGATACCGCTCGTAAAAAGCGAAGTGATTTAAGCCGCGAAAGCCAGCTATTTGGTGCGATGGATGGTGCGATGAAGTTCGTTAAAGGGGACGTCATTGCGGGTATTATCATTTTCGCCATGAATATTTTGGCGGGTATCGCTGTCGGCGTTTTGCAGAAAGGCATGTCTGTTGAAGAAGCCATTCACACCTATTCGATTTTGTCGGTAGGGGACGGCTTGGTGAGTATTATTCCCGCTTTGCTCATGTCAGTGTGCGCTGGTTTGGTGGTAACACGCGTGAACTCAGGTGAGGAAAACAGTAATCTTGGGAAAGAAGTCGCGACGCAGGTCCTGGCCCAGCCCAAA
This sequence comes from Myxococcota bacterium, assembly GCA_040387835.1. Taxonomy (NCBI): domain Bacteria; kingdom Pseudomonadati; phylum Myxococcota; species Myxococcota bacterium. The sequence goes on along the minus strand of JAZKCZ010000002.1, from coordinate 252,985 downwards.
GCGTTTGCCATTGCCGGTGGATTTATTGCATTGGTCGGGCAGATTCCTGGCCTGCCAAGATTACCCTTTACCATTATTGGTATGATCGTTGGTGGTATCGCCTACGGCCTGTACCGCTCTAAAAGTCCAGCATTGGCGGGCGGCGGCGCGAATGTTGCTGAGATGGACGCCATCGTCGGTAAACGTGAGCAAAAGTTAGAAAAAGAAAAGAAAGTCGCGTTGCAAAAAGCGAAGGCGCAGGAAGGTCAAACTGCCAAAATGATGCCGGTGGTTACCCCGATCGCTTTGGAGGTTGCCTCAGATATCATTCCATTGGTTGATGATAGCTCGAACTTCTTGGCTGAGCTTATCCCAATGATGCGTGATGGCATGTTCTATGAGCTTGGCATTCGTTATCCCGGAATCAGGGTGCGTGGCAGCGATGGTTCAGGGGGCCCGAGCAGCTACTCGATTCTTGTTAATGAAATTCCGGTTGCGACCGGCTCGGTTGACCCGCGTCAGTGCTTGGTGAACGATACCCCAGAACGCTTGAAGCTTTTGGGTATTGACGCAGTTACGGCGCATAATCCGGCCAACGGGGTGCCTTGTGCTTGGATATCTAATTCGAAACAGGAACTTGCAGAGCAAGCTGGGCTCACCACTTGGGATGCTGCCAGTTATATGGTCTTGCATCTGTCGGCATGCCTTCGCAAAACGGCTCCTGAGTTTGTAGGCATTCAAGAAGTGCAAAACATGCTGGATCAGCTGGAGCAAGCTTTCCCAGCGCTGGTCAAAGAAGTTGTGCCGAAAGCAGTTAACTTGTTCCAACTGACGGATATTCTAAAGCGCTTGGTCGAAGAGGAAATCTCGGTGCGCGATTTACGCACCATTTTACAAGCCTTGGCAGAGTGGGGCCCGCACGAAACAGATTCTGTGATGTTGACCGAACATGTTCGAAGCTCGTTGAAGCGATATATCAGCTTTAAATATACGGGCGGTCAAAATACATTGGTGGTTTATCTCTTGGACCCGCCGCTGGAAGAGACCATCAACGCCGGTATCCAAAAAAGCCCTTCAGGAAACTATTTGGCTTTGGAGCCAGAAGTGACGCAAGATATTCTAGACGCAATTCGAATTGAAATTGGCAATTTGCCAGCGACTGCTCAGCAACCAGTGATTCTGACCACTCAAGAAATCAGGCGCTACTTGCGGAAACTGGTGGAAATCGAGTTTCCGCATTTGGCAGTGGTGAGCTATCAAGAGCTGAGTTCAGATATGAATATTCAGCCTGTGGCACGAATTGCATTGCAGCAGCGTTGATTTTCATAGAGGTCCTGAAATACGCTCAGCGCTATGAACAACACACTCTGTTACACGCTGGGTCGGATAATCTATGCCATTCCATTTATCATATTTGGCTTAAACCATTTGATGATGGCGGACTCGATGGCTATGATGGTGCCAAGCTTTATGCCGGCCGCTGTTTTTTGGGTTTATTTAACTGGGGTCGCTTTGCTGCTTTGCGGACTGCTTATTTTAGCTAATCGCTATGTGAAGTGGGCTTGCTACTGCTTAATCATCTTTATGGCTGTGGTTATTTTGAGCGTGCATGTTCCAAGCATTCTTGCCGGAGCCAACATGCCGATGCCCCTGATTTCGATGCTAAAAGACCTGGGATTGATTGGCGGGGCTTTAATATTGAGCAGCTACGAGAAATAGTATATCGTGCTTCATGCACTTAGATCCACGACTGCCTGATACCCTCATCGATTTACACATCCATGTCGGGGGCGCGGTCGCGCCTCATGTGCTGTTCAGCATTGCACATGAGCAAGGCTTTAAACTGCCGGTTAAAACTTACTGGGACTTTGTCGATTTGGTGACTGCCAAGCAGGACACGGTCAAAAATCTCGATGATTATCTGAAGATTATGCATCAGTGGACAGAGCGGATTCAAAGCTCACCAGCAGCTGTTGAGCGTTCTGTTTATGAGATTATCTGCAAAGAGTACCGCTCTTCCAAGGTCGAGCAAATTGAGCTGCGTTTTAACCCCATGAAGCGAAATCTAGGCGGTGAGCGGGATTTGGATCATATTATACATGCTGCTTTAAGAGGGATGGACCGGGCCGTCTTAGAATACGGTGTTAAAGCCTGCTTGCTGTTTTGTTTAGCCAGAGAATTTGATTACGAGCAAAACGAGATTATCTTAGAAAAGGCAATTAAGTACGCTCATAGAGGCGTTTTAGGCATCGATCTGGCAGGACCAGAAAGTCACAACTTAGAGTTATCCCTGCAGGATGTGCCTCGCTATGAAAAGTTGTTCCAAAGAGCAAGGGATGCTGGTCTTAAGACAACTTTGCACACCGGCGAAACCAAGCACACCGGGGCCGCGGGTGTGATTGCCGCGTTGCGTTATTTAAGGCCAGACCGTATCGGTCATGGCATTCAAGCTGCGTATAGCGAAGAAGCGTTAAAAATGCTGGCAGACTCAGGTTGTGTCTTAGAGATTTGTCCTACTTCTAATCTTTATACTCAAGCCGTTAAGGACTTGAAGGAGCTGGGAGAAGTGCTGGGCAGGTTTAAATATTGGAAAATCCCATTTACAATCAACACGGATGGGCCATATTTGTTGAACACAGACATGGCACAAGAGAGTTTATTGTTGCTTGATAATAATATTTTAACCCCAGAAGAAGTCAAAACTTGTTTTGAGATCTCGAAAAAGGCGTCTTTCATCGTATGAGTTCGGAACCAATTATATTGCTGTCTACCAGCGAAATTGAAAAAATGCGCCGCGTCGGCAAGCTGGCCGGTGAGTTGCTGGTGCATCTCGGTAAAATGGTTGCACCGGGCGTTACGACCCAAGCGATTAACGATGAAGCCGAACGTTGGACCAGAGAACGTGGTGCTCGCAGCGCACCGCTTAACTATGCGCCCGGTGGTTGCCCGCCGTACCCTCGATCAATTTGCACTAGCGTGAATGAAGTTGTCTGCCATGGTATTCCCACCACCAAAAAGATTTTGAAAGAAGGGGATATTATCAATATTGATGTCACTTTGATCTTGGATGGTTACCACGGGGATACCTCAAGGACATTCTTTGTCGGCACGCCATCCAAACAAGCGCGGCAGCTGGTGGAAGTGACCGAGAAATGTTTGCAGCTTGGCATTGCCGAAGTAGCACCAGGTAAAAGGCTAGGCGATATTGGTGCAGCCATTGCGGAATATGCAGAAAGTTTTGGCTATGGGGTAGTCAGAGAGTTTGTTGGTCACGGCATTGGCAAAAATTTTCATACTGCGCCTCAAGTGTTTCACTTTGGCGAACGAGGCAAAGGCGTGCGCATGCAACCGGGTATGGCTTTCACTATTGAGCCGATGATTAACCAAGGCACTTGGAAGACACGAATGTTAGACGACGAATGGACCGCGGTTACCAAAGACAATAAGCTGTCGGCCCAGTTTGAACACACCATTTTAGTAACTGAAACCGGTGTAGAGATTTTGACCTTGCCTGGGACGGCGGTTTAGCATTTGGGGATAAAAGGAATATACTTGGAGCTTTGAATCTGAGGCAGCAACCTTGCCTTGCTTTCAGGATCTGCGTAGGTAATCTCAAGCCCGTAGCCGCTTGGATATTGACTGGTAGCAGTTTTTCTTACCCACCGTACGAGTCCAGTTAATTCCATAGATTCGCCGTTTTCGAAATGTATGTTTGTATTCACCGGCGTTTCAACTTGGGGAAAGCGTTCTTTGGTGGGGACAAATAGTCCGCCTCTGCCCAAAGACAGGGATGCCATGTCTTTGAGGTTCAGTTCTTGCAAAACGGTCTTTTCTTTGTACTCTGGCTTTTGAGTCCATAACATAGCTTTCGGCGCAAGGGCTGCTTTGACAGCCTCGTTAATTTGCCCGCGGTTAAAAGGCTTTTGAAAGAGGGCGTTGGCGCCAAAGTCGTATATTTCTTCGGGCGACAAGTCGCTATACCCTGTCATCATCATGAAAATTGGAACTTCGTTATTTATCTTTTTATAAGCCTGAATCATGCCGATGCCGTCCATGAGCGGCATTCTAATATCAGAGAGAACTAGGTCAATCTCTGGATGTTGCTGAAGTAATTCGAGCCCAGTTTTACCGTTGTCTGCCTGAAAAATTTTGAAACCTTGGTTCTCAAAATTGAGCACAAGCATTGACCGCAGCAATTCTTCATCATCCACAATTAGAATTGAAGGCACATCTCCCTTTTCCATCTTATGATTATACACCAGTCATGTATTTTTTAGCGTTTTCAACATAAATTGGCCATCCAGCAGCCACGATGCCTTGTTCTCGCTCATTTAAAGGCCGGATCACACGGGCAGGAGTTCCCATCACCAATGATCCCGGTGGGATCTGAAAATTGGCTGTAATTAGGCTTCCCGCTCCAACTAATGAGCCTTTACCGACCAAGCAGTTATCAAGCAAGATGGAGCCCATGCCAATCAAGCATCCATCTTCTACCTGGCAACCATGCAATATGACGCGATGTCCGATGGTGCAGCAATCTCCGATCCGCGTTTCGCTTAAGCCATGGGTGGCATGGCATACGGTGCCGTCTTGAATAGAGGTATTCGCGCCAATGATAATTTTGCCCATGTCTCCGCGCAAAACCGCCAGGGGCCAAATGCTGCTGTGAGCACCAATCTCAACATCCCCCATAATTTGGGCGCTGGGGTGAATGTAAACCGTGGGATTGATGGTCATATTAAAGCTTCCAAGCGGCTTGTTGGCCGATTTTTAAGCCCTTTTGCTTAGCCAAACCGCCATTGATTTCAAGCACATATTGAGCAGGTGCATCGACAGCCCTAGGATCTAGGCTTTTGGGTGTAGCGCCATGCACGATGCCAACAATCTTTTTGGCAGCATCCATGAAAATCATATCCAGTGGTATTAGCGTGTCTTTCATCCAAAAAGCACGCATTTGCTGATCAGGAAAAATAAAAAGCATCCCCGCGTTAGGGCGCAGCGATTTCCGATTCATCAGCCCTTTATCTAACTCTGCGGGCGTTTTCGCTATCTCGATCTCAAAAGATACCGGCTTTGCAGCGGTTTCAAACGAAATTCGAACGCCTTCGGCGCCACAAGCGACCAACAGCGAATACAAAAAGCAAAGGCAGGAAGTTTTCATGAGCATCGCATCCTATCGTACTGCACCTTCGTCCACGGAACAAGGCTGGCCCAAAGGTGTACCTTATATTGTAGGAAATGAGGGCTGCGAGCGCTTCAGCTACTATGGCATGAGTGCCATTTTATATACTTATATTGTGGCCATGCATGGCTCGGGAGACTTTGCGACTTCGGTCGTGCATTTGTTTATTTCGGGCGTGTACGCATTTCCCATGATTGGGGCGGTCATCGCGGACAGACTGTTAGGTAAATATCACACCATTTTGTGGTTTTCGTTGGTCTATTGCTTAGGCCACTTTGTCTTGTCTATGACCGAAGGTTCTATGGCAGGCATGTATGTGGGTCTTGGATTAATCGCGCTGGGGGCAGGGGGCATCAAACCTTGTGTGTCTGCGCATGTAGGCGATCAATTTGGAAAGTCGAATTGGTATTTGATCACTAAGGTCTATCAACTGTTCTATTTTATGATCAACTTTGGTTCGTTCTTTGCGACATTATTGATTCCACTAACTCAAAAATATTTTGGTTGGAGTGTTGCTTTCGCGGTTCCAGGCATCTTGATGTTTGTTGCGACGGTGGTTTTCTGGATGGGACGCAACAAATTCGTGCATATTCCGGCCAAGCCGGGCGGGTTCTTAGGATTTCTGGATGCGCTCAGCTCAACATTCCTATTTATGACCATTGGATCATTGGCATTTACGGCGCGATTTTCTACGCCCTTTGCGATCTCTATCTCAGTGGCTTGTTTCATGATTGGCTTGGTTTTGTTTCAAGTTAGGCAAAACCATTCTCCAGACGATGGCTTTTTGGCAGTGTCTGTTGCAGCGACTTCCGATTGGTTTAAGCGCATGATGATGCGAATTGCCAATATTGGCGTCGTGTTTTCCATGGCGACATCGTCGGGCAATCCGCAACCCAGAAGGGCGGTTGTCCGGGCATCAGCCATCCGCCAGCAGTTCAGTGAAGAATCTATCGAAGGCACTTTGGCTGTCTTGAGAATTGTAAGTATTTTTCTCTTCGTTAGCATTTTCTGGGCGCTGTTTGATCAGCACGGCTCCTCCTGGATTCGCCAAGCACAGATGATGAATCTTAAGTTGGGTGGCGTAGAGCTCTTGGCTTCGCAGATTCAGGGTTTAAACCCGCTTTTGATCATGCTTTTGATCCCTGTGATGTCCAAGCTGTTTGGGCATATTAAGCCTCTTGTGCGTATGTCCGTAGGCATGGGTATCGCCAGCGTATCGTTCGTGGTTGTTGCTGTGATCCAAGCTCAGCTGGATGGCGGCAACCAACTGCACGTCGGGTGGCAGTTACTGCCATATACATTGATAACCATTGCCGAAGTTTTGGTATCTATCACGGGGCTTGAGTTTGCTTACACACAAGCTCCTAAACGTATGAAATCAACGGTCATGGGCTTTTGGCTTTTAAGTGTAGCGTTTGGCAATATTTTGGTAGCTTTCACAGCGCGATTTGCGGCGCTCCCCTTGGTCAGCTTCTTTTGGGTATTTGCTGGGCTGATGGCTTTGGCTGCGCTTTTGTTTAGTATGCGGGCGTATTTTTATGTTCCTAGAGATTACCCGCAGACATGATGGCGCCCAAAACTTTGAGCGCATCAACAGCGGCTCTCACATTGTGAACCCGAATGTAACTTGCACCATTTTGAGCGGCGTGTAGCACGGCTCCAATCGTTCCGTAATCGCGTTCAGGCCCATAATTTGGCAAGCCCAAAAGCGGCCCCATAAATTTTTTGCGGCTCGGGCCTGCGTATACCGGGGCAATGGGGGAGAAAGCTGAAAGGTTTTTCAAGATCGTGAAGTCTTGGTCAGCGGATTTTCCAAAACCTATGCCTGGGTCAATAGAAATCCGCCCAAGCGAGACACCTGCGTTTACAGCTATTTCGACTCGGTTTTTTAAAAAAGTGGCGATTTCAGAAATGATATCATGTGATGCGCCATACATGTGCATAAGGGTGACATGCTCGAAGTCCTTTGCCAGGGTGAGCATATAAGGATCGTGGCTTAGAGCGGAGACGTCATTAAGCCAAAGCGCTCCAGCTTCTAAACAACTGCGCGCGGTGGTAGCATTACGGGTATCGATGCTGAGGTTTCGCACGCCGCTGGCAATCAGCGCTTTTATGACGGGCAGCACCCTGGCGAGCTCTTCTTCAGGGGTAATGGGTGTAGCGCCGGGACGGGTGGATTCACCACCGACATCAATCCATGCGGCACCATCGGAGAGCATTTGGTGTGCATGCTCAACAGCCTTGTAAGTTTCCATATAAAGCCCGCCATCCGAACAACTATCGGGCGTGATGTTTAAGATGCCGATAATTTGGGCCAAGCGACCTCCAGGAGTCTTTGAGTGACTTCATCGGGTGTGCCGCTACCCTCAACGATATGGGCATGTATGGAGGGTGCGAGTTCTAAATAGCGCTCCCGAATGGTTCTTTGCAGATCTTGGGTTTCGAAAATCTCAACCACACCGCCGCGGGCTTCGCGTCTTTGGGTTGCCTCGCTTAAAGGCGTATCAATGAGGAGGGTTAAATCTGGCAGCAACGCAAATTGGTTGATGCGCCGAACCCAGTCTTCACTAACCTCAAGACCTTGATAAACCCAGCTGGATAGCACATAGCGGTCGCAGATAACATCGATGCCTTGTTCTAACTTGGGTTTGATTTCATTACTAATATGATGCAGTCGATCGGCAGCAAATAATAGTGCGAGGGCTTCGGGGAAGTGGTCTTCTTGCGTGACTTTTCCTTGCAAAAAATCGCGAATAATTTTGCCAATTAGACCGCTGCTGGGCTGGGCGGTAACAAAAACTTTACGACCGCGCCTTTTGAGAGCTTCTGCTAAAGCGGTGGCTTGGGTCGTGTGTCCGGATCCGTCAATGCCTTCTAAAGCGATAAACATATAGCTTACTCCGATAGCGCATCAATATAGGATGCGCAAATAAAGTCATTTTCTGATAAGCCTTTAACGGCATGTGTCGTATAGATAACTCTGGCACTATTATAGCCAAAAGTAATGTCCGGATGATGCCCTTCACGATGCGATATAAACGCAATGGCATTGATAAAGGCCATGACCTGGTAATGGTTTTTAAATAGCCAAAACTTGGAGATATTGTCGCCCTCTAGGCTTAAGCTCCAACCCTTAAGTTGTTGAACCCGCGTACTGGCATCCTTTAAAGACATGGGTGAAACGCCACCTTCACAAGGTTTGCAATGTTTTAACATGTAATAAAATCCTGGTCCTGGTCGGTGTTTAGCGCGACTTTTTCTGCCAAGGCAGGCAGATCGAGCTGAATTATTTTAAATAAACTTTTAAGAGAATCTAGCACAAAATATTTTTTCTGAATTTCGTCATATCGATAGGCGGTTTTCATAACTTCTCGAATGTCAAATGGCAGACGCGTTGGCACGTCGCTTTGAAGCGCATAGGTTGTTTCTGTGTAAGATGACAAAATACCCCCGCCATAAACCCTAAGGCCTTTCGCGGAGCTCACCAAACCAAACTCAATGGTAAACCAAAAAAGTCTGCCTAAAATTGAGCGGGTTTTATGATCGGCACGTTGCGCCATTTTCCCGTAGGACTCGATAAAATCCGCGTACGCCTTATTGGTCAACAGCGGGCAGTGGCCAAAAAACTCATGGAAGATGTCAGGCTCTTTCAAATAATCGAGTTCTTCACGGGTGCGGATAAACGTAGCTGCTGGGAAATGCTTGTTGGCAAGCAGGTCGAAAAACGCATCGATGGAAATGATTTTTGGAACAGGGGTAACTGCCCAACCGGTCGCTTTTTTTAGGTGCTCGCTAATCTCAGGACATTGCGGAACCTTGTCCTTAGGAATGGCCAGCAGCTCGAGACCTGTCAGATATTCGTCGCAAGCGCGCCCCTGGATTATTTTGTGCTGGCGCTGGTACAAAATGCTCCAAGTTTCGTCTTCTTCTGGTGTGTAATCCACATATCCACGCGAATCGGGAGGCTTGGCAACATAGATACTTTTTTTAGTCATGCTCAAATACCAATATCGGATTTCTTGCTGCCTTGGCTTCGTTTAAACGGCCTAGGGCGGTGTGGGTAGGGCTGATTTTTAGCTTGGCCGAATCTTCGTGAAGCACTTCGATGAATGCTTCACATAATCTGTCTAAATCTTCTTTGGATTCGGTTTCGGTTGGCTCAATCATCATGGCGCCTGATACCACCAGCGGAAAATACACAGTCGGTGGGTGAATGCCTTTATCGATTAGACCTTTCGCAATATCCAGTGTGCTGATGTTTTGAGCGCTTTGCTTTTTATCCGTGAAGACAACTTCATGTAAACAGTCTGTTTCGTATGGCAGGTGCAGGTAGGGCCGTAATAGCGCTTTGACATAGTTCGCATTGAGAACAGCCATTTCGCTAGCTTTTTTGAGACCATCAGGACCCATCTCTCTCATATAGGTAAAGGCTCTGACCATCATGCCAAAATTGCCGTAAAAACTTCGGATGCGTCCGATTGACTGCTCGCCTGCCTCCGGTAGAAATTTTTTAAGCTCCTCGCATACGCCGACAGCGCCGCAACCGGGGCCGCCGCCACCATGGGGCGTGGTGAAGGTCTTATGTAGGTTGAAATGCATCACATCAATGCCGCAATCGCCTGGCCTAACGATGCCCATCAAGGCGTTTAAGTTAGCCCCGTCTCCATAAACAAAGCCTCCATGTTCGTGGACCACCTGACAGATTTCTGAGATATTTTTTTCGAATAGCCCAAGTGTGTTTGGGTTTGTGATCATAATCCCAGCGCACTGGTTATCCATTTTAGATTTGAGCTCTTCTAGATTAATTAAGCCGTCTGCGCCGCTTTCCAGCGTGACGATTTCGTAGCCAAAAAACGCGGCGGAGGCGGGGTTGGTCCCATGGGCGCTGTGCGGCACCAACATCTTGGTGCGAGATTCACCGCGAGCTTTTAACGCCTTATCAATCATCATAACGCCTGCAAATTCGCCATGAGCGCCTGCCGCAGGTTGAAGAGAAACACCGCTGAAACCGCCGATTTCGCCAAGATATTTTTCGAGCTCCGACATCAGATAAAAAGCATTTTTAAGGCGCCATTTTGGTAGATAGGGGTGGAGCTGAGAAAAGCCAGGCAATCGTCCTGCCCATTCATTAATCCTAGGATTGTATTTCATGGTGCACGAGCCCAGCGGGTACGAGTTCGTATCTATTGAAAAGTTCCAGCGGCTGAGGCGCGTATAATGCCGGTTGATTTCAGGCTCAGAACATTCAGGCAACAGCGGTTCGTTGGGTAGCAAACGTTCGTGTTCTCCAAGCATTTGACGAACTTCGTCATCTGCTAAGTGCATTGCCGGCAAATCCACGCCACATCTGCCTTTAGAGCCATGTTCAAACAGCAGCTTTTCATCGAAATCGAAATTGGTGCGCCCGATCATGACAAGCTCTCCACCAAAGCATCTATTTGCTCATTCGTATGCAATTCGGTGGTGCACACCAGCAAGTGATTTGCCAGTTCGGGAAACCATTGCCCCACCCAAACGCCTGGGAAAAGGTCATCTTGCTCAAGCTGCTTAGCTTGTACAACTTGCGTTGGCGTTAGCGCTATTAATGTTTCGTTAAAATGAGGCCCAACTTGGGTGATATTCAGTCCGGAGGCCGCTGCCTTTTGCCTGAAATAAAGCGTTTTCTTGATATTTTGATAAGCTAGATTTCTGAAGCCTGATTTTCCATACAAAGAGAGCGCCATGCTGAAAGCTAACGCCATCAGGTTGTGGTTAGTGCAAATGTTGGACGTCGCTTTCTCGCGCCGGATATGCTGCTCGCGAGTGGACAGCGTTAAAACGAAGCCTCGCTTACCGTTCATATCAGTGGTTTGGCCGCATAAGCGCCCTGGCATTTGCCGCAAAAATTCTTTCTTTGTAGCGAATAGGCCAACCCCAGGGCCTCCTAAACTTAGATGCCCACATAATCCCAGGCCTTCTCCGACTGCGATGTCTGCTCCTAAAAAGCCGGGAGATTGGATAGCTCCTAAAGCGACTGGATCGGTGCAAACAGCGATCGCCAGCGCGCTTTGTTCATGAGCTTTGGCAATGATCGTCCTTTGATCTTCTAATTGGCCAAAAAAGTTCGGATTTTGGTACACATAGGCTGCGACAGGGCCTGAGCTTACGATTCGAATTCCTGCAGCGCCTAAAAATGTTTTGCAGGTTTCTATATATTCGGGATGTATCCCATCATGAAACTGGATGGCTTGGGCCTGTGGCCTAAGCCGGCAGGCCATCAAGCAGGCCTCAGCCAGAGCCGTTGCGCCATCGTACATCGATGCATTGGCGATCTCTAATCCAAACAAAGAGGCAACCATGGTTTGAAACTCGAAGATGGCCTGCAAAGTGCCCTGAGAAACCTCTGGCTGATAGGGCGTATAAGCGGTGAGCCATTCGCCGCGTAGCAGCATCTGCGAAACCATCTCGGGTACAAAATGAGCTGTCGCACCTGCACCCAAAAAAGAGGCTTTCGGAGGGGTTCCTGCCAGATCTGCTAGCATGATCTTAAGCTCAATTTCACTCATCGCAGGTGGCAAATTAAGCGATCGCTTTAAAAAATTTGCAGCCGGAATGCTTTGAAAAAGACTTTCAACGGAGGGCCGTTGGATGGCGGCTAGCATGGCCTGAACGTCGTCACTTGTTTGAGACAAATAGCGCATGCCGCATATCTAAGCCTCCTTTAACATAAAAAATCAAGCGGTCTTGCTTTTAGGGTCAATAGGTATGCTAAAATGTATTTAGGGGAATGATAACTATGAATCAAATGAAAGGCTTTACTTTGATCGAATTAGTGTTGGTGATTGCAATTTTAGGAATTTTGGCAGTCGCAGCAATTCCAACTTTCTTGACCGGCTCTTTAAACTCTGCGCGGGTTGCCTCCATGAACGCTACCGTCGGTGCGATTCAAACCGGTATTGCGATTTTTGCAGCTACAAATATGGCTTCCTATGGTACCGTTAGCTACCCTGCGACCTTAGACAGTGCGAGTAACGGTGCGGCGACTCCTGCCAATCGTCACTTTACCAGTATCTTGCAGAACGGTGTATCGTCTCAATGGATTAAAGGTTCGGCCACTTCATATACATTTGATATGAATGCGGATTCAACGGTAACAACGGGAACAGACACTTGTTGTACCTATACTGTCGCAACTGGGTTGTTTACCTGCGCAACTTGCTAGCCACACGCTCATGAGGGCGAATGGGTTTACACTCGCTGAGTTGGTGCTGGTTATCGGTTTAGCCGGCATATTAAGTGTAACGGCGTTCGTTTATGCGCCGTCTCTCAGCACCACGCGTTTGGATACTGCGGCTCAGCAAGTGTATTCAGATATCGAACATGCGAAGCAAAACGCCTCTTCTACAGGCGTCACTTCGGGTGTTTCTTTTGTTAATGGGGGCGCCTACACGGTTTACCAAGGAACGACCGCCACGCCGCTTACACATCCACAGACCAAACAAAATATGGTGATCACGTTATCCACCAAATATCCGGGCATTAGTATCAGCGGCAACTACGTGGTGGAGTTTAATGAATTGGGGGCACCAACCACGGGCGGAGGGGGCAGTGTTACGATATCGAGTGGATCGGCTACTCGGACGATTACCGTAACTGCCAACACGGGTAGACTGGTGATGCCATGAAAGGCTTTTCTTTGGTTGAAAGTGTGCTTGCAATGGTGATTATTGGCGCAGGGTTTGTCGGTGTTGTGATGGCGATTCCTGGCATGGCAAGGACGTCCTTGCTTGCAGATCAATCCATTGTAGCGACCAATCTTGCCGCGGAGGCGTTGGAAAAAGTGATGGCGCGACGCGACTGTAACGCTGCAGGGTGCGGCTACGCGTCCACAATTGCCGCTATTGCAGCAAATGGCTATAATGCAAATCCGGTATCGGGTTTTACCGGGTATGTGCTGACGGTAACCGTGCTTGAGGTAAATCCAGATGCAGATACTGGAACAGACGACTTTTTAGATGCGAATGTTGGCTCTGGCTATGCGCGAGTGACTGCACAGGTAAATTTTAACAATAACGCCAACACGATTAAACTGGCGACAATGATAACCAACTATTAAATCGCTTTAATATTGTAAGAACTGGCCAGATCGCTTTTGAACATCCGAAGGGTCTGTTTGATTAGCTCGGTGTCTAGACAAATAAGCGTACTTTCTGTCCATACCAAGCCGGTTTCGTCAAAATTAAAACTTCCAATTCCAATGGCTAGGTTGTCAAAAAAATAGACTTTCGAGTGAAGCCATGCTGGATAGGCAAAGCCTTTGACAGCAGTACCTTTCAGTGAATCATAGACGCTGTTTAAAAAATAATAGCCAACGATTCGGCCGACCCAGGAAGGCATCATGTCAGAGTTGATAAACCCGGGACCGTTCGTCAGCAAAAATATTTCACTGCCCGGCTCTTTACTAATGTCGTTAAAAGATCGCCACAAATTTTCTTGCTCAGGGCTTCCAAAAGCATTCAGCGCCAATGAATGAAAAATGAGTCTTTTTTGGGTTTGCAAGGCATGGAGCCGATAGCTTTCAAAAACCAGAAATTCTTTTTGTGAAGGTGTTTGTGAGACAAAACGGCAGACGCCTTTGAGCGGTTTCATCTGTAGCCAGGATGCATATTTCTCGCGCTCGATTTTGAGGGGTGGGCCTTTTTTTAGCGTGTTGTCCGATGGTTTGGCAAAACGCCATAACATCGCAAAACGTGCCCGAATGTCTTCAATGACAGGTCCTGAAACGATGGCGTCAGTATCCCTGAAGTTGCCATCCGCTTCTTTCTTTTTGGCATACCAAGTTCCAATATTTTGCCCGCCGACAATGGCCAGACTTGAATCAATGATAAAGATCTTGTCATGCAGCTGAACCACACCGTGATTGGTTATATAAGAATACGGCATGGTGGCAACCTCAATGCCGTTCTTTCTCATTTTTGATGGGCAGTTGCCCGAAAATGCCCACGTCCAAGGCCCGCCCGTGACTAAAAATCTGATTTCAACGCCTCGTTTTGCGGCACTGATAAGCGCTTCGGTGAATTGTTTCCCCACCTCATCACAGACGATTTGAAAGGTTGTGATATAGATGCTGGTGGTGGCTTTATCGATCAGTGCTAATTTTAAGTCGCCTGACTGTGCATTGGGCAATAAGTCTATCTGGTTGCCTACGGTGAGACGTGAATTTGTTCGAACATCTACGTGTGACTGAAATTCGGTTGTCAAAAACGGATGTCCTTCCTGCGGAGCAAAGGCAAAAAAGTCATCGATTTCAGCTTGTGACGGATGCTTTGCTGAGCTCGCTGAATTTAAAACGCTGCTAATCCAGGAGAGTCGATGCTGCAGTGAATGGCAGCCTGTTAAAGACAAAGCAATCACAAGTGTGAAAATGAAGCGCACTGGGATTTATCTTAACATGAAAACGCAAGCATGCTACGCCTAGGATGTCTTAAAACAGGAGATTTTTAATATGCGTTTGATGATTTTAACCGCCCTATTTGCAGCTTGTAACTTGCAGGCAGAGATGAAGATCGCTGTTATCGATCTAGAGAAAACCGTTAACAATGTTACGGACGGTCAGGCTGCTAAGGTCAAGCTTCAAGAAGAATTCAAGAAGAAGCAAGAGCTATTAGACAGTAAGCAAGCCGAGTTGAAAAAGCTGCAAGAATCATTTCAGAGCAAAGCAGCCGTCATGACCGAACAAGCTCGTCAAGAAAAAGGCATGGAGCTTCAAACCAAATTTGGTGAGGCCCAGCAGCTTTATGCAACCATGCAAGAAGAAATGGTCAAAAAGCAACGCGATGTCATGGGTGATATCATCAAAAAAGCAAACCCCATTATCCAAGACATTGCTAAGGCTGAAGGCTATAGCGTGGTGCTAAACAAAAACGAAGCAACCGTTTTGTACGTGACGCCTGAGCTAGATATCACCAACACCGTCATCAAACGCTACAATACCGCCAATCCAGTAAAAGCTAAAAATCAAAAAACGATTAAAGCTAAGTGATTTAAAAAGTCTTCTCCCAAAGCGATGGTATTTTCCAGTGCACCATGAGGCCCAGCAATGTAGATTTGCTGAGGGGAAATACCTGCTTTGAGATAGGCAAAGATGTCAGTGGTATCATTGCCATAGGCCCTTTCGATAATAAATCCCAGCGCCTTTAGGCCTAATAGACGATTGGCTTTAAATTCCCCCACATTGCTATTGCTAGGCACAATCTCTTGCAGAGACTGCCCCAATATAAGCGTTCCGTCTGAATACCCACTCTCTGCAAGAAAATGCCTGGTGTAGTTTGTTAAAACATAGTGACGGCCAGTAAGATATAGTATTTCTAAGCCCATTTTTTTTACTTTTTGAGTGGCTTCCACTGAGCCATTTCGTAACGACTGATTAACGTTGGAGTGGGTTAGGGTGCCATCAATATCGAATACTGCCAATTTGGTTCCTTCCTTGAGAATACGCAGTGTGAGATTGGTGAGCGTATTGTCCCCGACCACTTTTGCCCAAATCCTAAATGAGCCTTCTTTGGGCAAATGCGCCGCAGAGAATTTTTGACTCACGCGTCCATCGGCATTGGTTTTAAAAGATCCAAGATGTTGAAGTTTATTTGAGCAAGTATCAATCCAGATTTCGATTTCTTCATCAATTAAATCTGTGCTGAGCGGGCCATACGAGAACTTGGCGTTTAGATCCACGTCATGCCCAATGGTTGTTAAAATATCGGACGAGCTATGATGCGGCGCAAGCCAAGTCAAAGCGCTATTGGCGCGATGGCTAAAACCTTTTGGTGCTTGAAGATTGTCCGGCTCCAGCAAGTTGCAGATACTGAAAGCAAAGCTGCAGGCAGAAAAGCTAAGGAGAAAAAATTTTAAGCTCATATGCCGTAGGTAGCCAGTAGCACATGAATTTGGCGCTAAGCACGAGGAGAGCGCACAGCACAATGACAAAGCCTTGTCGGGGTTGATGATGCCTGATCATTTCAAAACCAGTGGGTTTGGCAAACATAAATACACCGAGACGGGCAACCGGAATCATCGATACCACAATGGCCAAAACGATGAGCGCCAATAGCCAAGGCATTCCAAATTGATGCGCCGATTCGGCCAATTGCAAATAAATCCAAAATCCCAGCGTAAGCGGTGCGCCAGCCAACGAACTTAGAATAAAAAGCCAGCTTAAGCCCACGTACGGATGTTTGCGCCCCGCACCCGCATAGTCTTCCCAGTTTTTTTCCGAACTGTTGGCGTGCTTCCAAAACCTGACGCCCGCGAACGCCCCCGGGGTTGCTAAAGCGATATGCAGAAAGAATATTTCAACCCTAGGCACTTTGAACAGACACAAAAGCAATAACACACCAACTTGGGTCATGCATAAATATGCAATCGAGCGCCCGATGCGTTGCTGATCCAAGGCCAAAAATGGCGGAATGAGCACCGAAGCGCCAGCAAAACTAAGGAGCACTTGTTGCAGTCTCATATCAAGGCCGGCATTGGTCATTTGCACCATAAACGAGCCAACGCCAATCAACATCGAGCCCAGTAACAAGACCGAAGCAAAGGGTGGCGCACCATCTAAATAATCGACATGCACATTAAAAAATGGCGTAGCGCCAATGAGTAACAATAAAGAAATCCAAGTAACACAAAGCCCGAGCTTGGCATTTTGCCCCTGCGAAATTGTGATCGCCAGACACAGCAAACAGAAAACGAATAGCGCCAAAATAACAAACTTAACAGCAATCTCCGATGCAATCCGTTTGTTGCCTCGAAACGCGGTCAGACCAACCAACAGCATGTTACTTAACGAGCTCAGTATCGTCAGTTGAACCAAATTGGTGGTCACGCTAATCCAGAGAAGCAGAGCGTATATCACTAAAATTAAGGCATAGGCTTCGCTCCTTTTCGATTTGGAATACTGCAGTTGAGAAGTATATAAAAGGATGCTCATGAGCGCTACGATGGTACACGCCGCCAGCGAGACTGGCCGCGCAGCAAACTCCGGCGAGGGTAGCAAAAAATAAACCGCACCACCAACGCTTAAAATACCAGTCAACACAATATGATTTTTAGTTTCAATCCAGCTCAAAGACTCCAATACCAGACATGTAAACGCAGCGGCCAAGAGTATGATGAGCGCTATTGTCATTGTTTACACACCAACCAGATAACGGTCGTGCCGGCAAGGGCAATGTTAAGATAACGAATTTTAGGTTTATCTAGGAAATACAACCAAGTCATCGAATTAACCATCCCTAAGAGACACAGTGGCATCCCAAGCGGATGCTTTTTAAGAATGAGGGCGATACAAAGAGGACTTTGTGCCATAAATAGATAGATGGCCCGCTGCCGCCTGCTTCTTTCCATCAAAAAAAGCATTGCGGCAAATAAAGCACTGCCCATGCAAATGACCTCCAAGATATCAAGCCTTGGACACGGTAGCGGCACTTTTGATAGCAAAGAAATGCCAATAGGCACCATACTGCCCAAAAGCAAAATCATCACCTCTGTAGGGCAATTATAAAAAACCGTCCGGGCATAAGGCGAGGCCACGAGAAAAAGAGTACGCGCTAAACAGGGCAGAAGCACAATCCAATAAGCAGCAGGATGCGACACCGAAAGAGAAAAATAGGCGCTCAAATCGATAACTAGGAAAAAAATAATGCTTTGATAAGAAGTACTCCCCTTATAAAGGCCGCCCGTTTGAAGAATCATAAAGAACATCATCACGACATGCAGATACGCAAAAAGTAGCGCTAACTGAAAATTGCCGCTAACAATCGAGGCCGTCGACAGCGCAATTAAAAGCCAGTTTTCTGTCTTAACGCCAAGCAAAACCAAGATTTGAACGCTCAGCAAGCTAAAATCAGAAACGCTCAAAAGCCCCTGCCTTTTGAGAAAGACTAGAAAAATAAACCAAAAAATTTGCAGAATAATATTAATAGATTTACGAGCTTCTAAAAACGATGTCGGCGCAAAACTAAGTAATAAAGCAATGCCTGCCGGGATTAGTGGCAGAAACTCAATTCTGAACATAATACCAAACCATCATAAAGAGACCCAGAGCTACAAGCGTGAGCATGCGTTGAATGCCGCCCCAGAAGAATAAGCGTAACGCAAATCGAACCAAGCTAATTAGAATCACTGGCAGCAGAATCCATAAAAAATAGATCGCTCTCATAGATTAGCCTCTCAGCTCGCGAATTTCGTCTAAGTGCAGAGTGCCTCTGTTTCTCCAAACAAAGATCACGACAACCGCAAATAGAATGATGAATAGGCCAAAGATAAAACTTAAACTTAAGACAGTGGCAGCCGGCAGTTCCCTTTGCATCCATAACCAAATGCCCAGGTATAAAAGCGCAAAAGAAAACCCAATGGCAAAAAGATTTCGCCGCATGAGAATTCCGATAAATCCCAGAAATATTAAACCGAACTCAGTCCACATATTTCCTCGTTAACAATAGAAACGACACGAAAACAAAAAACGAAAAGGGCAAAATCAGCTGCTCTAATCGCAGCTCTGCCACTGCTTCAGCCGAAGCTAAAACGGTGGGATTAAATAGCCAGACCTGCTGAGCAAAAAAGTAGCCCAAGGCAAAAAATAAGCACACATATATCAACTTACTGACTCGAAAACGGCGACGCTGGTGTCTTGGATTGGGTCTAGGGATTAAAAGGGACGTTGTTAAAAGCAATCCGGTAGGAATTAAAAGCGGCCAACAACCCAGAGCCGTCGACAAAATAAGCAAGCAAAGGGCAGCTTGCAGAGAGCTTTTGGCAAAGCTGAGCCAAGCGGCGAGCGCCAATATGACAACTTCAAAAACCATCAAAGATCATTTGTCGCCCTTTCCCGAGAAATCCGCAACTAATTCATGAAAACCATCGATACCTAGACATATGCCAACCTTAAACCCTGTCATACAACAACGAGCCGCTGCCCGCCTTCAACTGCCTCTGACCTCAACGTCTATCGGCGCAAAACCTGACGCCTTAGCAGCTAAGACTCAGACCAGCGCGCTGCTTCAAGGCGTGTCTCTCGCAGACTTGTTTGCGAAAGCGGATGGCATGCAAGCACATGCGCAACCCCAACCCTTGGCTCAGGATTTGCCGTCCCCGCAAGAAGTCTTAGGTAAAGAGACCAGAGAGGCAAAAGAATTTACACATACGCGGGGTTATGCGCCCAGTGCAGCCAGGAATCAGAGACCTGGCCCTGCGCAGCAAAAGTCGATGGTGAATTTGATGACCCAAAAGATGTCGGAAATACAAAAAACGATGTCTTCGCTGCTGGGCGATCCACAGGCGTTTGAAGAGATGGCCCAAACTCTAGGACCCAATGCCTGCTTTGAAGACGTCTTAAGTTTCGTGATGATGAAGATTGCTCGAGAAGAAGAGAAGAAAGTGATGGAGCGAATCTCTATTCTTGAAAACGGTGGTCATCCGGGCGTCAAAGGTTGGGTGTCTCATAAAGCAGCTGACTTAGGAGGCCTAGCAGGTGGCGTCTTAGGGGCGATGAAAGGTGGTGCTGCAGGTGCCGCTGTCGGCCAAGATGTTGGGAAGCGACTCGTTAACTCGTTTTCGGGATATAACTCTGAAGACTCAAGGCAAATTCAGTTTGAAAAGCTAAAACAACAAATGAACAAGCTGAACGAGCTCATGAGCATCATGTCCAATATTTTGGCTAACATGCATCAGACCGCGAAAAATACCATTGGAAATATTCGTGCTTGAGAAGTATGCTGGTACCCATCATGGGTATACTAGCTGGTCTATTACTTCTCTGCATTTTGGTTGTCGTCCACGAATTCGGTCATTTCTGGGTCGCCAAAATGTTAGGCGTCCGAGTTTTGACCTTTTCGGTGGGCTTTGGACCCAAATTAGTTAAAACCGTTCGCGGTGGCACCGAGTACGCCTTAAGCCTGTTTCCTTTCGGCGGCTATGTCAAAATGTTGGGCGAATCGCCCGATGAAGAGCTGACGCCTGAAGAAAAGAAGAAAAGCTTTTTGGGTCAACCCCTTTGGAAAAAATCGCTCATCGCCTTGGCCGGCCCTTTCTTCAACTTAATATTGCCACTGTTTTTGTTTTTCGGTATCGCGGTTGGCTCTCAAGAAATTTACAAACCTGTGATTGGCCAGGTAATTGAAGACAAAGCTGCTTTCAATGCAGGTTTGCATGCTGGCGATTTGGTCTTGGCGATTGATAATAAGCCAATCCAAACCTTCGGCGACCTGGTTAAGCAAGTATCAGCGCATCCGAATCAAAAACTGGCATTTGAAGTTGACAGAGACGGCGAAAAGAAAGTTATCGATGTTACGCCGGACGCTGAGCCGGATCCAAATCCGCTCCATAAAAATAAAACCATCGGTCGCATCGGTGTGGCTTTGGGAGATAATCCGCAAACAGGAAGAATTCAGGTCGGTGTTTTCGAAGCGATGAGACTGGCTGTCGTTCAAACCGTGGATATTATTGAGCTGACTTTGTTGTCACTGTGGATGCTGGTGAGCTTGGAAGTATCTCCGAAGGAATTGGGCGGCCCGCTAATGATTATTGGCGTTGCAAGTCAAGCGGCGACTCAGGGCCTTGCTTACTATTTGCAGCTCATGGCTCTGATCAGCGTTAACTTGGGCTTGCTTAACCTGCTGCCGGTTCCGGTATTAGATGGTGGTCATTTGCTCATGTTTGCGATCGAAGGTGCCACCGGCCGTCCGTTATCTACCCGGGTACGACAAATCCTCACTCAAGCAGGAATGTTCTTGTTGTTAGGTTTGATGGCCCTAGCACTATTCAACGATGTACTCAGGCTCGTTAAGTAAGGGCTTGGCTCCGTCTCTCAAATCTTTCACAAAGTGAGCCATGGCATGGGCATCACGATGCCAGCGATTGTTGTTGGCATAGTAATGCACCTTGCCCTCGTGCGTGTTCCATTGTCCTATTAAATCGCTTTCCCTCACATGGTTGAAAATGAATCTTTCGAGTTCTTCCTGTGCGATTTGCGGCATATTTAAAGTTTCAGATCGAATTTCGGCTGCACCTGGCGCATTGAATGTGTGACACCTGAATTTTGACCTTGGAAACCGGTGATATGCGTCTTGGGCCAATAAGTTAGCCATAATACCGCCATAAGAATGCCCTGTGAAGATAACCGTCGCGCCGTTATGCTTTCGGATCAAGATATTAGATGCTGATTTTAAATCTTCAAATGATTCTTCAAACCAGCCTTGTGACCAGGAGTCCAGAATTTTGCCATAGGGCTTAAGCTTCGATGGGGTCAAATAGTTGACAATTTTTTTGACGATCTTGTTTGAAGAACCGATGCGAGCGTCAGAGATCCAGTTCAATTTGCTGCTGGTTCCCCGTACGACCACGTAAAGCGTGTTGGACTCCTGATTAAAGAATCCTGCTAAGCGATTGGCAAAAAGAGGGTTGTCATGGCTGTGAACGGTCTCAAGCTCCAGGTGCTTCAATGCGCCAGAGACATAAATGCCATCGGCCAGCTCAGCTGCTCGAATAACTTCTAACTGGCTCTGACAAAATGCCTGAAACGAACACAGTGCGGCAATAAATATATACTTCATGGCCGGTTAATATATCATATTCTGCTTAATCGCCCAAATTTAGTGCTTGATCCGTTTTGTTATTAAGCCCTTAAGTTGACGGGCCTCTTCGGACTGCATGACTAAGCTTAAGATGCCGTAGACTAGGATCCCAGCGAAAACAGCGCCACCCATTAGCCCAACATTGGCCAGTGTGGGCCCGCGGGTCCACTCACCGAAGCTGCAAATCTCATACGCAACGAGCCCCATGGTTGCAGCGCAAATTAACTGGCGAGCCATCGACCCGAGCATGCTGCGCACGCCCAGTTTTCCAATCTTAAAGCGAAGGCAAACTAGCAGCAGCATGGTTTGAACGAAACTCGACAAGGTCAACGAAGCCGCCAGCCCAACGACTTCATAGCGCATTAAAGACAGGCCCAGGCAAAAGTTAAGAACCAGCGTAACGCCAGCAATAATCACCGGCGTTTTCATGTCTTTCAGGGCATAGAACGCTTGAACCGTCGTACGAGAAAATGCCACGCTGATTAATCCAGGCGCAAAAGCCATCGTGGCTAGAGCTGTTAAACGCGTACTATGCCAATCATAAGCGCCATGAAAAAATAAGACTGATACAATTGGCAGGCCAATAATTGCCAGCCCAAACGCTGCCGGGAAGGTGATGAAATTGGTCAGCTTCGTTGAAAAATGCCAGGTGTCCACCAACTTTTGCCGATCGATCTTGCCCGACGCCGTGTGTTCGCTCATCGCTGGCAAAGTGGCCGTTGCAATCGAGATGGCAAAAATTCCAAAGGCAACCTGCATCAGCCTATCCGCCGTGCTGTAACAAGTGATTTGTCCCGGCGGCAAGTAACTGCCCAACTGCCTCAAAACCATCAAATTAATTTGATAGATGGCCACCCCAAATACCGAAGGCAATAAAACGCGCATCAGCTTTCTAACAGGCGCGCTATTCCATTGAAACGATGGCCTAAGCAGAAGGCCTCTTTTTGCCAAAGCGGGTGCCTGCGCTAGAAGCTGCAAGATGCCGCCTGAAATAACGCCCGCTGCCAAGGCATAAACCGGTTGGGCAAAGTAGCTGTGCAGACCCCAAGCGCAAGCAATCATGGCCAGATTTAATAAAATTGGTGATGCGGCCGGCGTCATAAAATGCTTATGTGCATTTAAGACGCCCATGCTTAAAGCAACCAAGCTAATGAAAAAAACATAGGCAAACATCCATCGGGTTAGCTGCGTGGCCAAAGCCATTTGCTCTGGTCGTTCTGCAAAGCCGCTTGCAAAAGCATAGACCAAGCCCGAGGCGCCGAGGATGCCCAATAGGACCAGCCCTGTTAGGACAACCAGCAAGATTCCTAAAACAGAACGGTAAAACTGCTTCGCAGCCTCTAAACCTTGCTGGCTGCGAACTTCGGTATACACGGGGATAAAGGCGACCGTTAAAGCGCCTTCAGCGACAAAACTGCGCAAAGTATTAGGGATCGTAAAAGCGATGTTAAAGGCATCCATGACCGCTGTCGCGCCGAATAGATGTGCTGTCACCATATCTCTGGCAAGGCCAGCAAAACGCGAAATAGCGGTACATAGCGCCACGATGCCTGCGTGCTTGGTGAGTTGGGCAAAAGCAGTTGGTTCGCCTTTAGACAATATGGGAGAAATCTCGCCTTCGACTTCAGGAACTATATTATTGGTGGGATTCATTCATTAAAGCTCTACTATAGATAGGGACCAAATAAAAATCCCCCCTGCCTTTGCTTGCGCAAGGAGCAGGGGGGATGCGAGGAGGGATGATTACTCGCCGGTTACGTTAAAGCCCTTAAGAGCTTCGCCGAGGGTTCCCATGCTGCTTTTCACAGGTTTCGCTGCTGCAGCGCTTTGCTGTGCCAAGTAGGTGCGGTAATCAAAGCCTTTTTCTGCTTTTTTCACTGCCTTCATGGACAGACCGATCTTGCGTTCTTCAGGATCCACATCGATGATCATGACTTCGACTTCATCGCCTGGCTTCACGAATTCATGTGCGTTTTCTATATGTTCTTCGGCAAATTCAGAAACATGGCAAAGACCGTCAATACCTGGTTCGATTTCAATAAATGCACCGAAATCAGTTACCTTGGAAACGGTTCCCTTCACGCGAGCACCACGTGGGTACACATGTGGGATACGTCCCCATGGATCTTCGTGTAGTTGCTTAATACCAAGTGAGAAACGTTCGTTTTCCACATCGATATTCAGAACCACTGCCTCGACTTCGTCAGCTTTTTGGAAGATTTCAGAAGGATGCTTGACGCGATGTGTCCAGGACAAATCGCTGATATGTACCAAGCCGTCGATGCCTTCTTCGATGCCGATGAAGATACCGAAATCAGTGATGTTGCGGACAGCGCCACGGATAACCGTTCCAACTGGGTATTTCTCTTCAAGCAGGCTCCATGGATTTGGTTCCACTTGCTTCATACCGAGGGAGATACGTTTGCTTTCTTGGTCAATATCCAAAACAACCGCATTTACTTGATCGCCAATGTTCACGATCTTGGATGGGTGCTTGACGCGCTTGGTCCATGACATTTCAGACACGTGGATCAAACCTTCAACACCTGGTTTCAGTTCGATAAATGCGCCGTAGTCTGTGAGAGAAACCACTTTGCCGGATACTTGAGTTCCCACTGGGAATTCTTGCTGAACGGACAACCATGGATCTTCTTGGATTTGCTTAATGCCCAAAGAAACACGTTCGTGTTCTGGGTCATATTTAAGCACTTTAACTTTGACCACGCTGCCAACTTGAAAGAGCTCGGATGGGTTTTGAATACGACCCCAGCTCATATCGGTGACGTGCAACAATCCGTCAACGCCGCCCAAATCAACGAACGCGCCATAATCGGTCATGTTCTTGATGATACCGTCCAATACCGCACCTTCAGACAAGTGCTGCAGAGTCATTCCGCGCTTTTCTTCGCGTTCTTTCTCTAGCAATGCTCTACGACTGAGGACAATATTGCCGCGTTTACGGTTAAATTTGATAACTTTGAACTGGAACCGCTCGCCAATCATTTTGTCTAAATTGCGGATTGGTCTCAAATCAACTTGGCTTCCTGGCAAAAATGCCCGAACGCCGATGTCAACTTGAAGGCCACCTTTAACGCGGCCTGTTACGGTTCCTTCTACAATTTCGTTTCTCTCGCAGGCAAGTGAGATATCATCCCATACCTTCACGCGATCTGCTTTGTCTTTGCTTAGAATCAGACGGCCGGAGTCATCTTCACGTGACTCAACCATCACATCAACACGCTCGCCAACTTTAATTTGGATTTCACCATTGATGCTTGGAAACTCATCGGCAGGGATTAATCCTTCCGATTTGTAGCCGATATCGACCGAGATAAAATCTTTATTAATAGCCAGTACGGTAGCAGAGACAATTTCGCCTTCGAGAACTTCGTCTCGGGCGTAGCTTTCGTTTAGCAAATCCTCAAATGATAGGGTTTCTTCTTGGGTTCTCACTCAAATTCCTTTAAGATGACCGAATTAAATTCGTCATGAACGGGTTTCGTGACTAGTACTTATGCCATTATGCAAACGAAGACAAGACGGTTAATTCAGCCTATTTGGAATACCTTGGACGCCTATTTTAGCCCTTATTCGGCTACAGGTTTACTCCTATGCGTCAGCGGCGGGTCTGACTCCAGAGCCCTCATGGAAGCGGTGGCTCATTGGCCCGGCAGATTTGAGCGTATCTATGTTGCAAGTGTGGACCATGCCACCCGGTCAGAAACACCTTTCGAAGCCAGCGCTGTTTGTGCGCGTGCGAAAGCTTTAGGTTTTGATAGCCACAGGCTAACTTTACTGCCTAGTGAGAAAAAAGACGAAGCAAGCCTAAGGCAGCGCCGCTACGATGCCATCTGGCAGTTAGCCCAAGAGCTAGGCGTAAGTGCCATCGCGACCGCGCACACCCAGGACGACCAAGCTGAAAGCTTCGTTATGGATCTCATGGGCCTAGGCGGCGGACCCGAAGGCGCGGGCATGCTTGCAATCTCACCCCCCTTTGAAAAAGGGGGGCAGGGGGGATTTCGCATTATCCGTCCACTACTAAACTTCTCCCGCGCCTACCTCATCGCAGTCCTAACTGCCCTTAATGTTAACGACTATTTCGTAGACCCCACGAACCTCAAAGGCGAAGGCCGCCGCGTCCAAGTACGCGATTTCTTAGCCCTTCACCAAGCGCCGAAGCCCCGCCTGGCGCTTCTGGCTGAAAAAAGGCGTCTGGACATGGATGCTTTGAAGACTTTGTCGGAAGACTTAGTTTCTATCGAGCCCGATCAAGTTAAAGTTAGGCTCCCCGCGAATATCTCTGAGTCCATCAAATTTCAGGCCTTAAAAATCGGCTTAAGCAAATTTCTGCCGTATAACGATAACCGGTCTGCAGGTCAGGTACTAGCGCAGATTGCTCATATGGATTCCGAAAAAAAGACCTTTGACATTTCCGGTTGTAAAATATCGGTTTGCAACCAACAGGCAACTTTTAGCCTTCACGGTTTTAGTTCAAACTGATCCCAATCCTGCGGGCCAATATAGAGCGCTCTAATCATACCATCGGGCCCAATAAGCAGCGTTTCCGGAAACTGCGAGATTCCATATAGACTGGCAACTTGATGTTTAAGGTCTAAAAGCACTGGAAACCCAGGTCTTTGAGGTCCGAAGAATCGCTCCACATCCGCTTTGGTTGAATCCACAGCCACTGCCAAGATAACCAGGTCTTTTACCCGTTTACTTAGATTGGCTAACAATGGCATTTCCGCTCTGCAGGGCTCGCACCAAGTTGCCCAGAAATGGAGCAGCACGGTTTTCCCTTTAAGCTTCGAAAGTTGCACATCATCCAGCATGAAATCAGGTGCTGCTTTGGGCGTTACATCGATTTGCTGCATATACAATTGATCGCGCTTATATAGCTGAAAGGCGATCAGGCAGCCGATGAGTGTGAGAGCGAACCAAAAGAAGATGGCTTTGGCAGTTTCTAAGTTCATAACTTCCTCTGGATATCTTTAAAAAGATTCCACTGACTTTGCGCTCTAAGCCAATTGTGATCGGCTCGGCATTCAAATCTTTCTGGGTCCCACTTCCAATAATGATCTTCGAAAATGTCTATTAGAAAGCGAGCGCAAAGCTCGAGGGGGATAAGCTTGATGCCTGCTTTTAACGAGTTTCGCTCAGCCTTGCTCCAGAGCTTCCAAGCGTGTTCTTTGTAGCCTTCCAGAGCCGCCCGATAGACTTCCATATCAAAGGCGGTAACAGCTTGATTTTCACCTAACGGGTTACACCAGGATCGAAATGCGTCTCCCATTTCGATAGGCCAGGGC
The DNA here is from genome assembly GCA_040387835.1 of Myxococcota bacterium. Classification (NCBI taxonomy): domain Bacteria; kingdom Pseudomonadati; phylum Myxococcota; species Myxococcota bacterium. Next base: position 225,914 of record JAZKCZ010000002.1, on the reverse strand, counting down.
ATCTTGCCCAGTGTATCAAGATCGATCAGGCAGTCCGCCTCCTGCTTGGAATCGAAAATAATATTGCTGATTTTTAAATCGCCGTGGCTATGTCTCGCTGGCATTGCCCAGAGATCGGGCAGTGACCTGGCTTCTTTGATTAGCTCATGAGCGATGCCTGAAACAGATTCAAACAGAGGATGCGCACTGCCTTCTTTGAGGTTGCGCTCCAGCCTCTCCAAATAGGCAGGAGTATTATGCACATTGCTTCGAACGGACTGGTATTCATAATCAAATTCAGACAACGCTTTATGAAAGCGCCCTACCAGTTGGCCGGCCGAAAAGCCAAGTTCGGGATTTTTAACTTCGTCAAAGGTATGGCCTTCCACATAGGTAAGCATTCGCCAACACTGACTCTCTTCCAATGCCCAAAGATCGCCAGAATCGGTTTTTAGAAGCTTTTGGGTGTGAAAATGATGCTGCGCTAAATAATCGGTGACGTTTAAAATATCAACGTTCACTTCAGGTGCGAAAACTGGGTGAAGCTTTTGAAGAACACCAAAGCCGTTGTTCAGCTTCACCTTATAAGTCTGGTTAATATTGCCGACGGTAATTAATTCCGGTTGCCCGGGTTCAAGATGCTGCCAAGACTTTAGAATATTCATGAAAGGCTAATCCATGCGCATGAGCGACTGCTTCATAAGTAAGATAGCCTTGATGCGTGTTCAATCCCAGTGCAAAGTGCGGATTTTGTTTGCATGCTTCTACTAGACCTACACCTGCAAGCAAACGCAAGTAGGGCAAAGTGGCCTGCGCCAATGCAAAAGTGCTGGTGCGTGCAACGGCGCCAGGCATGTTTGCAACACCGTAGTGAATAATGCCGTCGACTTCGAAAATCGGGTTATCATGGGTGGTTGGTCGCATGGTTTCCACACACCCGCCCTGATCTACGGCAACATCTACAATGGCTGAGCCTTTGCCCATTTGCCCAATAAGCTCGCGAGTCACCAATTTGGGCGCTTTTGCACCTGCGATTAAAACCGCGCCGATCACGAGATCGGCATCCATGACTGCCTCGGCGATACTATATGGGGTTGAATATAGCGCTTGTAAACGCTCAGAGAAAATATGGTCTAAGTATTCAAGGCGATCGGTGTTTGTATCGAGTAGTCTCACTACCGCGCCCATTCCGATAGCCACTTTGGCCGCCTGCAGGCCTACAACGCCACCTCCTAAAATCGTAACCTTTGCTCTAGGCACGCCTGTGACGCCTCCAAGCAATAGGCCTTTGCCACCTTGGTGCTTTTCTAAACACCATGCGCCTACTTGAATCGACATCCGGCCTGCCACTTCGCTCATGGGTTTGAGGAGCGGTAAGGTATGGCCAACCTGAATGGTTTCATAGGCAACAGCAGAAACCTTCTTTGCCAATAGCGCTTCGGTGAGTTCTATGTTTGCTGCAAGATGCAGGTAGGTGTAAAGAATTTGCCCAGCGCGCATCAGAGGATATTCAGATGGCACGGGCTCTTTCACTTTACAGATGATCTGAGAGCGTTCCCAAACTTCTTCGGCAGAATCAATTATTTCTGCACCAACAGCTTGGTATTGTTCATTTGAAATGCCAGATCCAATTCCGGCATTTTTTTGTATTAATATGGTATGTCCGTCGGCAGTTAAGGCTTTGACTGCAGCTGGAACAAGTCCAACACGGTATTCTTTTACTTTAATTTCCGACGGACAACCAATAATCATATTATTAAACTTTCTTTACGACAATTTGATCTTTTTGGAACACAACAGAAACGACTTCGCCTTTATCGATTTGAAGAGCAGCCAAGGGCAAGCGTAGGAAAGGTCCGCTTGTCTTGATTTGCTGAGCACGATAAATACGTTCTTGACCTGGTGTTGGTGCAGTTCTGCCGCGGATTCCGGTTCCAAGATTTTCTCGGATCCATTTTTCAAGTCCTGCAACTTCGCGGCCGCTTTCTTTCAAATTGGTTAGTGCGCGGCGAATAGTAATCCCTGAAGCTTTTCCTTCCTTATGAAGTCTAGCTATAGAGTTCACGCCATCCATTAAGTACGCAATCTGAATGTCTTTGAACGAGACGGTAGAACGTTTTTTTCTTTGTTTTGCCACTGTTGTTATCCTCTTTTGGAAAGTCCGATAAGAAACCAGACTTAAGCTGACTTTTCAAGTGAAAAAAGCCCCTCTTGTTAAAAATGTTGGAAGTATTATGATATAGGCTCGATGAAAACGACTCATTGTGCCACTTGTGGTCAATCGACGGATAAGACCTTTTGCTCGCAGCGTTGTCAGATGATTGACCTCGGCAGTTGGCTTTCGGGTCGTTACGCAATCCCAGCAGAACAAGGAGATGACGAAAATGGAGAATTTGGAAGCGATCACACTGACCCCAAAAGCAGTGGAAATGGCGAAAATGGCCCTAGCCGAAACGAATGGTGAAGAAGGCAGCTGCCTAAGAATCAGCGTCCAAGGCGGCGGCTGCTCCGGTTTTAAATACGGCCTAAGCTTTTCGGACCCTGTAGATGACGGCAATGAACTAATCTGCGAATACGACGGCCTCAAAGTCATCACCGATGTATTCACTGCAACCCAGATTCCTGGAACAGTTGTGGATTACGAAGAAGGCCTAAACGGCGCGGGCTTTAAATTCGTGAACCCAACCGCAAAGCGAACTTGCGGCTGCGGTTCTAGCTTTGGCTGAGTTAGATATGGCGTCTGTCTAAGACACCTTGAAACTCATCAATCTTTTGCAGGTATGTAGGTAGACCGGCGCCCCTGACGTTGGATACCTTAAACCCTCCTGCCAGCAATTGGTCCTCTAATTTGTAGTTTTCGATTAACTGCTCTAAGGCGGCATCTGATAGATCTTTGTAGGTACGTTCCGTCTCCTGATTGGACTGGATAAGTTTTTTTGCGGCTTCTCGATGTCTATAATTGCGCCAATTCCAGGGAACTAGGGCTTTGAGCTCAGCATGGCTACTTCGCATCGTGTTAAGAACGGTCGCTTTTTCAGCTTCGGGTCTTAATAAAACACGCAGCCTGCGGATTTCTGTAATTTGGGTTTGCCTTGCTGCTAGAGTGCTTGGATTTGATTGTTGTAAGAGACTCTGTTCCAGTTCTAGTAGCGCGGAATTAAGATAGATGGCGTCGTTTCCCTCCGCTGCCCCCACTTGGGGCTTGATTAAACCGAGAACTTTATCGCTAATTTTTTGGATATTTTCCAATATATCAAGGTGAGAACCTCGAACCCCAGCGCCTAATTGCGTATGAAGGTTGGCTAAATCTTTCAATCCTGCGTCTATGATATGATGGCTAGGATTAAGGGGTGGTTGGGTTGGATGTCTATCCCCTACGGTCTTGGCGGTTCGCTGGCGGTACGTTCCTTTGCCGATATGATCATCGACGACGTGGGTTTGATCGCTTGTTTTTAGATGCTTATCGAAATCTATAACGAGATTCGTGGTTTTTTGAATTTCATCTAATATTTGGAGTTGAGCTGAGATATCGTTGTTGGCTGCCGCAATATCGTATTTATCGGCCAATAGTTTAGCCTGGTTTTTATTCTCCGCGTCAGGATGATTCGCCATGCCACGTACGGTTAACTGGAGTTTGTCGGTGTTAAACAAAGTATTAAAATGTTTGCTTGTGTCTGCCTGATCGCTTTTGTATGCAGAGTATCCTGAAACAGCGCCAGCAATTGCCGTAACCACTAAACTTAGTCCGCCGGTAAAAGGTGCCATGACAACTCCAGCGGCCGCAATTAACCCGGCTGCTACTGCTGTCCGTGGGATTGACGAGCTTGCCCCCTTCATAATGGCCTGAAGGGTGCGTGGAGGGGCATCCGGATCCACTTGGACTGAAGGGATGACCGCCGTATTCACAGCTGCTACAGGGACTGCCGTTCCGAGCGGATCCAGTTCTTCGACTTCATCCGGAGTTCCGGCTGGTTTCCGGGAGACTTTGGCAGCAGGCCGCGGAGAAGGCCCTGGCGGAAGTGCGGGCGGAGACCCCGAATTGTCTGGCATTCTAGTCCGCGCTGCTTCGTCAACTTGGACAAATGTTGGTCGTACCATTTTGAGAATCCTCCATGCTATATTAAATATACACTATTTTGTGGAATAAATTGGTGGACTCACTTGTGTTGAAATCATGACTTGGTGGTACAAGCAGCGGGACCGGCTTTTATCTGAGGCGAATGAAACGCCTTTATACGTATATAGCCAAAGTACGCTTCAAGCAGCTGCGGATGATCTTAAGAGGCTGAAAGCGATAACGCAGGTCTTCTTTGCGCTTAAAGCAAACGACCACGCTGATATCCTCAGAGAGTTTGAGGCATTAAACTTAGGCTTTGAATGCGTCTCGCAAGCTGAGTTAGAACGCGTATTCGAGCTTTTTCCGCGTTTGGACGCTGCAAGAGTTTTGTTTACGCCTAATTTCGCGCCTGCGGCTGAGTATGCATATGCTTTTGAGCGGCATTGTCATGTGACTTTGGATAGCTTGTACCCATTTGTGCATTGGGCGGATTTGATTCGGGGGCAAGCGGTATTTCTGCGGATTGATCCAGGGCAAGGGCGGGGGCATCATCAGCATGTTCGGACTGCTGGTGCTGGATCTAAGTTTGGTATCGGGCTTAACGAGGTTGATCAGGCGTTGGCTTTGGCGAAAAAGGGCGATGTTCGCATTGTGGGTCTTCATGCGCATGCGGGAAGCGGCATTTCGGATCCGGGGCATTGGGGGCAGATGGCGCAGATGCTGGTAGAGGTTGCTCGGAGGATGCCGGATGTATCAGTGATTAATCTTGGCGGGGGCCTCGGGCTTGATATCGATTGCGAACATCTTAATGACGCGCTGAAGCCGGTTTGTATGGCGAATCCTCAGTATCAATATTGGCTGGAACCAGGCCGCTATTTGGTGGCCGGGGCTGGCGTTTTGCTTACCCGGGTGACGCAGATTAAGGAAAAGGCAGGGGTTTTATTTATTGGCGTGGATACGGGGATGAATTCGCTCATTCGACCGGCTCTGTATGGGGCTTATCATGAGATTGTGAATCTTTCTAAATTAGACAGGCCGAATGAGATCACTGCCCATGTGGTAGGGCCGATTTGTGAATCGGCTGATTTTTTGGGTTATGACCGGCTTTTGCCTAGGACTGAAGCAGGGGACGTGCTGCTCATTACGCAGGCTGGGGCTTATGGGCGCACCATGGCTTCACATTACAATCGGCGTGCTCCCGCTGGCGAGTATTTTTTGAAGGCGTGCTGAGGCTATTTTTAGCTTTTCTAGGTCAATGCCGGTTTCGTAGCCCATGCTGCTGAGCATGTTGACCAGCTTTTCTGTTTCTACATTGCCTTTAGCGCCTGGGGCGTAGGGGCAGCCGCCGATGCCACCGGCGGAAGAATCGAAAGAACGGATGCCTAACTCTAAGGCAACATAGATATTGGCTAGGGCCATGCCTTGAGTGTCATGGAAATGCATGCCCAGTTTTTCTTTGGGAAATTCTTTGAGCAGCGTGTTGAGTAGTTCATGAGTTTGCTTTGGGTTGCCTACACCGATGGTGTCGCTGATGCTGAGTTCATAAGCGCCTAGTTCGTAAAAAGCTTGAGCCCATTTCATGACGGCTGAAACGGGTGTTTTGCCTTCGTAAGGACAGCCGAAGGCGCAGGAAATGTAGGCTCTAAAGGGCATGCCATCAAGCTTGGCTTGTGCAATCACTTCTTTATAGCGCGCAAATGCTTCTTCGGTGCTGGCGTTCAGATTTTTTTGGTTATGGCTTTGGGTCACGGCCAATATTAAGGATACTTCGTCAATGCCAAAGCGCTTGGCTTGTTCGTAGCCTTTTAGATTCGGGACTAGCGCGGCATGGGTAATGGCTGGCTTTTTGATTAGCTGGGCGGCGAGTTCAGCGTGGTCAGCCAATGGGGGTATCCAGCGTTTAGATACGAAAGCGGTGACTTCAATGCGAGACAGGCCCGCTTCTTCTAAGCCTTGGATGAATTGCAGCTTTTGCTCTGTGGGTACGAAGCATTTTTCGTTCTGTAGGCCATCTCTAGGGCCTACTTCCATTATTTTGACAAAATTAGACATGGGCTGCGATGACCAAACGCTGGATTTCACTGGTGCCTTCATAGATTTCAGTGATGCGGGCGTCCCGATAATGCCGTTCGACGGGGAATTCGGTGACGTAACCGTTGCCGCCAAAGATCTGCATAGCTTGGTGCGCAACAAAAGTTGCTGTTTCGGAAGCGGCGAGTTTGGCCATAGCGGCTTCTTTTGTGAAGCGAACATGTTTGTCTTTATAACACGCGGCTTTCCAAGTGAGCAGGCGCGCGCTTTCGATGCGCAAGGCCATGTCGGCCAGTTTGTTTTGGATCGACTGTAATTTGAAAATTGGTTTACCGAAAGCTTGGCGCTCTTTGGCGTAAAACGCAGCTTCTTCTAACGCAGCTTGGGCGATGCCTAGCGCTTGGCCAGCGATGCCGATGCGGCCACCGTCCAAAGTTGCCATGGCGATTTTGAAACCGTGGCCCTCTTCACCGAGCAGGCTTTCTTTGGGGATTAAGCAGTCTTCGAAGATTAAATTGCAGGTGGATGAAGCCCGGATGCCAAGCTTTTCTTCTTTTTTGCCGAGCGTCAGACCGGGGGTGGGCATGGGGACGACGAATGCGGAGATGCCCTTATTACCTGCCCTGGCATCGGTGGTGGCAAAGACGATGGCGGCGTTGGCTTCGTAACCGTTGGTGATCCAGGCTTTGGTGCCGTTTAATACGTAGCCTTTCTCTGTCTTAACAGCTGTCGTTTTGGCAGCGGCAGCATCCGAGCCGTTGCCTGGTTCGCTTAGAGCGAAGCATCCAAGCTTTTGTCCTGAAGCGTAGTCTTTTAGGAAATGCTCTTTGAGATGGCTTGAACCATATTTATAAATGGGATCGCAAAAGAGTGAGTTGTTCACGCTCATGATCACGCCGCATGAGGCGCATCCGCGAGAAATCTCCTCCATGGCAATGGCATAAGCTAGTGCGTCCAGGCCAGCGCCGCCTTCGGAATCCGGGATGAATACGCCCATCAAACCTAGCTCGCCCAGCGCCTTGATTTGCGCTTTTGGATAAGCGTGTTTTGCGTCCAATTCGGCTGCGACAGGCTTTAGCTGATTGGTAGCGAAATCACGGCAAGTTTTGCGGAGCAATTCGTGGGTTTCAGACAAATCAAACATAAGAAAAAACTCCTCGGCCTGATTTTTTTCCAAGCCATCCCGCGTCGACGTACTGCTTTAGCAGAGGGCAGGGCTTTTTGTCCATGGTTTCCAGGATCCATACGCAAGTATCCAGGCCAATAAAATCTGCCAGCGCGAGTGGACCCATTGGGTGATTTGCACCTAAACGCATGGTGGTGTCAATGTCTTCAGCGCTCGCAAGATTTTCCTGCAGCGCAAAAAATGCCTCGTTAATCATCGGCATCAGAATGCGATTGGCGATAAATCCTGGCATGTCTTTGGAAGTGGTGGTGATTTTGCCAAGCGCCTGAGCGGTTTGTTGAACCGTTTGATAGGTCTCATCCGAAGTTTGCAGGCCGCGAATTAGCTCTACCAGCTTCATCACGGGCACTGGATTCATAAAATGCATGCCCATGACGCGCTCAGGATTTTTGGTCCATCCTGCAATTTTGGTGATGGAAATAGAGGACGTATTGCTGGCAAGGATGGTCTTGGGCCTAGATAGCTCATCCAATTTAATGAATAGCTCTCGCTTTAAGTCTTCTTGTTCGGGTATTGCTTCAATGATCAGGTCGCACCCGGCCAACTCTTCTAAAGTTACAAAATCAGGTTTGCGAATACTTGGGTCTGTTTTTCGATCGAAATAGCCTTGGGCCTTCATACGAGCGGCGGGCGATTCTTCGAAAATATACGTTTCAAAGCTACTTTGAGCGCAGACGAGCGCTATCCCTGCTCCCATCTGTCCGGAACCTATAACGCCAATCTGTTTGATCATAAGGACTTAGCTTTCACTTTTAAGAAAATTGGGCAAGAGCGTTGACTGGGTTTGGTTGCATGAAATATTATATTAATTATGAAGGTAATATTTTGTTCAATTTTTACTTTTTTAATTCTTAGTTGCTCGAAAAGTAACCCAGGTGCTCCACCTGGCCCACCTGTTACACCGCCTTCACAACCCGGAGCTTGTACGGCTAATTTGGCAGTCGCGGGCACCGGTTCTCCAAGTGGAACGCCCGATTGGACTTATGATTTCACTCAGCAACAGGCGCTGGATACTAGAATATGGACGCCAGAAGTAACTATGTCTGGTGAAGGTAACTTTGAATTCGAAGCTTATCTAAATAGCCCAGGAAATATCGCCTTCGATCCCGTCAATGGTTTATCAATCAAAGCTGATTTGATGCAAAAACATGTACTGGGATCGGGCGAAACCTTGGCAAATAATGGCAATCCTGAAACGCAGTTTTCATTGGCGGCGGTATTAGGCTGCGGTAGAAGCTCAATTACGGAAAGCCCAAATAATATTGGAGATATTTGTCAAGGTGTGATTGGAAATTGGAGCTTTAGTACCGATAGCATTGGTTCAAATATTGCTTGCACGGACAATGGCGCGGCAGATGGGTTGACGTATGATGGATGTGGTAGTGGTAGCGGATATAATGGTGGTGGAGGTATTGGCAATGGGCTGCCTAAAAGTCCGGCAACTGTTAACACCGCCTTGGTTGCCCCAACAAGTCACACCCCTGCTGGTACGATTATTGCACCTGTAACTTCAGCCCGGATTTCTACGAAGTCTGCACAAAAACCAGCCTCTGGCTATGATGTTTCCAAAGGTTTTTTATATGGCAGGATTGAAATCGTGGCCAAAATCCCGAAAGGAGACTGGCTCTGGCCAGCCATCTGGATGATGCCTCTCAATCAGACGGGATCTATTGGTCTTACAACGCCGCTAGGTGCTGGCGCGTATGGTGTTTGGCCTCGAAGCGGTGAAATAGACATTCTAGAATCTAGAGGTAATACGGCGAGCTGTTCGGAAGCCTATATTAATGCCAACGGCGGGGCATTTGGCGGCGTGCAGTCTTACGCTTCAACGCTGCACTGGGGACCAGTTTATAGCGAAAACGCGTTTATTAAGACCCATACAGAGTATTACGCTGACAAGGGATATGCGACTCCTGTAACGGCAACGGCGCCAACACTTGACCAAGATTTTCATACTTATGGCCTGAGATGGAGCCCACAAGGAATTTACACTTACATTGATAACGACTCCAACCATGTGTTAGAGGTGGATTTCAGTAAACGAAGTTTCTATCAGCGAGGCACTTCGGCTTCGACGAATTGCTTACAGAAATATGCAAAACAAAGTGGGGTCAATACGGCAGCGGGCTCATGCCAAACGATAGCAAATGACGCTGGCAGCAGTGCCTGGTCAGACAACCCTTGGTCTAAAGTAAGTTGCAACGAAAATGCTGCTCCGTTTGATCAACCATTTATATTGATCATGAATTTAGCAGTCGGTGGCACAGCCGGCGAGGGAACCTCTGCCTATTTCCCTGATGGCTATTGCCAAAAACCATGGCATAATCCGTTAGGCCCCACCGACACATGGAGCTATCCCGTTGCCAATTTTTTCAGTGCTATTAACGGCGCAAATTCCTTTTCGGGCCCCGGCTACGGTGGCTGGATGCCGAGCTGGAGCGCACCAACCTTGCAAGTTAAGACTGTTAAATATTGGACCGAATCTAATGCGGGTGCGTTTGGTACATTGAGCCCGAACGCTAGTTGATTGCAACCGATATAGAGCCATGGCAAAGATTAATTTATGAATCCAGTCGATCCCGTCGCTCTATTTGCACATCTGACTCAGCAGGGCCAAAATAGCAATTGTGTTTTGCTAGAGGCTGCTGATGTCAAAACAAGACTAGGCGAAAAAAGTATCCTCATGCCTAGAGCCGCGCTTAAGGCGACATGCCGCGGCCTTGAGGTGACCCTTGAAGCGCTCACTGAGTTTGGTGAGGTGAAGCGTCTGGAAATTATTGCCAAGACGCCGCTTGTATTTTCTCCGGTAGATCGAAGTCAAAGCTTAGAAGCCCAGCTCAAGCAGCCATCACCGCTGGATGTGCTCCGGGTGATGAGTCAGCTATCTGGCGTCAAAATGACTTTGGGCATGTTTTCATACGACTATGTTGATCTGGTTGAAGACCTGCCGGCAGCAAAAAGGGATTTGTTCGATCTGCCTGATTATGTGTTTTGGATTCCGGAAAGCTTAATCATTGTCGATCACGTTAAAAACCATGTGCGTATGTGGGAGCAGGGCGAACTGAGTGATAAGCCCTTCGAGCTGCCGCAATTTAAAAGAGAAGCGAGCGTTCAAAAAGCCTCCGGTGGGCAGATTAGCGTGGATATATTGGACGCTGATTTTGCAGACATTGTTGTGCAAATGAAGCGGCATATCGTCGCAGGCGATGTGTTTCAAATTGTTCCATCCCGAACATTTAGCGCGCCTTGCGAGGATCCTTTTGATGCTTATCTGCGGCTTAAGCTTGCGAACCCTAGTCCTTACATGTTCTATGTAAACGGCGGCGATTTTACTGCCTTCGGAAGCTCCCCAGAGACGTTTATCCGCGTAACTGATGAGCCCAAGAAGGTCGAAATTAGTCCAATTGCAGGTACGCGCACGCGGGGGGCAAACTTAGACTCGGATTCACGCAAAGAAGCTGAACTGCGCCTGGATACAAAAGAGCAAGCTGAGCACATGATGCTGGTTGACCTCGCTCGCAACGATATTGCAAGAGTATCGAAAAACGGCACGCGTTTTGTGCGAGAACTGTTGACCGTGGATCGTTATTCGCATGTCATGCATCTGGTTTCGCACGTGCAAGGGGAGCTGCGTGACGATTTGGATGCGCTGCATGCCTACCAAGCATCGCTTAATATGGGCACTTTGGTCGGGGCGCCCAAAGTTAAAGCAGCCGAGATTTTGAGAAAAACAGAGCACTCTAAGCGCGGCATCTACGGCGGCGCGGTCGGATATCTAGACAACCACGGTAATCTAAATACTGCAATCATGATTCGCTCTGCGTTCGTGAAAGACAAAGTTGCCTATGTGCGCGCCGGCGCCGGGGTAGTCTACGATTCGGACCCAGCGTCCGAAGTACAAGAGACCCATAACAAAGCGAAAGCCGTATTAAATGTTTTACTACCCTCTCCAGTTACTGGAGAGGGGCTGGGGGAGAGGTTTCCCGACAACCCCGTTTCAATCTTACTAATCGATAACTTCGACTCCTTCACTTTCAACCTAGAAGCCGAATTTAAAAACCTAGGTTGCCATGTGTCTGTCTGGCGCAACACCATTTCGGCTGACGAAGCGTTAAAGCTCGCCCTGGCAATGCCTGAGCCACGCATGATTGTGCTTTCCCCGGGACCTGGCGCACCCGCAGATGCCGGATGCATGATCGAGCTTATTCAAAAGTGTGGCTCCCGGATCCCGGTATTTGGCGTTTGCTTAGGCCATCAAGCGATGATCGAAGCTTTCGGCGGTGTCGTTGGACTTGCAGAAGCCACCGTTCATGGCAAAAGTGCTTTGATGAGCCATGATGAGCAAGGTGTGTTTAAAGGGCTCCCAAACCCAATGCCTGTGGCACGCTATCACTCACTTGCTGGGACGCAGATTCCCTTTGAGCTGGAACCTATTGCTTGGTGTGATGATACCAATATGGCTATTAGGCATAAGAAGTATCACATGCTCGGGGTTCAATTCCATCCGGAGTCGATCTTGACGCCGGAGGGCTCGAAGCTGATTCGCAACATTTTAAAATGGGCTCGGTCATGATTCAAATGTATTTCGATAAAATCATCAAAGGTGAGCTTGCTTTGGATGAAATCAAAAAGTTTTTGATGGATCTGAAAGCTCGAGGCGAAACCTCAGGAGATATTTCCGAAGCGGCACGGGCTTTATTAGCTGCAGCGCGGCCGTTTCCCAGGCCGGATTATTTATTTGCTGATTTGGTTGGAACCGGTGGTGATGAGCAGGGCACCTACAATATTTCAACGGCAGCATCCCTGGTTACGGCAGCCATGGGTTTGCCAGTGGCGAAACACGGCAATCGCTCGGTTTCTTCTAAATGCGGCTCGGCCGATGTGCTCATGAGTCTGGGCGCTAATTTAGAGATGCCCGCAGAGCTATCGCGCAGAAGTTTGGATGATATTGGGTTTTGTTTTCTCTTGGCGCCCTTATATCACCCGGGCATGAAGCATGCTGCGGCTGCGCGTAAGGCCTTAGGGGTTAGAACGATATTTAACGTACTCGGGCCGTTGGTGAATCCGGCGCGGCCTCCCGTGCAGCTTACCGGCGTGTATAAGCCTGAGTTATGCAGGCCTATGGCCGAGACTTTGCAGCGGCTTGGCGTAGATAAAGCACTGGTTGTTCATGGCGGTGGACTGGATGAAATTGCTATTCATGCGCCTACTACCGTGATGATTTTGTTGGCTGGCGAAATTACACAAGTCCAGTGGCAGCCGTTTGAACACCATTCGATAGAAGAGATAAGAGGCGGCGAGCCTGCTGAGAACGCTGCGTGGTTGCAAAGGTTGCTAAAGGGTAAAGCTGCACCGGCTCAATCCCAAGCAGTCGCGCTCAACGCTGGCGCTTTGGTTGCTCTTTCGCGCGCCCAAAACGCACAAGATTTAGGTGAAAACTCCCGTCAAACAGGATACGAAGAGGCGCTGGACACGATTTATTCGGGGAAAGCCTATGACAAACTCGACGCCTTTATTACGTATTCTAGAGAACAAGCGGTCTGAAGTCTCGCGCAGAGAAAGCGATAAGCCGCTCGAGTCTTTTAAGCGGAGCTTGGCGCGTTCAAATAGGCGCTTTAAAGGCGGCTTTATTCTTGAATGCAAAAAGGCCTCTCCTTCAGAAGGATTGATTCGCCCGGACTTTGATATTGAGCAGATCGCTCGGATTTATTCGCCCTTTGCTGGCGCTATTTCTGTGCTGGCGGATGAGAAGTTTTTTCAAGGAAGCTTGGATTATTTGCCGATCGTTCAGCAGGCGGCCAACTGCCCGGTGCTTTGCAAGGATTTCGTAATTGCGCCCTATCAAGTTTATGAAGCCCGGGCTTATCAAGCAGACATGATTTTGCTGATGCTGTCGGTTCTGGATGATGAGACTTATCGCGCTTGTGCAAAAGTCGCCCATGAGCTGCAAATGGATATTTTGACCGAAGTGCATGATGAGCAAGAGTTACAGCGCGCTCTGGCATTGGACGCACGCATTATCGGCGTTAATAATCGCGATTTTAAAACACTTAAAGTTAGCCTGGATGTCTCCAAACGATTGTTGCCGTTGATTCCTCGAGACAGGCTCGCTATTGTCGAATCAGGCATAGCTTCACACGCAGATATACGCTCGTTTAATATGGAGCCAAGACCGCCCGATGGCTTTTTAATCGGAACCTCTTTAATGAAGGTCCCCCGAATAGATTTGGCGCTTCGGGATTTAATGTTTGGCCGCGTCAAAATTTGCGGCCTGACTTCCGTTGAAGATGCCAAAGACGCCTACGATGCCGGTGCTGGTTTTGGGGGCTTAATATTTGCGCCCAGCTCACCCAGATGCATTGATATTACCCCGGGCAAGCAAATCAGCGATGCTGTACCGCTGCGATGGATAGGCGTGTTCGTAAACGCTCCGGTTGCCCAAGTAGTTGATTACGCCAAAACGCTAAACTTATACGCCGTCCAAATCCACGGCGAAGAACCCGAAAGCTACCTAGAAGACCTACGCAATCAGCTCCCGCATAATATAGAAATCTGGCGCCGCCTAACCCCTGACTCACCTGTGGGAGAGGGCACCCGCTTCGTGTTCGACACCCCCCACCCAACTCTGCGAGGCGGCACCGGCAAAACTTTCGACTGGTCGCTCATTCCAGATACTTTACCCAAAGATAAAATAATCCTAAGCGGCGGCCTCAATCCTAATAACGTCGTGCAAGCAGACGCCCTGGATTTTTGGGCCCTTGATGTCAACTCCGGCGTTGAAAATGCCCCAGGCAAAAAAGACAAAGAGAAGCTAAAAAAATTATTCGCAAATATCATGTTATCGACGTCATCTCGGTAGATCGCCCGACGCGCGCTCCTTCAGGAAAATCTAGATTGATTGCTGGAGGAAGACAAACATGTTCAGACTGCTCAATCTCGGGGTGCTTTTAGGCTCAATCCTGTTTTTCACGGCGACCAGCGCATCGGCTCACCCAAGCATTTCTTTTAACTGGGGAAACAGAACACCTAATAGACCTTATGTTGCTTATGCAGGACAAGCCTGTAGTAACTTCCCAAGGGGTCCGCATTGCGCGCCAGGCCTAATGTGTGTTGGCAATATGGGTTATGGCATTTGCCAGATGCCATACAGAGGCGGCCGTGGTGGACGCGGTGGCCATGGCATTCCGAATGGCCATGCAAATGGTGGCGGATTCTGGCGTCGTTAAGATATTGACGCTTAGGGATGCTGTTGTTAGTTCCTAAGCACTTATCATGACGCTCGACCTTGTCGCTCTTACCAAACCTCGTATTACCCTCATGACTCTCCTGGTGGCAGGAGGTTGTATGTTGTTGGCTGAGGCGACACTGGCTCCTGTTCAAGCGGCGCTCGCTTTGCTGGGGATCGCACTTTTAGTTTCCGGCTCAAGTGCGTTCAATATGTATCTCGAAAGAGATTACGACGGCTTAATGGCGCGAACCGCAACCCGACCCTTGCCTACCGGTAGACTTCAACCCGGTTGGGCATTGGGGGTGGGTTTTTTGACTTCACTATTAGCGATTCCTGTTTTATGGGTTTCGACCAACTTATTGACCGTCATGCTCGGTATGGCGTCACTCGTTGCTTACGTGTTGATTTACACCCCGATGAAAAGACTCAGCACCTGGGCCTTGGTTGTGGGGGCGTTTCCTGGCGCTATGCCGGCTCTCATGGGTTATACGGCAGTGTCTGGGCAGATTGATGCGGCAGGGCTGGCTTTGTTTGGGCTCGCTTTTTTTTGGCAGCTGCCGCATTTTATTGCCATAGGTATTTTTCGAAAAGAAGAATATATGAAAGCTGGTTATCCGGTGATTGTGCAAGTTACTGGTGAGCCTACGGCGATTGCTTTGACGATTTTAACCACCGTGCTCATTGTTGCGAATGCAGGTTTGTTGTGGTGGCTTGATGTCGGCGGCATGTTCTACGGTGTTATTAGCACGCTGTTGGGCTTTTGGTTTTTGACGCTGGCTGTGCTGGGCTATTTTTCTAAAGATATAAAAATCTGGGCTCGCAAATTATTTCGGGGCTCACTCATTTATCAAAGTGTTTTGTTTTTGTTGCTGGCGATCGACGGGCTCTTATGCAAGTTCATGTAAAGGACCTTTGTCATGCATATGGCAAAAAGGCTGTTTTAGATGCTGTCTCGTTTAATGTGAACTCCGGTGAAGTGGTTGGCATCTTAGGTGTTAACGGCGCAGGTAAAAGCACGCTACAAAAGCTTTTGTGCGGTTTGTTGCCGGTGCAGCAAGGTTACATCAGCCCCATTGCTAAAGAAAAACTCGGCGTGGTGTTTCAAGATGCCAGTTTGGATCCAAAGCTCACGGGCTTCGAAAATTTAAGGCTCTTTGCGGGTTTATATGCCGATGCCGTTGTTCCTGATACAGTTTCCGGTGTCGATTTAAACGTGCCGGTGAAACAGCTCTCGGGCGGTATGAAACGCAAGCTGGAAATAGCGCGTGTATTTGTTCATAATCCTTCTTTGGTACTGATGGATGAGCCGACCACAGGTTTAGATTTGCGGGCTTTCGAAGAGTTTTGGCATAATTTAAGATCTCGATCGGCAACGGTCTTGATTAATACGCATAAATCTGAAGAAGCCGAGCGCTGTGACCGTTTGTTGGTCATTCATGAAGGTCGCATTTTATTGTCCGAAACACCTGCAGAGTTTAAAAAACGGGTGTCGGGCGATCGCATTATCTTGCGCGTTAAAGGCGAGGGCGAAAAAGTGGTTATTGCTGAAGATGGGCATACTTTGGTGCCTCGGTTGGTGGAGTCCTACCCCCCGCAGATGGTGGAGTCTGTGGAAGTTCGTAGGCCCACTTTAGCAGATGCTTTCCTGCACGTGACCGGAGTGTCTCTCACATGAGCAACTGGCGAATGATCCGTGTGCTATTTGTGCGCGAGCTTCTTAAAATGGTTAAGGAGCCGTCCAGGTTGGTTGGAATTATCGTTCAGCCTTTAATTTTCTGGGTGGTTATTGGATCGGGGTTTGTGCCGAGTTTCAGGGTGGCAGATAACGCGAGCCTTGGTTATCAAGATTTTTTCTTTGTCGGCATTATTGCCATGGTGATTTTATTTTCTGCCATTTTTTCGACCATTACATTGATTGACGACAGAAATTCTGGGTTTATGCAGGCTGTGCTGGTCGCGCCTGGGGGTAGATTCGCTTTGGTGCTCGGCAAGGTGTTGGGCATTTCGGCTTTGGCAATGATTCAAGCCAGCCTTTTGATTATGATTGGCGCGTTATGCGGTTTTTCGATGGCGCAAACCGATTGGGCTCTTTTGGTCTTATTTCTGTTGCTGGGTAGCATGGCGCTGGCGTCTCTTGGCTTCGTGTTTGCTTGGGGTAGCTCGTCTACAGCGGCCTATCACGCGCTCATGGGCATGATTTTGATTCCGTTGTGGATTCTATCCGGTGCCATGTTTCCGCCAGATACCGCTTGGATGAAAGTGGTGGTACTTGTTAACCCCATTGCTTGGTTGGTTTCTGGGCTCAGGGCAGCTTTTGCTGGCGGGGTAGCACCTTTAGGAAGTGTGGTGCCGGCGTTAACGATGGATGTTTGCCTTATCGCACTAGCAATATTTGCCGCGGTCATGATAGGCCTAGGTAGCTGGCTATGTCGAAAAGGCTAACGAAAAACGGCTATGAACGCCTGAAATCTGAATATGAAGAGCTGCTTTTTGTCAAACGACCCAAAGTGGTTGGTGGCATTGCTACAGCTGCAGCCGAGGGCGATCGCTCTGAAAATGCGGAGTATATCTACGGCAAAAAACACCTGAGAGAGATTGATAAGCGACTGGCCTATCTGGGGGGTCTGTTAAAAGATGTCAAAGTCGTTGCAGCGGATCAGTTGGCTTTGGTAACGGTGAAAGACGAAGCGGGTGAAACCCGGGTTTTTCGTATTGTTGGCCAAGGCGAAACGGAATTTTACCCGGGTAGCATCTCCGAAGACTCGCCGATTGCTAAGGCCGTGCTTGATAAAAGGGCTGGTGAAACGGCAGAAGTGCATCGACCGAAGGGTCTTTGGCAGCTTGAGGTGGTTAAAATCGTATGAACTGGTTGCTGACCGTCACAGGCCCAGATGCGCCCGGCATCACTTCTGCTTTGACCGAGATCTTGGCGAGAGCAAACGCGCCTCTAAAAGACATTGAGCAGGTGGTGGTCCAAGGGCAGCTCACTTTATGTTTGTTGGTTGATACCAATTTCGAAAATAGTGCTGGGCAGGCGCTTTTAAACGAGCTGGTTTTTTATGCCAAAAAGTTGGGTCAGGAGCTGTCATATCGGTTAATTCCTGATGTTTGGCCGCAGGATGATAAACGGCGCTACGCACTAACCGTTATGGCTGAGCCAGTGACCGCTGAGGTTATGCATCAAATTTCTACTTTGCTGGCGAGTCACCGAGCGAACATTGAAGGTATTCGGCGCCTGAGCCATGGTGACTTATCATCGCTTGAAATTGGTCTGTCCATTTTAGAGTCTGATGCTGCAATATTGAAGCAAGCTTTGCTTCGAGAGCTTGCGGAAAATAACGTCGATATTGCTTTGCAACGTGAGAGCTTAACCCGGCGTAATAAGCGCCTGGTTGTGCTGGATATGGATTCGACGCTCATCCAAAATGAAGTCATCGATGAGCTCGCCCGCGCCCATGGCGTTTACGAAGCTGTGAGCGCCATCACGCACAGGGCCATGAGTGAGGGGTTAGACTTTGCTGAAAGTCTTCGGCAACGAGTAGCTTTATTAAAGGGTTTGCCTACCAGCGCAATTAATCAGATTGTTAAAGGCCTTGAACTTAGCCCGGGCGCGAAAGACCTTATCCGTGTGCTGAGAAGGCTCGGTTATCAAATCGGTATTATTTCCGGCGGGTTTGAGCAAGCAGCTTCTTATTTAAAAGATCTGCTCGGGCTCGATTTTTATTACGCCAATAGATTGGAAGAGAAAGATGGCCTGCTGACAGGCAAAGTAATAGCACCTATTGTGGATGCTCATCGTAAAGCTGATTTACTAGACACCATTGCGCAATCTAAAAAAATCCCGCTCGAGCAAACGATTGCCATTGGCGATGGTGCGAACGATGCTTTGATGCTGGCAAAAGCTGGGCTTGGCATTGCATTTCATGCCAAAGCAATCTTGAAGCAGTCAGCGGACACCACCATTAGTGCTGGTGGTCTTGAAAGGATTCTGTATTTATTGGGTATCCATGGCCGAGAAATACATGAGTTTTTGTGAACTAATTTTTGATTCAGTAGATGCTTCGACAGATCCTTTTGCCGTAGCATTGGAGCTGGCGCGAAAGGGGCTTGGTTTCACGCGCCCAAATCCGCCGGTCGGCTGTGTGGTCACCAAAAACGGTCAAATCATTGCGACGGGCCATCACATGAAGGCGGGTGGATTGCATGCTGAGGCGCAGGCCTTAGAAGCCGCCGGCGAGCACGCTCAAGGGGCAACGCTTTATGTCACGCTTGAGCCTTGCAACCATTTTGGCAGGACGCCTCCGTGTACTCAGAAAATCATACAGAGCGGGATTCGCAAAGTGATTTACGGTGTGATCGATCCAAATCCGCAGGTTCAAGGCGAGGGCATTAAAGCTCTCAAGAATGCCGGTATTGAAGTGACGCAGGTTGCAGACACCATTTTACGCCAAAGAGCTGAAGCGTTGATTCTACCGTTTAAAACTTGGATAGAAAAAAAGCGCCCTTACGTGATCGCTAAGATTGCTACTTCTTTAGATGGTAAGATTGCTTTCAAAACGGGTGAGCAAACTTGGATTACCGGCACTCAGACTAAGGCTCTAACGCACAAGTTGCGTGAAGTGATCGATATAATTGGTGTTGGGTCAAACACGGCTTTGGTTGATAAACCTGCGTTAACGGCTCGTTTTAATGAACGTGCAGCCCATCGCCAGCCTGATACCATCACTTTTCGCTCCAAAGATGGTTTAACAGATACTTTGGAAGATTTAGGCTCCAAAGGATATACCAGCCTACTCTTAGAAGGTGGCGGGATCATGCTGACCGCTTTCTTAAAAGCAGGTTTAGTCGATGAAATTGCATGGTTCACTGCCCCTAAGATTTTGGGGAACCAAGGCGTGCCAGCCATTCAGGAATTAAGCGCTCTCTATGACTATTCAAAAGAATCGTTTCTAAGGCAGGTGGGGGTTGATTTTTTGACCATTGTCTGCAAAAAGAGCACCCATGGCTAACCTCATTGATTTAATAGAACAAAAAGAAATCCGTACGGATCACCCGAAGTTCCGCGTGGGAGATACCTTGCGCGTTTCTTTTAAGATTAAGGAAGGCGAAAAAGAACGCGTCCAGGCTTTTGAAGGCGTATTGATCGCTGAGCGTGGCGCTGGCAATCGCAAAGCGATTACCGTTCGTAAAGTAAGCTTTTCTGAAGGTGTGGAACGTATTTTCCCACTTTCCAGCCCTCGAGTTGAAAAAATCGAAATCTTGCAAAGCGGCTTTGTCCGTCGCGCTAAGCTTTACTACTTGCGTGAACTTCGTGGTAAGAAAGCTCGTATTCGTGAACGAACCTAATTGGTATATCGCCGGCCTCGATGAAGCCGGCCGGGGCCCATTAGCCGGGCCCGTTGTTGCCGCTGCGGTGATTTTGAATCCAAAACGCCGCATATCCGGTTTATCAGACTCCAAAAAATTAAACGAAAAGCAGCGTGAAGCGCTGATTGAACCTATTTTTGAGCGATCTTTAGGGGTCGGCATCGGCATCGTATCTGCCGAAACCATCGATCAAATTAATATCTTACAGGCATCTTTGTTGGCGATGAAACTTGCTGTGCAGGATTTAAAAATCCCGGTCCATGAAGTTTGGGTAGACGGTAACCAGCGCGTAAAGTTCGAAATCGATATTGTCCAAAAGACCTTTGTCGGTGGAGACGACTTGCACCGCTGCATCATGGCCGCATCTATTGTCGCAAAAGTTCACAGAGATCGCCTGATGCTGGCCTACGCTGAGCAGTTCCCGGTCTATGGATTTGAACGCCACAAAGGCTATGGAACTGAAATGCATCTCAGCGCTCTGGCTCAATTTGGCCCATGCGCTATCCACAGAAATAGCTTCGCGCCTGTACGCAACCTGACTGTTTTATCCTGAACTACAAAATGGTCTTGACTATTTTGTGCTTCGGTCCAAAATAGTCATATGAGATACTTGACCCCTTATATCCAAAAGGACCTGCAAAAGAAGATGGTTTTTGTAGGCGGGCCTAGGCAGTGTGGAAAAACCACTTTGGCTAAGAGCCTGCTTTCTGGAGCTTCAGGACAGTATTTTAACTGGGATTATGACCAGGATCGTCAGGCAATCCTTGAGCAGCTATGGAAAGATAGCGATCAGTTACTCATATTTGATGAGCTTCATAAATTTCCCAGATGGAAGAATTGGATTAAGGGGTTGTATGACGTTCAAAAGGAACATCATCGGTTCTTAGTAACTGGCAGCGCGCGTTTGGATATATATAAACGAGGAGGCGACTCGCTTTTGGGCCGGTATCATTATTGGCGTCTTCATCCTTTTTCTCTAGCAGAGATTCCTAAGGGTATATCTGAAGCAGACGCATTAGAGCGCTTGATGACAGTAGGTGGTTTCCCTGAGCCCTTTTTGGACAATGATGAGACCCAGGCCAGAAGATGGCGTCGGGAACGTCTGGATCGCATTATCAAAGATGATGTCAGGGATTTAGAGCCCATTCGTGAACTCCAAACTTTGTCGCTTTTTGTGGATCAACTGAGATCTCGAGTAGGGGGCATGGTGGTTCTATCTAATATTGCCGAAGACTTACAGATTTCGCCAAAAACAGCTAAGCGATGGCTCGAATTGCTGGAGAAGATGTACCTGGTATTTACGGTTTACCCCTACACAAAGAACCTGCCCCGAGCGACCCAAAAACCTCCTAAGGTTTACTTTTTTGATAACGCAGATGTTCTTGGGGACGAAGGGGCAAAGTTCGAAAATTTGGTTGCGACGCATCTATTGAAGGAGTTGCAATTTAAGGAAGATCGAGATGGCTACAAATACGAACTAAAGTACATCCGGGACAAAGAGAAGCGAGAGGTAGACTTCGCGATTCTTAAAGATGGCGTGCTACATGAACTAATCGAAGTCAAATATTCCGACAGCGATATTTCGCCGGCTCTAAGCTATTATGCCGAGAAGCTCAGCCCCCCTAAAGCGACGCAGATTGTTGCTCGTTTAAAGCGCTCTTATTCCAAGGGTAGGTTGGTGGTCGAAACACCCTTTGAGGTGTTTAGAAACTCTGACCGATGGTGAACAGAAACTGCATGGCGGAGTCACCTGCAGGCATGCCTGGGGTGCCGTGTGGTCTTTTGACAAGCGGGAAGCCCCATTCGAAGCGTAGGGCGCCCATGGGGCTGAACCAGCGAAGTCCTACACCTGCAGCGCTATACAAACCTAGGCCATAGAAAGTCCCCAGGGGGTCATGATAGCCGGGGTATTTTTGGCCGATGTCTTTGTTGCCAATGTAGAAAAGGCCTTCTCCGGGTCCATACACGTTCCCCATATCGAAAAATGCAACGCCGAAGAGGTTGATTTGCTTAAGCAGCGGAAACTCAAGTTCTAAGTTTGCCAAAAACTGTTTGTTTCCACCCACCACAAGCTGTCTAATAGGACCTGGGCTAAATTGCTGCCCAACGTTTAGCACAGGGCCGATTGACTGGAAGTAATAGCCTCTAAGCCCTGTTTGGCTGCCAAGTTGGACACCGCCCAAGCGATAGTTTTCGGATAAAAGCGGCACGCCAAAAGTGTCTAAAACACCTAAATCGACATTCAGCTTCAACACCCAATTAGGCAAGAAGAACCAGGAGTTAAAATTATAGTAGCCTCTCATCGTTGAGCCATAACGGATGAAATTATTTGCCTGGGCATCTTGCCTCAAGAAGTTCAGACCACCGTTAATGCCTGTTGGCTTATTGTCCTGCGCGATTTTATTTTCCAAATCGGCCAACAAAATCGATCCAAAATAAGAGCTGGCAAACTCAGTCCTAAACTCTAAGAAATAGCCGGCCGTCGGAAAAATTCGATTGTTACGCTGATCCATTTGCAGAATAGGTCGCAGAGAGGTCGTGTAGCGCGCCTGATGCAAATGCCATCCCCAATAATTGACCCCGCCTTCAAGGCTGTCTTCAATGCGCACGCGTTCGCCTGTGAAGGATAAGAAAAAGCGTAAGTTTTCGAAATCGGGGACGTAAGGTTCAAAACCCCGAGAGGCATTTTGATACCATCGCTTGGACACGTCGCCCAAAAAATGCCCGATGGGATAGCCGAGGCTGGCTTCCCCGCCTGTACTGGCGCGGTAGTAGTCGCCGAAATATCGTTGCGTATCGTACGCCCTTAAAGAGAGCGATAAAGGCGCGTTGGCAACGTAGGTGATGTACGGGTCGATAAACTGCAATTCAAAGATGCGGCGATAGGCTGACCATTGAACGCTCCCCGTCAGAGATTGCCCACGGCCAAAAAGATTGTTTTGGCTGAGTTGAGCTTGAAAGAGAAAACCTTCGCCGCCGGTTCCATAACCGCCACCGACCTGAATGGAGCCCAATCTTTTTTCTTTTACTTCGATTTGGACATCCATGACATCAGGCTCATCACTTGGCTTCGTGGTGATTTTCACGCTTTCAAAATAGCCAAGCTGATTTAGCCGCTGTTCGCTTAAACGAAGCAGGGATGCTGAGTAAAGCTCGCCTTCATAGATGCGGAGCTCACGACGGATGACGTCGTCCATGGTGACTGCGTTGCCTTTGATGTCTAAGCGGCCAAAGTAAACCAAAGGGCCTGGGTCAACATCGAGTTTTAAATCGATGGTGGCTTCGCTTTCGTTGATGTGACTCTCTGGGGTGATATTCACATAAGCGTAGCCTTCGTCCTGGAATACCTCTTGGATGGCGCTGAGGTTTTGAACGAACAACGGCTTGTTGAAGGTGTCGCCGCTTTCTAGGTCAATCTTTTCTCTGAGGGATTCTTCCGAGTGTTCTAGTAGGTTTCCAGTGACTTCGAGTTGACCGAGTTTAAAAGATGGGCCTTCAACTAGGGAGATAAAAACCGAGATCCGCGTTTTATCAGGAGACAAAGTGGCTCTGGGTTTGCCGACTTGAACGTTCAAAAAGCCATGTTCTTGGTAGAATTGCTCAATGAGCAAGCCATCGATTTCGAGCATGTCTTCGTTGAAGATACCCCATTGCGTGACAAAGCTTAAGGGATGCTTTTCTTTGGTTCGCATGTGCGCTTTGATTTCGTCTGCGGAAAGCGACTTGTTGCCCAAAATGGTTATTGCTTCGACGCGAATCTTGGATTCTTCGTCTATGTGAAAGATAATATCCACAAAATCGGGTGCTTTATTTTTATCGGTGACGCCAACGTCTTCTTTTGGGGTCTTTTTGATTTCGTAGGCGACATGGGCCAGTAAAAAGCCTTTGTCTGTGTAAAGTTTTCGAATCTTTTCTGCATTTTCTTTGATTCGATTCATATCTGCGATTTGGTATGGCTTTAGATCGATTGCGCCGTTTAGGTCTTCTTCTGAGAGGTCGTCGTTTCCTTCGAACCGGATTTTAAAGATGGTGGCTTTTTCTTGTAATTTGTAGATTAAGATGAAGCTACCGTTGGGGCCGAGCTCTCTTTCTACAGAAATATCGGTAAAAAGGCCCATTTTGAAGATGCGGTGGATGTCTTCGGCGATGGTGGCTTTATCGAAGGGCTGGCCTATTTCAGTTTTTAATAAAACCAAAACAGCTTCGGGTTCTGCTTTTTGGGCACCTTCGATTTTAATTTCGTAGATATGCTCGGGCAGGGCTGACGCTGCTCGGAGTACGCCTGGCAAGTTGGAGCGCTTTAGGGCCTCTTCAGCCAAAGGAGACAGCTTTCCGACCGGTAGGGCTCTGGAAATTGCTGGATCTCTGACATCGCTGGCCTTTTTTTTCTTGCTTGGTACGGGCGGTTGCGCGGGCATTCCCATCTGTCCGTGGGCCAATGGCAAAAAAATACAGAGGCCTAAAAATATTTTCAAGGACCGATTCATCACGCATTCGGATATAGAGTGCTCTATGATCTTGGTCTATAGCCTCCTCTCAGAAAATCGTGATCAGATCGCGAATCAATTGGCCAGCTATCTCCGCTCAGAAGCAAGGCCTTATGCTCGGATGTCGCGATTTGAGCTCAAAGAGTCCATGACTGGCATTTTAACTGCTTACTCAGATTATTTAATCTCCGAAAATAGGAACAAATTGAAAATCGTTTTAGGGTATTGGGTTAAGCGCCGCCTTTCGCAATCTTTCCAGGCAGGTGATATCTTAAAAGCGACTTTGAGTTTCGGTCCCGTATTGAGAGTTTTTTTGCAGGAAAGCTTTAGAAAGATGCCTGATGATCAAGGCGCAAACTTCAATAAAGCCATGAAACTTATCGAAGCTTCTGTGTTTAACATGGCGGATATTGTTATCGAATTGCTGGATGACCATAAACAAGCACCTCGTCCACCAAAATCAGTCGATTTATCCAAGATGATGATTTATCGAGGTTGAGCTATATACGCGGCCAAAGTAGCAGCAAGCTTTGCCGTAGTGTTTTGACGGTCATAAGGCGGCGCAAGTTCCACAATGTCTATCGCTATCACTTTGCCACTATCTCTAATCTGCTTCAGTAGAGGTAATACGGCATGCGGTAAAAGCCCGAGGGCTTGGGGCGCGCTCACGCCAGGCGCAAATGCTTCCGCAAAAACGTCTAAACAGATGCTTAAATAGATTTGCTCATGTTTGGCTAAGAAAGCCTCTATTTGAATGGAGGCCTCTTGCGATAAGTTTTCAGCCAACACATATGCAACATTCAACTTTGCAGCCGCTTCAAATAGAAAGTCAGCGTTGCCATAGGGTTGAATGCCTAAAACGAGATAGTCGAAAGTTAAATTTTTTTGCGCTCGTTCTGCAGCGATCTGGGTAAACGGGGTCCCGGAAGTTCCCAAACACCCATCCAACAACGGGCGAAGGTCAAAATGGGCGTCAAAATTAATAATCCCGCAGTTGTTGGCATCACCTAGGTAATTCGAAATGCCTTGAAATGTGCCCCAGGCGGTTTCATGTCCCCCGCCAATAACGATTGGCGTTTCGTCGTTGCGTAGTATTTCTGTTACTTGGCGTCCCAGTTGATATTGAGCGTCTTCTAAATTCTGATCTGCACAGTAAATATTGCCATAGTCATTATGGGTGACCTGAATTTTTGTTAAAGCCTCACGAAATGCGTCGGGCCCACTCGCTGCGCCTACACGCCCGTTATTGCGGCGTACACCCTCGTCGCAGGCAAAACCGATCAAGGCATAATTAATTTTTTCCATGGTGAATTATTTAGATCTAGCATGAGTTGCTGAAGTCCGTAAAGCCCGGTGCGGTGTGCTTCAGAAGAGACACTGCAAAAATTTGACACCTATAAAATACTTGATAGAATGACGTCGTGGCTTAAGTAAATCTTATAAGAAATATTCAGGCCTTGATGAGTAATGTTTAATGTTAATTAAAATGGAGGTTTAAATGGTTACCAGTAAAAATAAGAAAAATCGTCATGATAGTAAAGATAAACGTGGTTCCCCGGTCACGCCACCGACGATTCGCAAAAAGACAGAACTAAGCCGTAGTGGCGTGCGTTCTCACTAATGGACTAGAAATAAATAGTAAATAAATACGAAAAGCCAGCTAATATAAGCTGGCTTTTTTAGTTGGTGACGGTGGGTTTTTAGGTGGCGGAGAGAGAGGGATTCGAACCCTCGATACAGTTTCCCGTATACGCCCTTAGCAGGGGCGCGCCTTCAGCCACTCGGCCATCTCTCCAAAAAATCCAGCCTCTCGCCTATCAGCATTGATACGGCCCCGTCAATAGACTTGTTTCTAAGCCAAAATCGTTTTAGGAGTTCTATTCAAAGAGAGGCAATGACAAAATGACGATGTCGAACCACTACAAAAGTAACCTTCGGGACATATTTTTCAATTTATTTGAAGTGTTGGGCGTTCAGGAAAAAGTCCTTGGACAAGGCGTCCATAAAGATCAAGACGAAGCGATGGTGAGGGAGACACTGCAAGCTTTTGATGCTGTTTGTCAGGAAAAAATTGCGACAAGTTTTGCAGAAGGCGACAGAGTTCCGCTTAAGCTAGATGCCGAGGGTAACGTTAGTTTGCCAGAAGGCATGAAAAAGAGCATCGAGGCCTTTTATGCAGGCGATTGGCATCGCTTTGATGCGCCTGAGAGTGCAGGGGGGTTTCAATTTCCAAAGGCAGCCTACTGGGCATTTTTTGAACTTCTAGTCGGCGCGAATCCGCCGGTAGCGCTGTATACTTTCGGTGCTTGCGGTGCTGAATTAGTAACGCGTATGGGCACACCTGAGCAAATTAAGCGCTTCGAGAAAAACTTCATGGATCGCCACTGGGGTGCCACCATGGTGCTCACCGAAGCAGATGCCGGCAGTGATGTGGGCTCAGGCCGTGCTAAAGCACGACATATTCAAGGCGATGAGTGGGAGATTGAGGGCGTCAAACGCTTTATCACCAATGGCGATTTCGATACCGCCGAAAACATTCTGCATTTAGTGCTGGCCAGGCCAGAAGGGGCGGAAAGCGGGACCAAAGGGCTTTCGCTGTTTATTGTGCCTAAGTTTTGGGTTGATGAAAACGGCAAGATGGGCGAGCGCAATGGTGCCTATTGTACCAATATTGAAAAGAAGATGGGTATTAAAGGCTCAGCAACTTGTGAGATGACTTTCGGCGAAAAAAAGCCGGCCCGTGGTCTTTTGATGGGCAATGTGCATGACGGCATCAGACAGATGTTTAAAGTTATCGAGCGAGCCCGGATGGCTGTAGGCGTTAAGTCGATGTCAACTTTGTCGACCGCCTATTTGAATGCGCTGGATTATTGCCAATCACGTGTGCAGGGGCCCGATTTGGCTAATGCTATGGACAAGAACGCACCGCGCGTTCCAATTATTAGGCACCCAGATGTTCGTCGTATGTTGATGTTCCAAAAGAGTTATGCGGAGGCCATGCGTGCGCTTTGCTCATACGCTGCACTTATGCAGGATATTTCTTTGATGTCTGGCTCTAAAGAAGATGAGCGCATGCTGGATTTCTTGTTGCCGTTGGTAAAGGGTTACAATACGGACAAAGCCTATGAGATTCTGGGCACGTCTTTGCAGTGCTACGGCGGGTCCGGCTACCTGACCGACTATCCAATTGAACAGTATATTCGGGACCAAAAAATTGACTCGCTCTATGAAGGCACAACGCACATCCAGGCTTTGGATTTGATCTTTAGAAAGATCGCTAAAAACGGTGCCGCTACCCTTCAGGTGCTGCTTGAAAAGATGCGGGATACATTGAAGAACAAAGCCGCCAAAGATGTGTTGGCGCCTGAGTATGCGCTTTTGGAGCAAGCCGTTACCGATGCTGAAGGCGTCTTAATCCTGATGATGGGTAAGATGGGTGAATCGCTGTATCACGTAGGTTTGCAAGGCAATCGCATTCTCTTTGGCATTGCCGAGCTGGTGATGGGCTGGCTTATGATCTGGCAGGGCGAGGTTGCTGCGCAAAAGATGGCTTCTGCTACCGGCAAAGACAAAGCCTTCTATGAAGGCAAACTGGCCTCGGTCAGATTCTTTTGTAAAGAGGCATTGCCGAATCTAGGCATGACAAAAGCTGCCATCGAAAAAAGCGATTTAGGTTTGATGGCCATGTCAGACGAGGCGTTTTAAAACGATAGTTTGCTTTGCAAAGCCGGCACCAGACCTCTGATGTCCGGCGAGCTGCAAATCAAAAGCAAGTTTTCAAGCCGCGTTTTCAAAAGACGCGGATTTTTAGAACTTTGCTTGCTGAGTAGTTCGCTGAGCTTATTAAGCATCGTCACGACAACTGATTCGTCGCGATGAATTAACGCCTTGGATAAGATATCTTCATCTTGAGGAATTTGGTGACCCGATTCCAGTAGCGCATCGATGGTGCGCGTGACTTCGTCAGGGGTCACAGACCTTTTGATGGCTTCAAGAAAAATCTCATAGCTAAACAGTGGTGTCCCCGACAGGCGTCGGTTGGATTTTTCCACCGCTCTTTTAGGCGCAGCGACGATAGGCGTGCCGTCATTATCTGGAATGATAAGACGTTTTTTACCATCGAAAAGCGCATTCAAGTTTGCTTTATATTTTTCGTAACTTTGAGTTGAACGAGTAAACTGCCCTTGGGACATATTGTCGATTATGCCTTTCTCATCTATCAAAGTCAATATGAGACGACTTATCTTACTCAGACATGGTCAATCCACTTGGAACCAAGAAAACAGATTCACGGGGTGGGTTGACGTGGATTTAAGTGAGCAGGGCGTTTCAGAGGCAATCGCCGCCGGCAAGCAGCTTAGGGATACTCAGATCGATCAGGTGTTTTGCTCAAATCTAAAACGCGCACTTGATACGGCTCTCATAGCGCTGGAAGCGGCTGCTCAGGAAAATTGTCCGATTATTCAAGATGCGGCTTTAAACGAAAGAAATTATGGTGATTTGCAGGGTCTTAATAAAACCGAAGTCGAAAAGGAATATGGCGCTGACCAATTTAGGCTATGGCGCAGAAGTTATGCCACTCGCCCGCCCGGTGGTGAGAGCTTGCAGGATACCTATAAAAGGGTAATACCTTATTATAAAGCCAGCATAGAGCCATTGCTTAATGCGGGTAAGACTGTTTTAATTGTAGCCCATGGCAACTCACTCAGGGCTTTGCTAAAAGAATTAGAGCAGATTTCTGATGATAAAATTTCAGAACTCGAAATCCCGACCGGCCGTCCAATATTTTACGGAGAAGACAAATGACTTATTTTCCACCTACCGTTATCGAACAAACCCCTCGCGGTGAACGCGCCTATGATATTTGGTCGCGCCTATTAAAAGACCGCATTATCTTTTTGGGCACCGCGATTGATGATCATATTGCGAACTCCGTGGTGGCGCAGCTGCTATTTCTTGAAAGTGAAGACGCCAACAGGGACATTACTTTATATGTTAACTCGCCAGGCGGTTCGGTATCAGCGGGCTTGGCTATCTATGATGCCATGCAATATGTGAAATGTGACGTATCTACCATCTGCGTGGGCCAATCTGCATCCATGGGCGCTGTCTTGCTGGCCGCGGGTGCCAAAGGCAAACGTTTCATTCTGCCTCATTCCCGGGTGATGATTCACCAACCATTGGGCGGTGCGCAAGGGCAGGCCACGGATATCGAAATCCAGGCTCGTGAAATCCTAAAAATTAAAAAGCTTATCAACGAAATCTTAGTCAGACACACCGGAAAACCAGTTGAGCAAGTTGAGCGCGATACTGACCGAGATTTCTTCTTAGGTGCAGAAGAAGCCATTGCTTACGGTCTAGTTGATAAAGTCGTTGCACGGCATGAGGTTGGTTGATGTTGGTTGGGCGTAATGATGGCGGTGATTTAATTTGTTCTTTTTGCAATAAATCGCAAAAAGAGATTAAAAAGTTGGTTGCTGGCCCAGATGTTTATATTTGCGAAGACTGCATCGCTCTGTGCAATGATATTGTAGCGGATGAAATTCAAAAGCGTTCTGAACACGCCGAAGAAGAGCAGTTGCTAAAGCCTTTTGAGATCAAAGACATTTTGGACAAGTATGTCATTGGTCAAGAACGTGCCAAAAAAGTCTTAGCGGTAGCCGTTCATAACCATTATAAACGCATCATCAGCACGCTCGATACAACGGATGTTGAGCTGTCCAAAAGCAACATTTTACTGCTTGGCCCTACCGGCAGTGGCAAAACTTTGCTGGTGCAGACTTTAGCCCGCATCTTGAAAGTGCCATTTGCGATGGCAGACGCCACCAGCCTCACGGAAGCCGGCTACGTGGGTGAAGATGTTGAAACCATGATCGCCAATCTGCTTCAGGCTGCAGATGGGGATATCTCTAAAGCTGAGCGCGGCATCGTTTATATTGATGAAATCGATAAGATTATTCGAAAAAGCGAATCTCGGAGCATCACCCGGGATGTTTCCGGCGAAGGGGTTCAGCAAGCGTTGCTAAAGCTCATGGAAGGAACCCTGTGCAATGTGCCTCCCCGCGGCGGCCGCAAAAATCCACAGCAAGAGTTTTTGAAAGTTAACACCGCCCAAATCCTGTTTATCTGCGGTGGGGCTTTTGATGGTCTCGAAAAGATTATCGAAAATCGCGTTGGCCAAAAGGGCATCGGTTTTGGCGCTAAGGTCATGTCCAAAGGTGAACAGCGCCCCGCGGACTATTTGAAGCAGGTCCAGCCCGACGATTTACTGCAATATGGCCTGATTCCAGAGTTTGTGGGACGGCTCCCGGTCATAGCGACTCTAGAAGAACTCACCGAAGAAACTTTGATCCGCGTTTTGACTGAGCCACGCAATGCGCTGACGAAACAATACACCAGGCTGTTTGAAATAGATGGCGTTGCGTTAAAATTCACCGAAGAAGCTTTGAAGACGGCTGCCAAGCAAGCACTAGAGAAGAAAACAGGTGCTCGGGGCCTGAGAAGCATTCTTGAAGCTGCCATGCTTGAAGTTATGTACAACATTCCGAGCGAGAAAGATGTCACCGGAGTGATTGTTGATGAAGAAGCGATTCTGAAAAAGCGCCAGCCGGAAATCGTTCGTAATTAGGAGAGTTGCTTTCCGGATTAGTTTCTCGCTCCTTTTTGTTTTATAAGCAGGGAGTTCACATGAAACTAATCTCGAAATTAATAGCCGTGATGATGATGGTCGCTTCTATGTCTTTTGCGCATGACGAGCAATCAGCACCTGAGCCACAATGCACTTACTGTCAGAGCATCGGCAATGCAATGGTTGCGGCATTTGGCGCAGCTTCGTATACTTACGCATCCGCAAAATGTGCAACGTTGCAAAGTTTCAACGCTGCCGCCGTTGATAAAATTGATGGTTTGGTATTTGCTGCTTATACGAAAGTCATGCCATTGCTGAGCGGCTTGGTTGCTGCTGCTTCGGCCAAATGGAAAGGCGCTTCTAAGACCGAATA
Source organism: Myxococcota bacterium (assembly GCA_040387835.1). Lineage (NCBI taxonomy): Bacteria > Pseudomonadati > Myxococcota > Myxococcota bacterium. Next base: position 194,578 of record JAZKCZ010000002.1, on the reverse strand, counting down.
AACTTCTTAATAAGCAAGCAACTCTAAAGCTGCCAGCTGAATTTGCGCAGGCTGTGGCAGGGTTGCTGTTTCCAACACTTTAGAAAAACCGATGGGTATATCCAGTGCTGCGACTCGCCGTACTGGCGCGTCCAGATATTCGAAACAGTTTTCGTTAATCACCGACGTGATCTCGCCCGCGATGCCGCCGAAGCGGTGGTCCTCATGGACAATCAATGCACGGCCGGTCTTTTTTACCGTCTCTGCGATACCAGCGACATCCAGCGGCTTGATGGAACGCAGATCGAATACTTCGATGCTGTGGCCTTGCGCTTCCAACTCTTTGGCAACGTTCAGAGCCATATGAACGGTGTTGCCGTAAGTGATGATGCTCAAATCGCTGCCAGGATTTCGGACGCGGCCTTGGCCGAAGGGAATGGCATGTTCTGTGCCTAAGTTAGGGCCTTTGGCTTCAGCGCGATTATAAAGATATTTCGGTTCTAAAAAGAAGGTCATGCCTTGGGATCTGAGCGCGGTTCTAAGTAAACCGGCTGCGTCATCTGCAAAAGCTGGATACACCACTCGAACACCGGGCAAATGGCTCATGATGGCTTCAACGTTTTGTGAATGGTACAAACCACCAGTGATATAGCCGCCGGAGGCCAGTCTGAGCACCACGTTTGGTGCAAATTGGCCTTTGGTGCGCCAGTATTCGTGGCTCATCTCGACAATCTGTTCCATCGCGGGCCATACGTAGTCGGCAAACTGCGCTGCTTCAACCACAATGCGAATTTCAGGCTTAAAGCGTGATAATCCATTCGCGGTGCCAACGATAAAATCTTCAGCAATGGGTCCGTTATAAATGCGCTTGGGTCCAAACTTGGACAGCATGCCTTTGGTTAAGTTAAAAACTCCGCCCTTGTCTTTGGAGGCAACATCCTGACCCCATAAAAAAGTGTCCGGATTATGAGTAAACTCTTCGTGCAACGTCCGAGTAATCGCCTCTCGAAGCTTCTCCGCTTCAAGTCCCTCTCCAGTCGCTGGAGAGGGATTTAGGGTGAGGTCCGGCTCATATGCCGGTGGCATCGCAAACTCAAATACCGATTCAGCCGTTGGTATTGGCGCGGCTTCAGCATCTAAAGCTGCTTGGTCAAGCGCTGCAGCAACTTCTTCTTCGATCTTGGCTGCAACTTTGGGTTTCAGCATCGCCCTAAGTTTAATCAGTGGGTCTTTCTTTTGAGCGTCTTCAATGTCTGTTTTAAGGCGGTACAGATCGTGCGCATCGGAGTTTGAATGCGCGCCCATGCGGACACATTGGGCGTGAACCATGGCGGGGCCTTTACCACTTTTGATATAGGCCAGTGCTTCTTGCACAGCCTTATGCGAATCTTCAAAGTCGGTCCCATCGCAGCGAACGATGAGCATGTTTTTAAGGCCCGTGTAGTTGTCCACGACACATGGGTTAGCCGTCTGCTCGGATACAGGCACCGAAATGCCGTAGCCATTGTTTTGGATAACAAATAGGACCGGCAGCTTCTCTCTTGAGGCGCCGTTATAAGCTTCGTAGCAATAGCCTTCGGAGGTAGAAGATTCACCTTGAGAACAGAGCGCTACGCCGCCAGTTCCGTAGTAAACAATGCCTCGCGCAACACCGACCGCATGCAAGGCATGATTACCGGTACATGATGAAACGGATTGAATCCCGATGGAAGGCTTCGCAAAATGATTCGACATGTGCCTGCCGCCAGAGCCCGTGTCATCGTTTTTAGATAGGCCATTGAGCATTAACTCGTATGGCGTCATGCCTGCGGCTAGAACGGTTGCTGTATCGCGATAGTAGCTGAACAAGAAATCTTGGTCGGGCCTAAATGCCAAGCCCAAGGCAATCTGAATGCCTTCGTGCCCTGCGCATCGTGCGTGATATGACCAACCCATACCTCGGCGGATGTAAAGTGCAGCACGTTCATCTATTTGTCTTGCAGTATAGGCTAGGCGGTACCAACGTTCATTCACTGATATGTCCTCACGATCTCATCACTACATCCTCGAGCTGCCAGCCAATCAGCGATTTGAGCTTGGGGATATAAGGTTTTGAGGCACGTTAGAACAATCTGGGCTGCTTGGACAGAGTAATTGAGGTCCAGAAGGCTGAGTTTGTCAGCCGCTTCCTGCAATGGCTTAAGCCGCTCGCGCAACGCTGGTGAGTAGGCATCAATTTGAATAGGGGATTCAATAAAGAGATCACCCGATTCCAATGAATTTTCTAAGAGCGCTGCAAAGCCGGGGCCGATACGTCCTAAATCTTGGTGCAGATCTTCCAGCGGTCTGAAATCATATTCTTGTGGGGTCGGACCAAGCATTAAAATCGCTTTTTTGGCTGCGACGAGGCTTTCGGAATTCGACATGAGCAAGGCCAATGATTCGAATATCTCATTAACGAGTGAGTTTAGGTTGTCATGCTCTTCAAATAAAAGATGACGAAAAGGTCTAGGAAGCAAAGTTAGCATCGTGGTGTTTTCTCAATCGGTTCTAGCGTCTTGATGTTACTTCCGGCTTCGAATTCGCCCAAGTCGGTCATCTGACGGGCGCTCACCAGCACCCGGGTTTCGAAGCTTGCTACCGCTTGATTATAACTTTCCACTGAGTTTTTAAGATTTTTTCCGAGCTTTTCGAAGTGTTCCACCAAGACGCCAAGCCGGTCGCAGACTTCTTTAGCTTTAGCGGCGATGCGCTGGGCATTGTCATTGGAAGCTTCTTGTCGCCAACCGTAGGCAATAGCCCTGAGCATGGCGATCAGGGTCATGGGCGTGGCTAGGATAACATTTTGAGTTGCTGCGAATTCAATTAGATCGGCATGATGTGCCAGGGCGGTGGTTAAGAAAATCTCACCGGGCAAAAATAGGACCACAAACTCAGGCGATGGCTCAAAATGCTTCCAGTAGGCCTTTTTGGAAAGCTGCTGAATATGTTTTTTGAGCTGCGCGGCATGTTCGTCAAAACAATTTTGTTGATGGACTTTATCGTCCGATTCCACTGCGCGTAAATAGGCGGAAAGCGGGACCTTGGCGTCAACCACGATACATTTGTTACCGGGCAGTTTAACCACCAGATCCGGGCGAATGGTGTCGTTGTCGGTCGTCTTAACAACTTGCTCCTCGAAATCGCAATGAGACATCATGCCGGCTAGCTCAACCACGCGCTTAAGCTGAAACTCTCCCCAGCGTCCACGCGCCGTGGGTGAGTGAAGTGCTCTGGATAAAGTTTCCGTTTCTGTCTTCAGCAAGCTCACCTGATGATGCAAGGCTTGATAGGCACCTTCACGGCTTTTTTCCAAATCACGGATATGCTCATTCATTCTTTCGAGCGAGTCTTTAAGCGGAGATAAAACGCCCGTTTGAGCCAGCCCAATAAACGAATGGTTGTTTGCCAAGAGCGCTTTGGCCGATAGGTTTTGAAACCAAAAATAAAAAAGCACTGCCCCAAGCAATAGGCCTAGAATCAGCGCAATCGAAATCATTAGTATTTGCATGATGGTGCCGGAGGTCGGAATCGAACCGACACGCCCGTGAGGACACTGGATTTTGAGTCCAGCGCGTCTACCAGTTCCACCACTCCGGCAACAGCTTTAGCTCTTAAGCTGGTATTGGACGGCCGTCAATAGCCCCTTGATTGTTTTGTCTAAGGCAAACATAAGTTGTGCTGCCCATGGAAAATGCCTTAACCGTTAGCCAACTGATTGCCAGCGTGCGCCTAGATTTGGAAGCCAAATACCGATCGGTGATGTTGATTGGCGAGATTTCGTCATTTAAACCGTGGCGGTCTGGTCATTGGTATTTTGATTTGAAGGACGATCAGGCGATTGTTCCGGCTGTCATGTTTAAAGCTGCTTGTGACAGAGTGAAATTTGAAGCGGCAGACGGCATGTTGGTTTGTGTGAAGGGCCGAGTGTCCGTTTACGCCCCTCAGAGTAAAATTCAGATTATTGTTGAGCAAATGGAGCCGGTGGGCGCTGGTGCGTTGGCGTTGGCTTTCGAGCAACTCAAAGAGAAACTGCACAAAGAAGGCCTCTTTGATCCAAGCATTAAAAAGCCATTGCCATTTTTCCCAAGGACCGTGGGGCTGGTTACATCGCCGCAAGGTGCAGCCTTGCAAGATATGCTGCGGATTTTTAGGCAGCGCATGCCTGGCGTTAATATTTTGCTTGGGCCGGCCCGTGTTCAAGGGCAGGGCTCCAGCGTGGAGCTGGCTGAAACTTTGCGTAAGTTGGATAATAGCGGTGAATGCGACGTGATTATCTTAAGCCGCGGTGGTGGGTCTTTGGAAGATCTTTGGGCATTTAATGAAGAAGTTCTGGCCAGAGCGATTTACGCCTGTCAAACGCCGATTATTAGTGCAGTTGGGCATGAAACGGATTTTAGCATCGCAGATTTCGTGGCTGATTTGCGTTGTGCGACGCCGACTCATGCCGCTCAAACGGTCGTCCCAGATAAGGCGGAGCTCCTGCAGCGCCTGAGTGTCTATGAGAACCGCTTTCATAAGCTTGCCAAGGCGCTGGTTTCTAAAGTCCAGCTGGCTTTGGCAAATTTTTCGAAACGATTAATTTCACCGCAGGCAATGTTGCTGCAGTTTGCACAACGTTTGGATGTGCAGGCGCAGCGCCTGGAAAAAACGATGCAAAGGCGCATGCAAAGAGCGAAAGAGCGTTTTGGCGTGGCAGCTGCACGGCTTGAGGCTTTATCGCCTTTGAAAGTTCTTCTTCGTGGGTACGGCGCAGTCTATCATGAGGATCATATTGTTTCACGGATAGAGCAGGTCAAAGTAGGAGACTCCTTGAGCCTTCGGTTGTCGGACGGAAGTTTAGGTGTCACAGTGAGAGAGAAAAATGGAATTTGAAACAACTTTAAAAACCTTAGAGACCCTAATTGGTCAACTTGAAAAAGGCGATCAGCCTTTGGAAAAGAGCTTGGAAATTTATGAGCAAGGCGTGAAAGCGGTTAAAGACGCAGAGAAACGCCTGCAAGAAATGCAAGGTAAAATCGAACAGTTGATGGCCGATGGAACTAAAAAGCCACTTTGAAATGCGCCTTAAGCGCAGTCTGGATGAACGCTTTGAAGGCAACAAAACGCCTGCCGCCAAGCTTTTGAAAGCAGCCATGAGTTATGCGCTCTTAGGCGAAGGTAAAAGAATTAGGCCGCTTATGGTTTTTGAGGCAGCAGAGCTCTCCGGCAAGCATGCGTTGCGCTTAGCTATGCCCGCTGCGCTGGCAGTGGAATACATACACGCATATTCGCTCATACATGACGATCTGCCGTGCATGGATGACGATGACTATCGCCGCGGTAAACCCAGCACACATCGAAAGTTTGGCGAAGCGATTGCGGTTTTAACTGGGGACGCGCTTTTATCTGACGCTTTCAGGTTTGTAGCAAACGCAGCCGTTCAACCAGCTAGGCAGTGTTTGGTTTTGTCCGAGGCTATCGGCAGCTTGGGGATGATTTTGGGCCAAGTCGATGACTTGATCAGCCCTCGAAAAACTGTGGAAACACTCAAAAATAAGACCGGCAAGCTGTTTGAATGCGCTTGCCGACTAGGTGCAATTTCAGTGGGTGCCAGCAAGGCACAGGAAGAAAAAATGGCCCGTTTTGGTGCCGATTTTGGCCTTCAGTTTCAGTTGGCTGACGATGCTGCTGATGGCGAGTCTCCGATTTTTTGATGCACGAAACGATCTAAAGCTCTGATTTGATTTCGAAATCCTGGATCTTGGCCGGTTGTTTCTAAAACGGCATGCTCGGATGCGGCGATAGCGTCTATCGCTTTCCAGTCTTGCTCGGTGAAATCGCCGAGTCCAATTATGTTTTGATATTGCGATAAAATCTCAGGCAAAAAGCGTTCTTTGGCCGCAGCAATGCGATAGCTTTTCGTGTAGTTTCCAAAAGTCACCAAATCCAGCCGACTTTCTAAAGCGGCATTTTGAAGCATTTGGTTGCCAGCGAGAATACAGGCAAAATGCCTGATATCGATGTCGAAGCCAAAATATGAATTGTGAAGCGATTGAGTTTTGCCTTCTAGAAGGTCTAGCATGAAAGATACGAATTCGTGACTTTGTCCTTCATGTCTACGATTCAGGACCTGGTCGGCTTCGTCGAAAAATAGGATGACATTTTTAAACGGCTTACCCTCACTGGATAGTCGTATCAACTCTTCTGCAATATAGCCCGGAGTACACTTCGATACTCCAAAATATTCGCATTTACTTCCCTTCAGGTCGGCAATGCTATGAAATTCGGCTAGATTTATTTTGATTACTGGAATGTCTAGAGCTGCACCTAGTCTGAAAACAGCTTCTGTTTTGCCAACGCCGGGTGGGCCTTGAAGATAAAGGGACGTTTTAAGCTTTAGATTTTGATGTGTGCTGGCTCTGGCAAGCGCACGGCCAAACCTCTCGAAATCATGAAATGGGTTGCCAGACATCATTTCTTGGTAAGGCGCAAATTGCCTCATGAACCGGGCTTGATCGTAAGTAATCTTTTTAGGGAGTCTGGGCAGAGAAAGCGCGTTTCGCAAAAAGAGTAGAGCTGGGTCTTCTTTTTGCCCGGAGGTTTCGATCATCCGCATGGAATCCGGCTTTCTTAATTTTCGGAAATGCCATTCGATGGCTCCACTGGCGCTGCTTGAGTATTGAGGTTTGGTTTTAACATACTCGATTTCAAGTTGCTGAATTTCATCATTGGGGGGGCCGGAAAATATTCGGCGCGCAGACTCAATAAAGCCAGTAATACTTTGCTGCAGCTCCAATGAGTACGGTTGTGTGATGGTTTGAACGATGCCTGAAAAAACCGTTGAGAAAAAGAGTGCTGCACTGCCGAATCCAACAGCAGCAGCTGCAGGTGGCCGATTAGCTCGATGTGGTAGTGAAATATAACCCACATAAAGGGCGCCCCCCATGATCATGGGAGCAACGGCAGAAGCAACGACTTGTTGGTAAGCTTTGGCTTTACGTTTGAGGAATTCGGCCTCTCGCTCATGGGGCGTTGCATTGACCGAAAGCCCGCTTTGATCGAAAAACACGCTGGCATTGTAGCTATATATGTGATCTTGAAAAACTTTCTGGGCTTGGCACGTAAATCCGTAGGCGCATATGACTAACATTGTCCATCTATTCATCTAAGGTTAACAGTTGGAACGCGCGTTTTATTTCGGTTTTATGTTATATATTATATATGGAATACATTAAAAATGTTTCTGTGTCCGAATTTGGAAACATCAAAGCCGGACTTTTAAGCCATTTTTTGACGGCAATGCTATGTGTCAACGCCATTTCGATTACGGTGGCGATTAGTGTGCTCGATCAAGGTATGATCTATCCGCAAAACCTAGGTATCGCATTGAGCGTATTTTCAAGTGCTGGCGCGGTATTTCTATTTTTTTTATTGAAGCGCTATATCGAGACAATTAATTACAAATTTTATCAGGTTGACCAAAAGCGACTTGAATCGATCGCTCGAATTGCTAAAAGATTTTTTACGCCTTTTATGATTTCGATGCTTTTAGACATTATTTTCGCTGGCCTCGGTGGGGTAACTTTGATTCTGGCTTTGTGGAATCAGGCTGCTTAAGGCTTCTCTTACTTGAGCGACCAAATCAACCGTAGAAAACGGCTTTCTTAGAACGACCACCGGGCAAGGTGTCCGACTTAGATTCGTGCATAATTGATGAGCAAGCTCCGCATCCATCAGTGTGAACACCGGTTTTAGCAAATGCATTTTGTTCAGCGCATCAAAGCTATTGATAGCAGTGGCCAGGATGACATCTGGAGACTTGGCAAATATCATTTGTGCGGCCAGTCGGACCGTCTTATTGGGGTCGGCAATCAAAATGCGATGAGCCATATGGGGCATATCGGCTGAAGGTCCAATTTGTTTCGCCCCAGTTGATTTTTTGCAATATTTATATAGTATATCAGCGAATATGGCAGACAATAGAAGCATTGGGGTATTTGACTCGGGATTAGGCGGTTTAACCGTTTTATCTGCGCTTTTGAAGAAATTCCCTAATGAATCAATGGCTTACCTGGGGGATACCGCTCGCGTTCCCTACGGCACCAAGAGCCCTGAAACAGTTATTAAGTATGCTTTAAACAATGCCAAAGCTTTAATGCGTTCGGTAGATCTTAAGCTTCTGGTGGTGGCTTGTAATACGGCGACTGCTCATGCTCTGCCTGCGTTACAAAAAGAGCTTTCGATCCCGGTGCTAGGCGTTATTAAACCAGGCGCTTTTGAAGTTTCGAATCGGCCCGAAATCAAGTCGGTTGCGGTTTTAGCAACCACAGGAACCATTGGCTCCAATGCCTATGAAAAAACTTTGAATAATCAGGGGTATAAGGGCGAGGTATTTTCATTGGCTTGCCCATTGTGGGTACCGCTGGTAGAAGAAGGTCTGATTGAAGGCCCCATCGCTGAAAGTCTAGCGCGGCACTATTTGGATCAGCTGCCGAAGCTTCCTCAGGCTGTTATTTTAGGCTGTACGCATTATCCGATGCTATTGACGACATTGAAGAAAGTGATGCCAGCTGAAACGATTTGGATCGATAGTGGGCACGCCACAGCGGCATTGGCGCAGTTTGAACCGTCAAATAGAGACAGCGGTGAGCTTAAAGTTTATGTTACCGATGCGCCTGAGCGGTTCAGAGCGCTATCGAGTGTTTTTTTAGGTTATTCTGTCCCTGAAAGACAGATTGAACTCATTGATGTAGGAGTGTCGGAATGAAAAGCTTTGCTTTGTTATCGCTTGTATTGCTCGGATCTTGCGCCGGCGTTCAAACTGGCCAAACGGTTTCCTACCAAGACAACATTAAAGGCACCTACGAAGCTGCAGAGAAAGCATTTGCGGCCAAACTTTACGAAGACGCACACAAGCATTTCGAAGAAGTTCGAAGTAAATATCCCTACTCGAAATATGCCGTTTTGAGTGATTTAAGACTGGGCGATCTGTATTTTGCTCAAGAAAAATGGTTGGAGGCAGCTGACGCCTATGATTTCTATCTTCGTTTCCATCCAAGACATGAGCAAAACGCTTATGCTTGGTTTCAAATCGCCAAGGCTTACTACAATGCCATTCCAGAAAATTACTTCTTTCTTCCCAGCAATTACGTGAAAGACCAGACGGCTACTGCCGAAGCTTTAACTGCTTTGGACAAATATTTGGCTCAGTATCCTGAAGACAAATCGGTGGAAGAAGCCCGAAAGATGCGTCTGCAACTCAGATCTCAGCTTGCGGCGAGAGATTTACACGTCGGTCAGTTTTACTTAAAGCGAAACAAAGTTAAAGGCGCGGCCGCTCGCTTTGAATATGTGAGTAAAAACTTTGCAGACACCCCAGAAGGCGAAAAGGCTCAGGCTGCGCTTGAGCAAATCATTCAAGAAGATACTTGATTGTCAGTTGGATCAAATTATATGCTAATTATGTGCGCCTAAATTTGATTTTCTTCGGATTGCTGACAGTACTTATTCTTGATTGCTCGAGCGGATCCGGTTCCCAAAATCCAAATACACCGTCTAATCCTTCCGGCTTAGACGGAACGAATTGGGCGCTTTATAGCAATGATGCCGCTGATCAGGTGCTTTGGGGCTCTGTCTATACGCCTGAATTTTTGGCAGCGTGGCAGGAAAACGGATTAACCGATGCGCTCAACCAAATTGGTCAGGCTAATTGGTCCGCTGCGATGGCTTATCTGAAAGCTGCTCCAAGGTTTAATACGATTACGAGTTTCACAGGCTACGACCGAAAGTTGCTTGATGTGTTTGAACGCCCCGTTAATGCCAACTGTTCGATTGTAGATCAGTCAAATTATGCTGCGGCAGGAATCCCCGTGAATGCTTTCAAAGCCTGGCTTTGTCCTGTTGGTGCCACGCTCAATTGCCCTGGCTGTCCTACCGTCAACTCTGCGGTGGGCAATAATTGTTACTTCTATGTAATGACTTCAGGGGGAACCGTTTCCCAAACGGGTACGTGTTCTATTCAGAATCAAAGCCAAACTGCACCGGGACAACAGATCACACCTGCAGGACCAATAGTCGATAGCTGTAAGATTGATAGCAGCTTTGCCAACGGATTTTCCTGTCAAAACTGGGTTAAAACAACGACCCCAATGGAGTCCATAAACCTGCAGGTCAAAAATTTGTATGACTCTGGCAAACCTCTTGGGTGCATGTCTCCAGCGACGATTGTGAATGCTCCAACTGTCTGGGGCGGCCTCGGTATAGGCAATCAAATTACTTATGAGGATCCGAGCATCGTTGTTCCGGTGGAAGTGCCTACTTATTTGGACGCGACCCTTCTCTATGCAAACCCTTACAGTAACGATGATATCAGTGGTCAAACGTCTCCGGTGCCGAACGTTGCTGGCAATACGAATTACTCTATTTTAAATGCTTGGGGCAATTTTTGTGGTGATAACAGAGGTTTTTGCTTCGCAGCGAATGGTGGTGCGTCTACTGGGGGGCTGGCACATATTATTGGCGCCATGGGACCATTATCGAGATCTAAGTATGTGGCCAACCTTAAGGCTGTCAATCCCAAAGGGTATTATACTTGGCAATACGACGATGCTGCAGGCCAAACCGTTTGTAACTCGGCGAAGTCAAAGAGCATTGCTATATTTTGCCCAGGCTCAGCCGTTTTATCCAATGCGCAACTCAGCACCATCTTTGGGACGTCTGATTCCAGATTCGGGGCATACAACAACTGCAGTTATCCTATTTGGGTGCAGGCTAAACCAGTGCCCGCGGCCGCTCCTGTTCCAGCTTATTGTGTGCCACCGCCTACAGGCGTCCCAAATATGACTGTCAATGCTGACGATTGTTTAATTTCGTTGGCGCCAGGAAGTAGTCACCGCTATAAGACGCAGGCAAAAGGCCTGCAAAGCTTTAATATTTGGTCGAAAACTGGATGTGATCCGACCGGATTTAATTGCGCGACAGGTGAAACAGGAGATAATGGCGGTTATACTGGACGTTCGTACGGGCCTCAACCAGATATCGAAACGGCGGTAGAGGGCACTTTCGGTTGTACGCTTGCGAATACCGCGGGATGTGAACAAACCGGTAATGGCAGCACGCTAGGGCCTACGACTTATTTAGACGTGACCTTTGTGAACGGTTTTACGAGGCCTGTTTGGCTGCAAGTCGTGCCAGGGACGGACGAAACGAACCCTGCTTGTGTCACAGCGGCAGCCCCCAAAATTGATATGTCCATTTGCCCCACGGATGAAGATCTCTCAACCAGGCCTTAGCCTTGCGCTTTGGCGAATTTAAGCCTAAAATGGTTTAGTAGGACGCCATGGGGGCGACCTGGTTTCGACGGGGAATAAGAACGAAAAATGGCACGTCGCGGGTTTTCAGTAACCGTGTTAAAAAAACTGGAAAAATATAAACGCTAACAATAACAGCGCTAAACTTGCTGTCGCCTAAAAAACGATAAGTAGTTCATCGCTCCCCGGCACCGTCTGAGCGGGGGAGGTCGATGCATCAATCAGGCTGGCCACTCTTTTTTCTTCGATTTTCAAAGGGTGGTGAGGAGATAATCGAAGGCGCCATTCATCGCCCGCCTTCGGGCTTGTTGAATAGCGAAATTATACGAAGGCTAAACGTGTAGAAGTTTTTTGAGACGATTTTTCGGACGCGGGTTCAATTCCCGCCGCCTCCACCATTTGTCCTAATTTTTTGATCTGCCATAAGCGACAAACGCGCTGATGGCTGCAACCACCAACCAATAAATCATCTGACCATGTTGTGGGTAGCCTGAGTATAGATGCACGCCACAAAAGGCCAGCATTTCAGCTGTAATGGCCAGCGCGGCAGCTGAAGCCAACTTGTTTAGGCGCTTGATTATTATCGGTAGGATTAGCCCTAAGCAGCAGAGCAATTCTAGGATGCTTAAAGCCAACCATAAATTTTCAGGGATGATGCTCAATGACGGGATGATCTGTGCTGGATTCGAAAACTTCCACACGGCGCCAACAGCGGTATGAATAGCGAGAAGAACTTGCAAGATAGTTAAGAAAATGTTCATGATTTTTTCCTGCATTAACGATAAGGCATCCACATGATCAATGCCAAAGGGATTGCCGCTTTTTCTTCAAAAGAACCACTTGCCCCATATGCTTTCGAACGCAGAGAGCCCAAAGAACGTGATGTCGTTATTGATATTAAGTTTTGCGGCATTTGCCATTCGGATATCCATACGGTGCGTAGCGAATGGGGCAATGTCACCTATCCCCTTGTGCCGGGGCACGAAATTGCCGGCATAGTCCGCGCCGTTGGATCAGGCGTCACTAAGTACAAAGTTGGTGATCGGGTCGGTGTTGGGTGTTTGGTAGATTCCTGCAGAGCATGCTCAAGTTGCGAGCAGGATCTAGAGCAATATTGCGTTAAGGGTGGGACATACACTTATAACTCACCCGATCCACATACGCAGGGTGTCACGCAAGGCGGGTATTCAGACACGATTGTGGTTGATGAAAATTACGTTTTGCGAATTCCTACTTCACTTTCGCTTGAAAAGGCAGCACCTTTGCTTTGCGCTGGGATCACGCTTTATTCTCCGCTCAAACATTGGAAGGCGGGTCCGGGCAAGAAAGTGGCGATTTTAGGTCTGGGAGGTCTTGGCCATATGGGGGTAAAGCTGGCCGCTGCCCTGGGAGCAGAAGTTACCGTTTTAAGTCACTCGGAAAAAAAGCGTGAAGATGCTTTAAAAATGGGCGCTCATCATTTTGTTCTGACTCATGACGCTGAGGTGTTTAAACAATATGCAGGCCATTTTGATTTGATTGTTAATACCGTGTCGGCTGATTTGAATATGGGCGATTATTTGGGAATGTTAAAATTGGATGCGACTCTAGTTGTTGTGGGAGTGCCAGAAAAGGCGCCGGCAATTCACGCCTTTCCGTTGATTGGGATGCGCCGCTCATATGCAGGATCTTTAATCGGTTCGCTGAAAGAAACCCAAGAGATGCTCGATTTTTGTGGCAAGCATGAAATTACCCCAGAGATTGAGCTGATTTCACCGGCAGAAGTAAATGCAGCCTATGAGCGTGTTGTTAAGAGTGACGTTAGGTATCGATTTGTCATCGATATGGCAGGTCTATAAATCCGCTATTTATAGCTTGCCACGCACTTGGTATTGAGACCGAAATCGGCATAGGTTTCTTTAAAGCCTGATAAAGAGATTTCCAGGCGATTTAATGTGATGAGGCCGTTGGGTGAGATATCCAGCATCAAATCGACCCATTCGGCTAATTCAAATTTTTTTGCCTGTCTGGTACGGATGGTGCCGATAAAACTTAGCCAACGGGTGTCTTCGTGGAATCCAAGGCTCATCACCGTGGCCGACTGCATTTTTGCGTTATTTCGCTGTTCGGAAAAAACGCGCTGAAATCGAATGCGGCCGCGCTGGAATGTGGCGATTAGTGCATTTCCTTCTTGAGCAATTTTTAAGACAGCTTCCTGGCCGGTGCATAGAATATTGACTTTAGAGAGGTGTTTTATCTCTTCAGCTGATGCGGTCATAGCCAAGAGACTTAAGCAGAACGCCATTTTGTAAAATCTGTTCATCTTCAATATAGGCTGGGCAGCCTGGATTTGGCCTTTTGTGGAACAAATTGATTCGCAAATCTGTTGGTAAACTTATGCGGAAAATTATTCTCTTAGCTGCGTTGGTTGCCGTTTCCCTGAGCGCTCAGGTTACTCAATTAGATCTGAAGTCTTCTGCGACCCCAGCTCTTAAACCTTGGCAGTTTAGCGGAACTTTAGGCGCGACATTCTCTTGGACGGCAACACAAAATTTTGTGGGTACGAGCAGTAGAAACACGGCGGTATACCCATCGCTTCAAGGAAATATGGAGCTTAAGTATAAAGATGGCGACCATGAGTGGCGAAACAACTTGGCTTTATCATTGGGCTACTCATACTACCCGCTACCGTATGCATGGCTTAAAACGTCAGATAATCTAAAGATTAGCTCGATTTACCTTTATCATCAGCTCCCTTGGTTCGGATATTTCGCGATGCTGAATATGAAAACTTCGATGCTGCCAGGTAAAGATATAGAAAGCGGTGAGAATAATTATTTAATAACGGATGTGCTGACTGGCCAAAAGACAACCGTTAATAATGTAACCAGCTTGGATTTGAGCAGCGCATTTGCTCCCATGTTCTTGGAACAATGGTTGGGTCTGTTTGCCCAATTCGTCGATAAGCCAGAGGTGTTTTTCGAGTATCGTTTGGGCGCTGCTTTTCGTGAAAACTTGGGGGAAGGACAGCGTGCTATTTCTTGTAACGGTGCCTGTGATCCCAATTATATTGATGTACAGCAACTGGCCAATGTTTACGAAATAGGGCCGGGCAGTGGGATTTTGTTCAAAACCAACTTCTTTGATAAAAAGCTGTCTTATCGTGTCGATTTCGATGTTGTCTATGCATTGATGCAAACGCCGCAAATAAAGCCCCCGGGCAGTTGGAGTCGTTTTAGCTTTGATTTGAGCAGTACCCTGGGCTGTAATTTGCTATCTTGGCTTTCACTAAACTGGACTTTGAGGGCACTGCAAAATCCAGCGGTAATCGATCAGGTGCAATTTTTAAGTAACTTATCGCTTGCGGCTAACTTTACTCTTTAGATACTCTTATGGAATGGAAAGAGAAATAAAAGAGATACGAGTTATTGATGATGCCTTTTTAAGAGTTGACCATTGGGCGCAAACGCCGGTGCTCTTTTTGACACGCGTCTTATGGGGCGTGCTGTTCATTTTGGAAGGCTGGTATAAATTCACCCACGTTGAATCGAACGTCGCTTATTATCATAGCCTAGGCTTTGGCTCTCCCGAGTTTATGGTTTATTTATCAGCGTCAGCCGAGTTTTTTGGTGGGATTTGCTTGGTGATAGGCTTTCTTAGCCGTATTGCTGCGATCCCGCTGCTCATCACCATGGTGGTCGCGGCGGTGATGGATCCAACTAAATATTACTTTTTGGGCCACGGTTCTGGCCAGACAGAAAGCTTCCTGGCTCAAATCCCATTGGTATTTGCCTATGCTTGCTTGATGATTATCGTATTCGGGCCTGGCAAATGGTCTTTGGACTATCGGTTGAAAGACAGGTTCTTCTTGTGCCGATAGGTCATTATAGCGCTTGTTAAGACAGCAATCACGACGACGCAGAGTGAAATAAATTGGCTGGTCGTCAAAAGCCCGTTGAACATGTAGCCACGAGCGGCGTCGCCTCTAAATAGCTCCAAGCATGAGCGCATCACCGAGTATAGGACGGCGTAGGCCAGCAATACTTGACCATGGAACTGCTTGCGCTCGCTTAACAGCACCAGCAACCCGTAAATGACCAAAGCACCAAAGGCTTCTACCAGCTGGGATGGAAAAAGCGGCCAGGTGTGCGCATGCTCGATCATGTAGTTTTTAACGTCCCCGGAGCTGGAGCCTACCAAGGTGTCGAACGCCGCAGAGCCTGGCGGAAACAAGATGCCAACCGAGTGTTCTGTTGCTAAGGGTTGCCCATAGCAGCATCCTGCTGCAACGCAGCCTAAACGGCCAAAAATCTGAGCCAATGGCACGCCAACGACCATAATGTCAAAAAAGTGCAAAGAGGGTAATTTGCGAACCAACGTGAAGATAATGCAGGCAATAAATCCGCCTAGAAATCCACCCCAGTAGACTAAGCCGCCCTGCCAGAAGGCAAACACACTCGGGATCTCAATGCCTAGACTATGGATTTTAGTGTAGGGGGTATGAACGAAGTAATCTTGCCATTCAACGGCAATAAAAACCAGGCGAGCGCCAATAAGGCCGCCTACCAATGCCCAAAAGCCAAAGTCCAAAGCGTCCAATTCGTACTTGCCTAGCCGTTGGCAACGCCACTTCGCCACTTGAAGCGCCAATAAAAACCCAATGACAATGAGAGCGCCATAGCTATGGATGGGTTGGTTGATGAATGGCAGATCCAGTAAGACAGGATGCATAAAAGTGACCTCTCTAGACAAAATAGATACAAATTTTTATGTATCAGTATGTTCAGTATTGGCCAACATTTAATTCGGACGCCATATTTTTTGGCGCCCATGGCAGGTGTCAGTGAGATGCCATTTCGGGTCATGGCTTTTGAGTTGGGCGCCGGTCTTGCTACCACTGAATTGATTTCCGCCAAAGGCATCTGCTATCAAAATGAACGTACGCAGCGCTATCTGAGATATAACGCTGAAAAAGAAATTCCTTATTCTGTACAGCTGTTCGGTGGTGAAGAAAAAGCCATGGCCGATGCGGCGGTTTATGCTGCCAAACATGGCGCTCAGATTATTGACATTAATATGGGCTGCCCTGTTAAGAAAGTCACGCAAACGGGCGCGGGCTCTGCGCTGCTTTGCGATAATATCAGAGCGGCTTCACTGGTGAAGACCATGCGCAGCGCTTTAGGACATGAAGTTCCTGTGACGGTAAAGATTCGCACGGGTTGGGACGCTCAAAATATTAATTGCGTTGAAATGGGGCTTGCTTTGGAAGATGCAGGTTGCGCAGCTTTAGCGATTCATGGGCGTACGAGAGCTCAAGGCTATTCGGGTTTGGCAGATTGGAATGTTATTAGGCGAGTTAAAGAGCGCCTTCAAATTCCCGTCATTGGCAATGGTGATATCACCACCCCTGACGAGGCGCGCCAGCGCATGCAGGAAAGTGGGTGTGATGCAGTGATGATTGGTCGCGGCGCTTTGGGCAATCCTTGGATTTTCAGAGAGCTGCTGGGTGGAGCCAAAGCATCGACGTCGGAACGACGTGACTTAATTCTGCGCCATTTTAAGGAGCATCTTGAAGTAAATTCTTTACGCGCATTTAGAACACATCTGGTCTGGTATTCTAAAGGCTTTAAAAATGCAGGTATTTTTCGAGAACAAGTGATGCATTTGGATCATCCTGAAGCGGTGGAAGAAGCGGTTCATCGGTTTTTTGATGAGCAATCGCCTATTAATGACCAGGAAATGACGGATTATATTGATTACCGGCAGGCTTTTGGATAAGTAAGTCGGATGGCTTTATCCAAATCAACTGAAAGAGCTTTAACCGACACACAGCAACGTGAGCTGGTTAATATGCTCGAAGAAATGCGCACTGAATTGCAAGAAAAATTGAAAAAACGCCGTAGTGGTACTGCCTCTGAGCAAACACCCGGTGACGAGGCTGACCTTGCGTCTGAAGATGCAGAAATTTCTCTAGAAGCTCGCCTCATGGACCGCGATGCGAAATTGCTTCGTGAAGTAGAGCGCGCCATCGACAAAGTGGACAATGGCACCTTTGGCCTTTGTGAGGGTACAGACGAGCCTATCGGGTATGCCAGGTTGAAGTTGCGTCCATGGACTCGTTATAGCGTTACTTATAAAGAAGAACTGGAACGTGAAGAAAAACGTTTGGGCAGCGGCGAGTAGTGTCCTGGCGATAGCATATGGTCAGGGTCTATCAGATCCTTAATTTGTGCATAAAGCGCGTTGTCTTGACTTGCCCAGTAGGATTGTAGTCCAAGCCTAAAGGGTGGGTAACCCGCGTGTATGAGTTTCCCTAAAACTTTGTCATGGCAGTTTTGAGCGATGTCATCCATCCCGAAATCTTCTCGGTTATAGATAATGGCGATGACTAACTTAATTCGCTGGCAGTCGTTAGCGATCAAGCTGATTTGCGGCGCGAGGCCTGCAGCTAAGAAGTCATGTTCGATCAGTTCCATGGCCCTTTGGACATCGATTCCCTTAAACGGAAGAGCACACGTGATCCATATGAGGCCGCAATGCTCTCGAGTAGGATCGACCGCCTGTATATTTTCAAAGGCGTTGAGGTCTATTTCTTGCTGGATGATCTGAACTTTAGGCATTTGTTTTCTGACGCAAGCTATTTGAGCGATGGCTATTTCTTGATTAAAAGCGAAAAGCGCCCCGAAGCCCGCCCATGCTGGCAGGTGAACATCTAAAGCTTGCTGACGTGCGGCAATCTTGTGGGAATTCCAAATCGATGCGTAAGAAATTAGTTTTTGTTGATATAGCGTTCTCAGGCAATCGATTTCCAAGGCTAAAGCATTGGTACTGTCCGAGCTAAATTGCGCTTGATGATAAAATTTTGGCTTTTGCTCTAGGCAAAGAGTCATTTGGGTCACGATGCCTAAGTTGGATTGAAAAAATAGACCTCCGAGGCTGGGGCCACATGATTGATCGAGGCGCATGATGCTTCCACTCGGCAAGATAACTTCGCGAACATTGGCGTAGCGAGAGCGCTCGCCATGTGCGCCGAATCCATCGCCTCGCTCTAGAATATTTCCAACCAGACTTGAATCTAAGGAGCTCCCGGTCATCGCGGGCATCAGATTTGAATTTTTCTCCTGCAGAAATTGCAGAAGTTGCCTTTGGGTCACGCCAGGCTGAATGGTAACCAGACCTATAGATTCATCAAAATCTACGATTTGATTTAGAGCGCTTAAATCGAGTAAGGTGCAGCCGTCCTGCCAGGGAACTTTGGTCCCGTTCCCCCAATTCTTGCCGCTGCTGAGCGGGTAGAGAGGTGTGCGATTTTGAAAGGCGCTTTTGACTATCTGCTGCGTTTCATGGATAGAACTTGGTTTTAGAATATCGATCGATTTGTTGGTGGTTTTAAAAGTGGCTTGATTCGCAGCGTGAAGCTCAGCGCTCATGCAGCCAATCTAACACGGGTTCCGCCAAAAAGTAGACACTATCGCAATAAAGTCCCATGAAGATTCAATCCGCCAGTCAATCGGTATTTTGTCCGCCCGAGCAATCTATGGAGGAGCCGGTATCAGAGCAGGTGGATTTCGGAGCCTTGGCGGATTTATTTGACGGGCGCTTTGGCGTCAAGCAACTCGATCTCAATAGTATTCAAAATGGCATTTTACACATCAGCATCCCGCTTCGAGAAGGCAAACATGAGATGCCCAGCCAATTTAAAAGCGCTAAAGTCAGGGTGCAGCCAAATACCTCTGCTTGGTTAACGATGGTGTTAACGCGGGATGAGAATCACAAATCCAAAATTGCAAAGCTTTCGGTGCAGATATCTCCTCCTTTGAAAATTTGTAATCCGGCGTCAGCGTTTCAAAAACCTGTTTGGAGTAGTGGCCTTAAAGATTTCTTCGCGGATGTCATCATATCTGGCGTTGAAATCGGGCCTATGGGCGAGGTGTTGTTTCAGGGGAAAATCAAAAAAGGCTTCAGTTGCGCGCATATCCAAACTGAGTTTAAACCCGAAATGTTTCCTAAATTAGAGTTGGTGCTGGAAACGCTGGCAAATAAGCCAGCAGATTTGACCAATATGAATCTCAGCGCCATGCTCGACAAGGTATCTGCGCTTTTTGGAGAAGCAAAGTGCTCACTTCAATTGCATACGGATGCACCCATTTTGACGATTCCGAGTGAGTCTATTCAAATCCATTCAGCTCATCCCCAAGCGGACCTGAACGTTCACGTCAATGCTTCTCTTGCGCCGTCTGGGCTGGTGTACGTCAGAGAAAGTCCCGAGTTTCAAAGCTCTCTTCAGCTGGCATCTTCACGGGCTATTTTTAACGGCAATGTTGTGATTGCCGGTTTACCAGCTGGAGAGCCCGCTGTTAGCGGCTTTGTCGCAGGCGATTTGGCGTTGCAGCCAACTGGCTTTTTGGTGAACGTGCAGGAAAATGCTCAAGTCCCGATGGTGATAGGCGGCGCAGGTAGCCACGTCCAAGCCTCGGCCCGGCTCAATTCTAATCACCTTTCGAATGTTCAAACTGATTATCTCGTTGACGCCCATGTTGCTGAAATAGATCCGATAGAGATTAGGGCGCTAAGAGCCAAATTTGAGCGCGCATTTTTTCGCGTGCAAGGCAAAAATACCAAAGCAAATGCGAAATTAACGGTGTCGCATCCGCATTTTGTTTGGCGCGGACTTCACAGTCAAATGCACGGCGATTTGGACGTCGAAGTCAACGCCGATAGTCTGAAACGTGGCCGCATTACCTATCGTATTAATCCAGAGCGATTAATTCCTTTTGAGCGCGAACTAAACTATGAGCTCTTTTCTGGCTACCGACTTGCCTTACGACCAAAAACGACCGGGGTGAGCAGCTTTTTAGATCCGCTGAATCGCTTTGTCTGGGCAAAAGAAGAAATTGCCGATCCTTCTAAGCCTGCAGCGGGCCCTCTTGGCAGTGCGACTTGGCGAGCGTGTATGGAACGGGCTGGCGAATCTGCAATCCAGTTAGACAATGGCGTCTCTTTACTTCGAGACGGCAAGGCTTCCTTTCCCAAGCGCTTGGAGCTAATTGATGGCGCTCAAAAATCGATTTTCTTGCAAAGTTTAATTTTTAAAGACGATGAAACAGGCATGGCCACTGCCAGGGCTCTGGTCGATGCACATAAGCGAGGTGTCGATGTTTATGTGATTGTCGACAGTTTGGGAAATCTAGAATCGATCGACGACGTGATTCGGGATAATCGGGTTTATAAGATGTTGCAGGAAAACGGCGTTCACTTGCAGACCTATAGCAATCTCGCCATGCGGGGCTTTGCGTCCATCGTTTCCGTGGTAACCCGTCATTTAACGCTTCAATCACTTGGCGGCCTTAACGATCTGTCAGACCCAAGAGAAACCTTAGCCACTTGCGCTCATTTAGCCAAAGCTGCCTTGGGAAATGTTGATATCGGTTTACCGCCTGAAGACCGAAAACAGCTTCATCAAGGGCTAACGATGATGTTTGGCGATAATGAGAGCGCGGCAAATACCGTTGAACGCTTAGCTCATATTGACCTTGCGCATCCGGTGAACATCTCCGAGTTGCTGGCCATCTTCAAACAGCTGCTTAATTTAAATCACCGCTGGCATGAAAAATATTTAGTGGTAGATGGCCACAGCGCCATTTTAGGAGGCATGAACATTGCGGACGAATACCTCCAAGGCGGTCTGAATAAAGAGATAAAAGCTGCCGGCAATGTGCGCCCTGCTTGGCGCGACACAGATGTGTTGATTGAAGGTTCAGGCGCCGGTCAAGCAGCAGGTTATTTTGCTCGAAACTGGAAGACGCTTACTTTTGAAGAGCTGGATTTGCCATCACTGTCGCTAGTCAAGCTACAGCAAGGAAATCAAAATATGGACGTTCAAGTCATTCAAAGCCGACCTGAACATGGCATTGCGCATCCAATCACCAACTCGAAAATAGAAACGTTAAAGGCGCTAAAAGCCGGTGATAAAGCCTACGAAGCGTCTGCTTACTTCCTGCCTCTCGGAGGCCTGCAAGCCTACGGTGAGGCTTTAAAACAAGCGGCCTTGCGTGGCGTTGACGTGCGCATCGTAACCAACAGTATGGAAAGCACCGACTTGCCTCAAATCAACGCCGCCGCAACCTTATGCTGCTATCGAGATCTCATGGCAGCGGGCGTGAGAATCTTCGAGCGCACCGGCAAACGCACCATGCATCAAAAAACAGCATCTTATGGCGGGAAAGTGGCGATGGTAGGCTCGTTCAATCTAGATAACCGCTCCGCAAGCCTAAACTCAGAAAGCTTGGTGGTGGTTCATAACGATTCTTTTGCGACCGATATCGAAAAGATGATTTTAGAAGACATGGCATCCGACGTTGCCGTCGAACTTAAGAAATCAGACATCGAATCATCCGATATCTTCCAGGAGTTCAAAAGCAGCGCCTGGGCGATGTTAGGAGATCTCATGTAAGATGTGTCCACACCTATCGTTGCGCTGCCCCATCGCCATCATCATAGGGCCTGTTTCGAGGCATTGCTGCATAAGGATTATGCCAATATGGTCCGCTTCGAGGTGCCCAGCTTCGGTTTGATTGGTTGGATACAGAAATGGGAGTTTCAATCACTGGATTTTGTACGGCATCGGGTTTGTCGTCATCCGCCGCCGCACCTCCAAAGTTATCAGGCCCTACGGGACCTGGAAAATGAGGGGGGCCACTGGGGGACATGACTTCCAATAATCGCAAAGGTGAGTGTATCAGCTCTATCCCTAAATTATCTTCGCTGGAGTTTTCAAGAACGAAAGTTTTCTTGAGCATATTAATCTTAATTCGACCGTTTAACGCCAATACTTTTTCAACATCGGATCGAGCGAAAGCTACGATTAGGCTTCCTCTGCAAATCCTGAAATGTATTGTTTCAATACCTAACGCAAAAAAAACACCATTTAGCTTCTGCAAAATTAATTCATTTCCAATGTCAATATTAGCTGGCAAATTGGTCATGCGTACCTCAGTCATCTTGTCGATTTCCTCCTCGGTGACGGGCGCCCAAGACCTCCTACTAACTGCTTTGACAGCAAACGGGATTTCCTTTGCAGGCAGTTGCACGCGCTGGGGATTCTCGACTCTAGGCTTAGCTATTTGAATGGCTACCGACTTTCGGGTGTTGCCTTGCCTTTCTGCACATATCTCGTAAGTCATTTTTTTAAAATTAACTCTAATTCGACGATCGAGGGCAATTGCAGCTTCTACGCTCTGCCGACCGACACAAATGTATATAATATTACCAACCGGTCTATAAGAAATTGGCTCAAGCCCAAGCGCAACGAAAAGACCTGTTGCCACTCCGACCTGATCTTCTTCAGCTAAAAGTAAATTCGATACGTGCAACTCCGTATTTTGAGACAGGTCAGGGTTTAAGTTGTAACTAATGCTTTTGCTGGTAAAAGAATGTTCCTCTGCGAACAGTGAAAAATTTAATAAAATTTGAAAACAAAAAAATCGGATCATTGCGCAATGGTAAATATGCCGCAAATTATTGCAATAGGGTTTATTGGTTCAAAATAATCATTAATCAGATACGGTTAAAAAATTGGTTTTCTCTTATCAATAAACGCGTTTAAACCTTCCAGTCTGTCTGGTGAGCTGAGAAGCGCTTCATAGTGCTCTGATTCGCTCCGTGTTTTTAAGGCAAGTTTAGCTTGCTTTAAGCTTAGGCTGGAGCAGGCGGCTATCTGATCAGCCAGGCGGAGAGGGGACGCGTCGATTTGATTGACGAGGTCGATTTTTAGACATTCTTCTGCGCTTATTTTTGCAGCTGAAAAGATAAGCTCCGCTGCTTTGGCTGGGCCAACGATTTGAGGCATACGAATGCAGCCGCCAGCACCTGGCATAATGCCCCATGAGCACTCGGTCAGGCCTACTTGGGCGTGCGGGGCCATGACGCGTATATCGCAGGCGAGGGCGAGTTCGAGCCCGCCACCGAAAGCGACGCCGTTGATAAAAGCGATGGTGGGTACGTCAAAGTTGGCCACGGCGTCGAAAACTAGGTTGATTTTCTTTAGAAACGCTCGTGTTTCATCCACGCTCATGCTTGCACGTTCTTTCAGGTCTGCGCCAGCGCTGAAGGCTTTTTCACCTGAGCCGGTGACAATTAAAACGCGAAGGTCTTGCTGCTTCGCAGTTTCTAAATCCTGCGCCAGCGCATCCAGCAGCGCGTGGTTAAAAGCATTAAGCGCCTTGGGCCTATGAAGCGTAATCTGACCAATATGCCTAGCAAGAAGTTCAAACATAGTGTTTTCCTCCCTCTCCATTTTATGGAGAGGGCCGGGGTGAGGTTAATACCGATAGTTCTCTGGCTTAAATGGCCCATCCACAGGCAGGCCAAGATAAGCTGATTGCTTGCTATTAAGCTTGGTTAACTTGACGCCTAGACGGTCCAGGTGCAAAGCGGCCACTTCTTCGTCCATCTTCTTAGGCAAAACATAAACTTCGCCGGATTTGAACCGCTGATCCTCGTTTTTCCAAAGAGCGATTTGCGCCAGAACTTGATTTGTAAACGAAGTCGACATGACAAAACTTGGGTGGCCATTAGCGCAGCCTAAATTCACGAGGCGGCCTTTGGCGAGCAATGTTAGTCGCTTACCGTCTGGGAAAATATATTGGTCGACCTGAGGCTTAACGTTTTCGATTTTAACTTCCGGGTTATTTTCTAGCCATGCAACGTCGATTTCGCTGTCGAAATGGCCGATATTGCACAAGACGGCCTGGCTTTTCATGAGTTTCATATGTTCGCTGCGGATGACATCGCAGCAGCCGGTTGCCGTGACAAATAAATCGCCTTGAGAGGCAGCTTCTTCGAGCGTGACAACTTCGTAGCCTTCCATGGCCGCTTGCAGGGCGCAGATGGGGTCGATTTCGGTGATCAGCACGCGGGAGCCCATGCCTCTAGCAGATTGAGCACAGCCTTTGCCAACATCGCCATAACCGCAAACAACAACAACCTTGCCCGCCATCATGAGGCCAGTGGCGCGCTTGATGCCGTCAAGTAAAGACTCGCGGCAGCCATAAAGATTGTCGAACTTGGATTTGGTGACGGAATCATTCACGTTCATCGCTGGGCACATGAGGGTCTTTTTTTGACCCATTTCGTAAAGGCGCCTTACGCCAGTAGTGGTTTCTTCAGATAGTCCACGGATGGCGTCTGAGCCTGAAAAATATTGTGGGTATCGGGTGTGAACGATGTGCGTGAGATCGCCGCCATCATCCAAAATCATGTTGGGTGCCTTACCGTCTGTGAACGCTTTTAACTGCTCTTCAATGCACCATTCGTATTCTTCTTCGCTCTCGCCTTTCCAAGCGAATACGGGCACACCGGTCGCCGCAATTGCAGCCGCAGCATGATCTTGCGTGGAGTAGATGTTGCATGAAGTCCAGGTTACTTCGGCGCCTAGCGATGTCAGAGTTTCGATTAATACGGCTGTTTGAATGGTCATATGCAGACAACCAGCGATTCGGGCGCCTTGCAAAGGTTTGCTTTGGCTGTATTGTTTTCGCAACGCCATCAGTCCTGGCATCTCAGATTCGGCAATGGTAATTTCTTTTCTGCCCCAATCTTTCAGCGATAAATCAGCAACTTTATGGTTCATGTGGCGAAACTCCTCTTGACAGGTACGGGTTAATTGGTAATTCGAGGCTAAGACTTTTTTGGGGCGTAGACAAGCGGTAAGTCATCGGCTTTTGATGCCGACATGCGAAGGTTCGAATCCTTCCGCCCCAACCAATGCAAGACCCCATCCGAATTTTTGCCGGTAACTCAAACCCGCAGCTATCCCAGCGCGTGGCTGAGTACCTGAAGCAGCCATTAGGGGCTAGAAAAATCACTCGTTTTGCAGATGGGGAAATCTTTCTCACCATCGAAGAAAGTGTTCGTGGGCATCACGCTTATATCTTGCAGTCGGTAGCACCACCAGCCAACGAAAACTTGATGGAAATGCTGATTATGATCGACGCCCTCAAGCGCGCTTCAGCAACTGAAATCACCGTGGTCGTTCCCTATTATGGTTACGCACGGCAAGATCGCAAAGCGGGCCCTAGAGAGCCTATAACGGCTAAACTGGTTGCTGATCTTTTGGAAGCTGCCGGTGCAACCAGATTGATTTCACTCGATTTACACGCCGCACAGATTCAAGGCTTTTTTGACGTGCCGGTAGATAATCTCTATGCGACGCCGATTTTCTTGGAAGATATTGAATCCAAATTTGATCCGGAAGAAATCGTGCTGGTTTCTCCCGATGCCGGCGGCGTAGAACGTGCACGTTCATATGCAAAGAGACTGCATACGAATTTAGCCATTATCGATAAGCGCAGACCTAGAGCTAATGTGGCCGAAGTCATGAATATTATCGGCGATGTTAGCGGCAAAACGGCCATCATCATTGATGACATGATTGATACCGGCGGGACTCTAACGAAAGCGGCAGAAGCTTTAATAGCTGCTGGTTGTACAGGGGTTTGGGCATATGCCACGCACGCTATTTTTTCGAATCCTGCCATTGAGTTGATCGAGAAATCGGCTCTGACTGAAGTCGTGGTCACTGACAGCATCACTTTGCATGCAGATGCTCAAAAATGCTCCAAAATCCGAGTGCTGTCTTGTGCATCTTTGGTGGGTGAAGCGATTAGGCGTGTCCATACCGGCACAAGCATCTCCAGCCTGTTTCTTTAAGTTGCCAGAATAAAAAGATGACGGTTTTTCCCAAAGTAGCCTATTTTTTGGGGCGGCTCTTCAAATCCTTTCACGCCTATCTTCCAGTCGCATTGAAAGCGCCTGCACACCGCAGGTCTCACTTCATAAATGCTGCAGCCATTGCTGGTCAAATACTTGCATTTAACGCCGGCTGCTTTGGTTATATCTTCACCGTTGTCAAAACGCGTGGATAGTCCTGGAACGGAGTCTATTCGCAGAGAAACGCAGCAGGCGGAACACGAAGCACAATTTTTAGTTGCCACGCCTTGGAGCGTAAATCAGAAGGCTTGTCCAAGTCCGAAAGAGACCAAAGTATTTTTCATCCCTGCGAATGGTCCTGCAACAGGCACCGCGGCGTCAATGCGTAAAAGTACTCGATTCCATGGAACCACCAAAATTCGCAGCCCCAGCCCCACATCATGGCTAGGGTTAAACCCGGTTTGGTCACTGAAGGCGGCACCAAAGTCATAAAATGCGTCTAGCCCAAGCCTTAAAATCCAGGCGGGCAATGAAACCGTGCGAAACTCAAGATTTGTTCGAAGCAACTGAGTACCTTGATAGTAGCGAAAGGGCACGCCGCGAAGTCCAGTGGATACACCGAGGGTTGACTGCAAATTATTTTGGTTGTTCCAAATATTTGAATAGAGGCCACTCAGGACAAACCGCCCTACGCCAGCGATGGTTGGCAGCACGGCCGTTAAGCTAGTAGAAGCCTGGTTATTAAGAAGGCCATCTTGAATGCGTGTTTGCCCGCTGCCAATCAGGCTCACAATACTGTCTTTGCCTAAAGCGAAAGTCTGCCCAAGCGCGAGTCCGGGCCTATAAAACGAAAAGTCGCTACCTAGAAATCTTAAACCCACATGATTCACGAAGTTGATGCTGGCACCAAGTTGCTGCCATTCGGTCATCGCAAAAGTATTATAGTTATACAAAGCGATAAACTTATTTTGAAAATAGTTATACCCAAAAATTAGATAGCTTTGCAGCTCGTTCCTGGGGAGCACGCGCTTGATAAAATCTTCTGTCACTGGCTCCAAAGCTTCGTATTTTCCCAGGTTGAGCCCAAAGCCTGCACTGAGGTTGTTTTTGTAGGTGGTTCCAAAAGAGCGAGTTAAAGTCAGATTCGGCACGATTTGAAATTGGTGATATTGCCGTGCCTGACCTTCATAAAGTCTCAGCTTGTCGCCTTGAAAGTCATAAATAGGTTGGTAACTATAGTTAATAGCCGCTGAATAGCCCCAACGAACGGTTTCGATCATAAGAGGGTATGTCAAAAGCATCGAGCCATTGACGCCTTCATAGTGTCCACTGTGCCTATCGAGAACGACGCCTTGCTGAAGGGTCAATTGATTCTTGCTCGAAAACAAACTGGGATCAAAATAATAGGCCGACAGATTGAGCAACGCCTGATCTAAGGCTGCATTAATACCAACGGTCTTATTTAGCCCAAATAAGTTGGTTTGAGCCAGCCCTAAGGAAAACTGTGTTAAATTACTGCCGGAACCAGATAGGTTATAGGTTAGCTGCCAGTTAAAAATATCTTTGCTCACAATTAGCAAATCGACATCGCTTTCAGAAATCGCATTGGCTTTTTGCACGGGGAAAATCAGAACAAAAGTTCTGACCGCTGGGTTTAATAAAATACGCTCGTTTTCGATTATGATTTGTTCTCGGTATTTTTCGCCCGAATAGGCCCACAGCTGATTTTTGAGGGCAATGTCGCGCGTTCGAAATTGGGTGTGGTCTAGCCAAGCCAAAAGCTTATCGGTTGGATCAAAGGGCCCCTGGGTGTAGAAATAAAAGTTCCGGATTGTTTTTCTACTTGGGTTTTTATCTATAATAAGATTGTTATTTTCTAAGCCAATATTAACAATCGATTTCTCGAAATCAGACAATTTTTCATGATTGGCTCCCCAGCATGCAAATGCCGTTAAAAAACTCAACAAAAGATATTTACAAGCCAGAGCATTCATCCTAAAGCTATATCCCTTGAGGTGATAAAATGGCTGGCATGAGCAAAATGACGATTATTGGTAATATGGGCGCGGATCCTGAAGTTCGCTATTCTCAAAGTGGCACAGCTATGTGCAACTTGCGCGTTGCGGTAACTGAACGCCGCAAAGAAGGCGAAACATACGTTGACCATACCGAATGGTTTACTTTGATCTGTTTTGGAAAAACAGCTGAAAATGCTCAGCGCTTTTTGAAAAAAGGCCGCCAAGTTTATGCTGAAGGTCGTTTCCAAGCCCGTAAATGGATGGACAAAGACAACCAAAGCCGCACCAGTCTAGAAGTGGTTTGCGATAAATTGGTGTTTTTGGGTACGGCTAGAGAAGAAGGCGGCGCGCCAGCAGGATCTTTCGGAGCACCTGCTACTTTTGAACCCGGGGACGGTTATATGAACGAGGACGTCCCATTTTAAAGAATAGCCATCCGATAAACAAAATACCCAGCAAGATGAGCACCGTTTTGCTGTAGGTTCCCATCAGCTTCAGTATCTTTTCAATGCTGTCGCTAAAAATAAAACCTAAAGCAATCAGCAGCGAGTTCCATAAGAGCGCTGAAACAGTTCCCCAAATTAAGATGGGTCTGATTGGCATTTTAATGAGGCCTGCCGTAATCATAAACGCGCCTCTGAGGCCTGGAATGAACCGGTTAACGATCAAAAGCCAGATGCCAAAACGCTCATAGCCACGTTTAACTCTGTCTAGATAATCGACGTTAATTAATCGGCGAAGGCCAAGGCCATGATAGCCAATGGCCCAACCCACCACGCAACCAGTCACTGAGCCCAAAGTCAGTACCGCAAACGTTAGGGGCAACGGCAGGGCCCCTTGCGCCGCAAAAAAACCGCCAGCAACGAGCAGTGTATCGCCAGGAAAAGGGGGCAAAATGTATTCAATCCAAGCTGCAAAGAATAAAAGCAGCATGGAAACCCAAAGCGGGGAGGTCTCAACTAATTGCACCAAGTCCATTTAAAGCATGTTGCCACTTTTGTTGCAGCTTGTCGCGCTCTTCTTGGGACATAAGTGGCCTAAAGACGGTGCATTGTTCGGATAATTTATATACCGCGCTGGTGTCCGTAAAAATCCCAGTGGCAAGACCTGCAAGAACCAGCGCTCCAAGCGCTGTCGTATCCAGGCAAGGCGATCTTAAACAAGGGATTTGCGATAGATCAGCCTGGAGTTGGACCAGCAGATCGTTCGCAGCCGCCCCACCATCAATTTTTAGCGAAGAAAGCGCCCCAGTATCGGCTTTCATGGCTGACAGCATATCTTGATTCACCAGCGAAATGCCTTCGAGCACCGCCCTGGCAAAATGGGATCGATTGGTGTCACGCGTGATGCCCATGAAAGCGCCACGGATATCTGGCTTCCAATAAGGTGCGCCCAATCCAGAGAGGGCAGGAACGAAAACCAACTCTGCGCTATGTGTGCTTTGTTTGGCCAAAGCTTCAAGCTCGCTAGCGTCCGAAATAAACCCGAGTCCTTCTTTGAGCCATTGAATCGCAGCGCCAGCAATAAAAGCAGAGGCTTCCAAACAATAGGTGGTCTGTGTGGGTGTTTTCAGCGCAACGGAGCTTAGTAGCCCGCGGGTTGAAAACACCGGCGTATCGCCCGTATTCAGAAGAATAAAGCACCCCGTGCCATAGGTTGCTTTCGCTTCGCCTTTTTTAAAGCATGCCTGACCGAATAAAGCGGCCTGTTGATCGCCTATTAAACTGGCAATTGGGATGCCATCAGGCAAGAAATCTAAGCCCTTGGTGTGGCCGTAAACTTCGCAACTGCTGCGAATCTCCGGAAGACAGCTCGCAGGAACTTCCAATAGGTCTAAAAGCTCAGGATCCCAAGCAGTAGTATGTAAATCCATTAAAAGCGTTCGGGAAGCATTCGTAGCATCCGTCGCGTGAACTGCGCCTGCCGTGAAGCGATAGAGCAGCCAAGTATCGACCGTTCCAAAAAGGGCTTTTTTAAGCTGCGGGTAGTTTCTAAACGCCCAGGTGAGTTTGGTGCCCGAAAAATAAGGATCAAGCAGCAAGCCGGTTCTTTGGCGGAATTTTTCTTCTAAACCTTGCTCTTTAAGTTCTTTACAAATCGCCGTGCTGCGGCGGCATTGCCAGACAATCAGATTGTGAAGCAGGTGGCCTTTGGTATCGAACAGCGCTGTGGTTTCTCTTTGATTAGTAATACCGATGGCGCTAATCTGATTGGGCTTAAGATTGCTTTTTTCCAGGCATTCAAGAACCGATTGACGAACTGAATGCCAAACATCCTCACCTTTGTGTTCAACCCAGCCTGGTTTGGGGAAAATTTGTGGAAATGGAATATTGCTTTTAGCAACGATCTTTAAATTCTCGTCGGCAATAAGTGCCGTCGTTCCAGTTGTTCCTTGGTCGATGCTTAAAACAAATTGCATGGGGCTTTTGTTGTGGCATAAGCATGTGTGAGGTTCAAGTCATGTCGTATTCAGTCACGTTAATCCCTGGCGATGGAATCGGTGAAGAAATTACACATGCGATGAAACAAGTCGTTTCAGCCGCTGGCGTAAAGATTGACTGGGACCTCCAGCCGGCTGGCCTGACAGCAATCCAAAGTCTGGGAAGCGCGCTGCCGCAGCAAACTTTGGACTCCATTCGTAAAAATCAAGTTGCATTGAAAGGCCCTACCACCACACCCGTGGGAACAGGTCATAAAAGCGCTAACGTTTTGTTGCGCCAAGCTTTGGAGCTATACGCTTCGGTTAGACCGATTAAGAGTATTCCGGGTCTTAAAACGCGATACGACAACGTGGACTTGGTAATTGTTCGCGAAAATACAGAAGGGTTGTATTCTGGCCAGGAAGTACAGGTGACACCGGGCACCATTATCTCGCTCAAAGTGGTTACGGAAAAAGCGACCTTACGCATTGCGAATTTTGCTCTCGATTTTTGTGTACAGCAGGGCCGCAAAAAGCTGACAATCGGTCATAAAGCCAACATCATGAAGCTCGGCGATGGCTACTTCTTAAAGACCGCCTACGCCCAGAGCGAAAAATACCCGCAGGTTCAAACCGATGATTGTATCGTTGATGCCTTGTGCATGAAACTGGTCATGGACCCTACCAGGCTCGATGTTATGCTGCTGGAGAATCTCTACGGCGATATTTTGTCCGATTTGTGCGCTGGTCTGGTTGGCGGCTTGGGCCTAGTCCCTGGTGCGAATTTGGGCGAAAATATCGCTGTTTTTGAAGCG
This sequence comes from Myxococcota bacterium, assembly GCA_040387835.1. Classification (NCBI taxonomy): domain Bacteria; kingdom Pseudomonadati; phylum Myxococcota; species Myxococcota bacterium. The sequence continues at coordinate 163,350 of JAZKCZ010000002.1, read as the reverse complement.
GTGCATGGTTCGGCGCCCGATATTGCTGGCAAAAATTTAGCGAATCCGACTGCGTTGATTCAAAGCGCTGTCATGATGCTGAGGCATTTAAGCGAGCATAACGCTGCTTTACGCATTGAGACTGCTTTGCACGGCACGCTTGAAAATCCCGCCACTCGCACACCCGACTTAGGGGGCAGTTTGGGCACCAAACAATTTACCGAGCAGGTAATCGCCGCACTTTAGGAATGATTTGCCGAGGCTTTCTGTTGGAACCCATGTGTTCGAGCACACCGAAACCCACGCCCTCTACAAAAGACCATCGCTGACCATCGGCGGTGAGCGTCATGAGCTGTCCTTAGGCCTTTTTCGTGTAGGTCGGGACCCTCAAAATAATTTGGTTCTAGAGGATTCGGCACTCAGCCGGCATCATTTTGCCATCGATGTGCAGGCACATCAAGCTCAGCTGATTGATCTGGGTTCAGCCAATGGCACCCTGGTCAATAAAAAGAGAGTTCGCAGTGCTTGGCTGAAAGACGGCGATTTGATTAAGATTGGCGATCAAGTGTTGGTCTTCGAAGCACCGGGTTTTATTTTAAGTCATGCGATTTTTGATGACGTTGAACAGACGCATTTGAAAAAGGTATCTAAAGCCACCCAGCTTTCGTGGGTTGCTCTACTGGCTTTGTTGGTTTCGACGGCCAGCTTGTTTATGCAGCTGGTGAACCGCGAGCGCCAAATCGAGCAAGACGCCTTTTTGCATCATCTGCAAGCTTCTTTTGTGAAACCTGTGGCGCCAACTGAACCGAAAGTGGCGCTAGAAACAGAAACGGCTGCCCAGAAATGGCAAAAAGCCGTTAACGATTTTAAATCAGGTGATGAAGATCAGGCGTGTAGCAATATCAAAGGTCTCATCCCTGAGCTGGATCCATCAGATTTACTGCGAACCAAAGCCCAGTCGTTCTACGAACGCAAATGCGTACTATAGCCACGGAGGTTAGTGCTGCGGCACTGGCGTTGGTGGTGCTGGAATAGGCGTTGGATCTGGCTGAGGCGCTGGAGCCGGTGTAGGGATCGGATACGGCGGCTGGGGAACTGGAATAGGAGTCGGCGCGGGAATTGGTGGGGGTGTCGGCGGTATCGTGGAAGATTTTTTGGCTGGCTTTTCGCCAGCAGCAAATGCCGTAACGCCCAGACTTACGATGACGCTCAAAGCTAGATATTTTGCTTTCATCGAATTATCATAGCTACTTTTGAAACCAGTTTGCAATTTTGAGAGCTAGTTTTCCATACGGCGGATATCGAAAAGGGATATCAAATCCAGCTGCGCGCCGATGATACGCTCTTGGATAAGAGAAACGCCTAAAGCCCCATTCGCCATGATAGGAACCATATCCACTTTCACCGACGCCACCAAAGGGCAAGGTTGACATGCCGACATATGAGAGTGTTTCATTGATGCACACGGCGCCGGATGCGGTGGCTTTGCTGAGTTTGTGTTGTTCGCTTTTGGATTTACCGAAGTAATAGATAGCGAGCGGCTTGGGCTTTTTATTAATTAGCGTGATTACATCATCGAGCGTTTTAAAAGTGATGATAGGCAGGATAGGGCCGAAGATTTCTTCTTCCATTACCGGGTGTTGCAAATTCACTTGTTCCAATAGGGTTGGAGCGAAGTATCGATCTGTTGCGCTGTGTTCACCCCCGAAGGTGATTTTCCCACCGGATAAAAGTCCTGCTAATCGTTCCACGTGCTTATCGTTAATAATGCGGCCGTAGTCTGGGTTTGCACTTATATTCTGCCCAAAAAACTGGGTTGTCATGTCTTTGATAAGTTGTACCAACTTAGGCGCGATTGATTCGTGAACCAACAAATAATCAGGTGCAACGCAGGTTTGACCGGAGTTGATAAATTTACCCCAGGCGATTCGTTTTGCAGCCATGGTGAGATCGGCGTTTTGGTCGACAATGCAGGGGCACTTGCCACCCAGCTCGAGCGTCACGGGTATGAGGCTTTTGCTCGCTTGCTCGGCCACCATTTTGCCGACTCTGCCGCTGCCGGTAAACATGATATGATCCCAGGGTTGTTTTAGAAGCTTTTGAGTGACTTCCGGGCCGCCTTCAAACACTTCGACTTGAACAAAGTTTGGTAGTTTGTCGTTGAGGAGGTGGCTGATTTGTGGTGCATATTCGGATGGCTTTAGAGTGACCGAGTTGCCGGCAGCAACAGCGTTAATCCAAGGCGTTAGAGCCAATTGCAGTGGATAGTTCCAAGGCGAGATCACCAACACTTTGCCTAAAGGCTCATATTGCACCCAGCTGGAAGCAGGCCAGTGTGTAATGGGTGTGCTCACGGGGATGGGTCTACTCCATTGATCAAGATTTTTAAGGCAATGGCTTAGTTCCGATTGGAGCGGGCCGATTTCAATGGCGTAGGCTTCGAAAGGCGGCTTACCAAGATCGCTCGCCAAAGCGGCTGCGATATCTTCGCGATGTTCTTTCAAAAAGCGCTGCAAACCTTTTAACTGTTGTTTTCTTTTGCTTAATTTCAAAATTTTCTCCGAAACTTCTCGTATCTCTTGCCGACACTCATTGTAGCAGGGAGAATGCACAATGGCGCGTACAACGATGTCCTTTATGATGCTGATGATTTCAGGAAGCCTTTTCGCGGCGGTAGGAGCGCCTTGCCGCTCTCAGGCAGGGTGTGCTAAGAGCGAGCAATGCATTTTGGAGTTTAACCAAGGGTATTGTGCCAGTTTTGGCTGTTCCGAAAAGAATGCCTGCGCACCGGATGCGAAATGTATGAGCGTGGAAGGTGAGAATTTTAACGTGTGCTTAAAGCAGTGCATTAAGAACAGTGATTGCAGGTCGGGCTATAGCTGCCACAGTGGAGGCGTCTGTCTTGCCTTGGACGCGTGAGCAAATGGCCGAACGGGCCGCCCGGGAAATTAAAGATGGACAGGTGGTAAATCTGGGCATCGGTATGCCCACCTTGGTCGCCAACTATTTAAAAGACAGACCGGTGATGCTTCATTCTGAAAACGGTCTGTTGGGCATGGGGCCGTTTCCTAAAGCTGGCAGCGAAGATCCGCAGGTGATTAACGCTGGTAAGCAAACGGTCACGATTTTGCCTGGTGGAAGTGTCTTCGATTCAGCTCTAAGTTTCGCCATGATCCGCGGCGGGCACATAGATGTGGCCATTTTAGGCGCCATGCAGGTTGCGCGAAATGGTGATCTCGCCAATTGGTCGGTCCCCGGTGAAAAAATCACCGGCATGGGCGGCGCCATGGATTTGGTCTCGGGTGCCAAGCGAGTCATTGTTATGATGAATCATTGCGATAAAAACGGCCAAGAAAAGATGGTTGAGGAATGTACTCTGCCATTGACAGGTCTCGCGTGCGTTGATCTGATTATTACCGAACGCGGTGTTTTTAATCGCAATTTCGACGTAATTGAAGCTGCGGGAGTTTGATGAGTTTGACGCCACTGATTGTCGGTAACTGGAAGCTGAATCTATCTTTAGTGCAAGCTTTGCAGCAAATCGAAATTTTGATTCGCGAAATGCCAGTTGCGGGCGCTGAGATTGCCATCGCGCCGGTTGTCACGCAACTTTCAGCTGCGTGCTTAAAAGTTCAAGGCGCGTCTTTGAAAATTGCCGCTCAAAACGTGTTTTATGCTGCGAAGGGCGCCTATACGGGCGAGTGGGCGGTGGCGCATTTACAAGAATTGGGTGTTTCGATGGCTATTATCGGTCATTCGGAAAGGCGGCAATATTTCGCTGAGGATTCAAAAAGCGTCGCTCTGAAAGCCAAAGCTTGTATCGATGGTAATTTGACACCGATTGTTTGTATTGGTGAGACGCTGGCGCAAAGGCGCGCGAACGAGACACAAAATGTCTTGTTGGAGCAGCTTGAGCCAGTGTTGGAACAAATTCCTGAAAACAGGCGAAACCAGATAGTGGTAGCTTACGAGCCTGTTTGGGCCATTGGCACTGGGCAGCATGCCGAGCCTGAGCAAGTGGCAAGGGTCCATGAGTTTCTGAGAGCTCAAGTCGGGCCAAGCACCCGTCTTATCTATGGCGGCTCCGTGAAAGCTGACAATGCGGCTGAACTTGCGGCTGTTAAAGACGTGAACGGCTTTTTAGTAGGCGGCGCTTCTTTGGATGCCAATTCTTTCCTGGCCATTGCGAAGGTATTTTCTAGCTTATAGCAATAAGCGATATGACCAGACTAAGCGTCAATATTAATAAAATCGCGACTTTGAGAAATGCCCGCGGGGGTGATTTGCCTAACGTGGTTCAGGCAGCTGTCGATATTCAGCGTTTTGGCGCGGAGGGTATTACCGTGCACCCAAGGCCCGATGAAAGGCATATCCGTTTGCAAGATACCTATGATGTGGCTCAGGCCATTTCAGTGGAATTTAATATCGAAGGGTATCCCTCGGCTGACTATTTGGACTTGGTTCGTAATATCAGGCCGGCTCAGGCGACTTTAGTGCCTGATCCGCCTGATGTTTTAACTTCGAATGCGGGTTGGGATGTCATATCGAACGCCGGTTTGCTTAAGCAGGTGATCGAAAAGCTAAAAACGAGTGGCGCGCGTGTATCCCTGTTTTTGGATCCTTTTGAATACCAGGAATCTAGTTTGGCCGAAGTGGTGGCCACAGGGGCTGATCGCATTGAGCTTTACACCGAGCGTTATGCTAAGTGTTTTGACTTACCTGTGCGAGATGAGGTGCTGGGCGTTTACGCCAAAGTCGCGCATCAGGCTGTCAGGGCTGGTCTTAGCGTGAATGCTGGTCATGATTTGAACCTGAAAAACTTAAAATATTTTGTGGAGCAAATCGGATGTATTTCAGAGGTGTCTATTGGGCATGCATTGATTTGTGACGCTTTATATTTTGGACTTGAGAAGACAGTGAAATATTATGTAGACTGTTTAGATGGAACTGGTGGCGCATAGGGGAGCCAACTGGCATTTTCCCGGAAATACCCTTCCGGCATTTCGTAGAGCAATCGAAGATGGTGCGACCGTCTTAGAGATGGATGTCCGCAAGACTCGGGATAATGTTATCGTTTTGTGTCACGATCCGCACTGGAAAGGCAGAAAAATAGCCAAAACGAGGTTTGAAGTTTTCGGCAACGAATTGCCGCGCCTGGAAGAAGTGCTGGAAGCTTTTCCCTCAACGCCACTGATAGTTGACATTAAATCGAATGATATAAAGGCCGTTTATTTGATTGTTGATATGATCCGGGATTACGGTGCGATTGGCCGTGTTTGTTTGAGCAGCTTTCATTGGGATGTGCATCGCTGGATTCATGATTTAAAATATGAAGGTGAGCATGGCTTGAGCCGAATCGAGTTGGCGCTTTTATTCGTATTGCCCTCAGCCGCTATTCAACTTTTGGGCTGGCGCAGAAGGCGTGCGCAGCCGCCGCTTCGATATGGCGTGTTTAACTTTGCGGCTAGTTGGTTTGTGAAAAAGTGCCACGCGCTGGGCATTTCTGTCGATTATTGGGTGGTGAATCAACTCGATATTGGGCGAATGCTGAAGGACATTGGTGCAGATCGAGTTATGACGGACGATCCTGCAACTTTAGCGTCATTAGGCTCTCCATAAGATTGTACTCAGGCAGATAGCCCAGCTCGCGTTCAGCCCTGCGGCCATCGACCATGCAGGTGTATTTCAGATGGTCCAGCTCGCCTGGAGGGTAAGGCGAAAATCGGTACCGAAAGCCAAATTTTAAAAATGTTCTGAGCGCGATTTCAGGCATGGGTATATTGATTTTGTCGAGGGCCGAAATCATGCGTGAAAGGGGCGCCGCGCCATCGCCAATAATGTTAAAGATTCCGCGCGTGCTACTTTGCAGAGCCAGAGTAAAAACCCGAGCGACATCGCTGGCATGCACCAACTGTATCATGGGGTCATAGCCAAGCAATGTTGGTACGGCCTTCAGGCGATAATATTGGCTTGGCGCGTTGTTCAGCTCTGCGCCAATGATGTGAACTGGCCGCAGGATCACTGTCTCAATTTGCGGCATTTTCCAAAAGAATGATTGAATCATCATGTCCAACGCTATGAGATCGCGTATTTCAGGGCTTCTGTCCGCGCCATGCAAAGCGGCGTCTTCCTGAAGAAAGCCGGCAGATCTGGCCGATGGCCCATATAGATTGGCACTTGAAAGAAAAATAAATTTTCTTACCCCCAAATCTTCTGCCAGTTTCAGTAGCTGCGAAGTGGTTTCCAAATTAAAATGATAGGCATCCGATCCTTCGCGATGCTTAGATGGATTTCGAATCACGCCAATATGGACAATTGCTTTCGGCACCTTTTTCTTAAGTGCAGCGAAGGCAGATTTGCGTCTAAGGTCCAGATGCATCAGCTCAACGTCAGGCGGCTTATTGGGAAACGGCCTTTTATCGACCCCGATGACATCAAAATTAGGTGCGAGTTCTCGGGCAATTAGCTGGCCCATAGCGCCCGAGATGCCGGTGACCAAAATGCGCTCTTTGGAGACGTGACTCATGTGCGGCGAGCCTTAGATTTTTTAAGAACAAAAAACAAGCGGAATGAATGAAATGCCTGTTGATGTTGGCAGATTGGAGACGGTATGAAAATACAGCATCATTTTCTGACGGTGGTACTTGTCGCGTTGTTGGCCTTGCCTGCGGGCGCAGCAATGGATGAAGCGAAAAGGCTAGTTGCCACTAAGGTAATTTCGCTCACCACGTCACTTATCAGCGTGGCTTTTGGCATTCGAGTGGCTACAGAGAAATTGGCAACGCAACCCACTTGCTCCTTAAATTTGGTCCCAGCCTGTTGCAGTGTGACTTATGGGGCCAATCGAACTCAGTTGGCTGAAAATTGCGTCTTGGGCAACACGCCTTTTGAAAAATGCGAGGGAGATTTGCCGGTTTTAATGTGCATCAATCCCATTCGAGCGACCTGCGACGAACCTGCCATTCGATCGAATATGATCGATGCCGAAGTGTCTACTTTGCTGCCTGCTGGTGACACGCTCGCTTTAGGTTTATCTTTGTTCACGAGTGTTTCGGCACTGTTGCATTTTTTCTTTTTAAACTGCGTTGATTCAAAAGCGCTGCCACAAGCACCAGCGCCAGGGGAGCCGGTAACAGCATGAGAGTCTATATAACTGTTTTGATTTTATGTTTGACGGTCAATCAAGCTAATGCCAGTTGCCTGGGCGCGTCAGATACGAACTCTATTTTTGCGGGCGCAGTGACAAAGCTTGCTGCAACGGTCATTTTATGGGCCTTTTGGGAAGGCCTTCAAGCGCGGGCTTTGACAACCTACCAATGTAGTGCCGAAGAAGTGCCATATTGCTGCGCTTATGCACCTGCAACGAATGGAACTGTGAACTATTTAGATAGGACACGCTGCGTTCCTACCCATCAAAGACAGGCGCCTTGTGGGGATGGCAGTCATATGTTTTGCCGCAAGACCGACGGCGATTTTACGGATTCGGTTTATACTGAGACAACTGGCCGTATGGTGATTTTGGGGATTATGACAGGTATTTCGATGCTTATCAGTGGCGCTGTGGTGACGAACTTTCAAAATACCTTGGGTCTAAACAAGATTATTGGTATTCAAAAAGCCATGGCGGGCAATCCTGCATTTGCGTCTGTGGCGTCTGACGATGTTGCGAACACCATTCGAAATGCTGCCAATGGCGTAGGCCCTTAAGGAACGGGATCGAAGCCGCCTTCACACCAAGGGTGGCAGCGAAGCAATCGTTTGGTAATTAGGGTTAAAGCTAGTCGTGGGGAGTGCTTGTCGATAGCAGTCTTGGCGTATTCGGAACACGTCGGATAAAAGCGGCAGCGTTTGCCGAGCAACGGGCTTAGCAGGCGCTGATAGAGTTCAATCAGTAAAATGGCGGGTCTCATAACGCTCATAGGAGCTGGTTATAACGCGCATTTTGTGATTAGATAGGCTTTATGTCTCAATTTCTGAATCGTCACCAAAGAACGCATACTTGTAATGACCTTGGCGCTGAGCATATTGCCAAAGAAGTCGTCTTGATGGGATGGGTGCAGTCCTCCCGCGATCACGGCGGCAGAAGGTTCATCGATTTGCGGGATCGGTACGGTTTGACTCAGATTGTGTTTAAGCCTGAAACTAGCGCCGCGCTTCATGAAAAGGCACACGAACTTCGTAGCGAGTGGTGTATTGGCATTCGCGGCTTAGTGGAAGATCGCACCCAAAACGGTGGCGCACCCAATCCTCGCCTGAAAACAGGCCAGATTGAAGTTGATGTGCAAGAACTCGAAATTTTCAGCCAGTCTGAAACACCGCCATTTTTGATCGAAAACCAGATTGAAACAGGCGAAGAAAAGCGTTTAGCGCATCGGGTGCTCGATTTGAGACGCCCTAGCTTACAGGCGAATTTCAAACTGCGGCATCAAGTCATGCAGGCGACCAGACGATTTTTTGATGAAAATAGCTTTCTGGAACTGGAAACACCGCTGCTTGTTAAATATACGCCGGGTGGTGCACGAAATTTCTTGGTTCCATCGAGACATCAGCCTAAGTCTTTCTTTGCGCTCGCTGAAAGTCCTCAGCTGTTTAAACAGATGTTCATGATGGCCGGTATGGATCGTTATTTTCAAATCGTGAAATGCTTCAGAGATGAAGACATGCGCGGCGACAGGCAGCCAGAGTTTACCCAAATCGATGTGGAGATGAGCTTTGTCAATGAGCTGGCCGTTCAAACCATGGCGGAAGGGCTATTTCAATCGATTTTCAAAAGTGCTCTGGGCGTTGAACTTAAGGGTCCTTTTCAAAGAATGACCTACGACGAGGCGATGGCGCGCTTTGGCAGCGATAAGCCGGACATCCGGTACGGGCTCGAGCAGACTGACTTGACCAGTATGTTGGCCGAATTTAATGGTGGCGGTGTGCCTTTGTTTGAGCAGACTTTGGGCGCCAAAGGCATGATTAAGGCCATGCGCATTCCTAAAGAAAATGAGTTGTCTCGCACAGAAGTCGATAAGCTTGAAGATTTGGTCAAGCAGTTAGGCGGTTTTGGCCTTGGACGCGCTAAGGTGGCAGAGCAGGGCAAAGCATGGACAGGCTCGCCGTTTGCGAAAGTGATTACGCCAGAAGCGTTAGTCGCAATTAATCAGGCTTGCGGCGCTGAAGATGGCGATTTGATTTTGTTCCAGATGGGCAAGCCAAAGCTCGTACATACAGTCTTGTCGGGTCTTCGAACGCATTTGGCACAGAAATTTAACTTAGTGCCTAATAATTCTTGGGGCGTTTTGTGGGTCACCGATTTTCCATTGTTTGAGTATGATGACGAATCCAAAACTTACGTGGCGGCGCACCATCCTTTTACTTCACCTCAAGAAGGCGATTTGGAGCGCTTGAAAACGGACCCTGCCAAATGCAAAGCCAGGGCGTACGATTTAGTGATTAACGGCAATGAAATTGGTGGCGGTTCGATTAGAAACCATGAGCCTGCTATGCAAGCCCAAGTTTTTGATGCGCTCGGTATTTCACCGGACGATCAAAAGGCGAAGTTTGGATTTCTTTTGGAAGCGTTGCAGTATGGCCCGCCGCCTCATGGAGGCATTGCTTTTGGGCTAGATAGGCTTTGCATGATTTTGGCGGGTGCTCAGAGCATTCGCGAAGTGATTGCGTTTCCTAAAAGCCAGCGGGGTACCGACCTGCTAACAGGAGCGCCAACGCCAATCGATGACAAACAGTTGCGTGAATTAAGCTTAGCCATCAGAGGTTAAGGCATCGGAATTTGAAAACCAAAGCGAGCATTCAGCGTGCCGATGGATGATTTATAAGCAGCATCACTCCACCCGGAACGGTTGATAAAATAGGAGTCACCCACCAAGGAGACGTCTTCGCCTTGTAAGGGATTCAATGCCCAGATAGCGACGTCTTTGTTGCTAAACTTGGTTCCGATTTTTAAATAATACCAGGCCGCAGGCCAGATTTTGACGACAGTGTTTAATGGCGCCGGGATGTCAGCCTTCGGGAAAAGGTATTTAAGGCCTTTCATGACTTCAGCCTCAACCGCCTTAATGCCGAGATTTCTGTAGGTCTGCTCCCAAAAAGCGACGCAGCGCATGTCGTCATCGTAAACACTGCGGGTGACGTTTTGCTGAGCTGCGTAGGGATTGATGGGCATTTCAATAAAATGAAGGCAGTGGTCAGTGGTCCAAGCGCGGTGAATATCTTTGCCAGGGTAGCCAGCGTTCTTCCACCAGGCGTTTGGCCATTTTTGTGAGACAGTGGCGACTTTGACACCGATGATATCTTGGAATTGGGGTTTGGATTTAATGCGCTCCGCGATATCTCCACGCAGATATCTAAACGAATTCGCGTCTAAGGCTAGCACCAACTTTTGGGCTAAAAATTGGTGATGCGGGGTGGTGATTTCATAGCTTCCATTGACCTTCGAAATGGTTAGTGCGGGCTCTCTCAAGAAAATCTGTGCGCCGTTGCTTCTTGAGACAGTGGCCATCCCTCTAATAAATGCTGACATGCCGCCAACCGGATAGTAGGGCTTGCAGCAAGTTTGCATTTCTTCATCCATGTAGTCCAAATAGGACCGGGTATCGATGGGATAGTCGAATTCTGCCCTGAAGCGATAGACCTCTGGCAAAAAATGATATGCCTGTGGCCCTAGCGCGGCCGTGACATAGGAGCGCAAATCCGGGTAAAGCGAGGCTTGGTGCCGCAGAGGGCCATTTAGAAGGCGGTCATAAAAGGCATCTTCGGTCCCATGACCGGTGTTGTTGATATAAGATTTTGTGAGTGCTGGGAAAGCCAGCTGATTAATTTCATCGGATGAAAAGGAAAAGAAGCCGCGCGTGCTGATTAAATCATCTCGGTAAGGCGCCAGCTGTAATTCAATACCGAGGGCTGCCGCCAGTGAGCGTACATAAGACTGAGTTTCCATAACTCGCAAGGCACCCAAACCGTACAGCAAATCTGGCCGTTTAGGGTCCAAAGCTGCATCAAGCAGACGGCCTCCTAGATGGTCTTCCTTCTCGATTAAACACACGTTGCTATCTGGATTTGATTTAGGCAGCCGCGATAGTTGATAGGCAGTATGAAGGCCGCCCGGCCCGCCGCCCACAACAACGACATGACATTCGAGCGGTATGTTTACAGCAAAGCTTGTAACGGAAAATAGATAAAACAAGCGAACTAGGTATCTCAGCATGAATATACTCTGGTCCAATTGAAAACGTTACAAATCGGATGTTTGGACTATTTCGCGCTGGTCCACACTTTTTGAACGTCATCTAAGTCTTCTAAGGCTTCGATGAGTTCGCTCAGCGTTTCTGAGTGTTCCATCGAAAGTTCAATCGGATTGTCCGAGACCATCGCGATGTCTGCGGAAGCAATATTGATTTGGTGTGCTTCTAGAGCTGTCCTTAGATCCAATAGCGTTTCGGGAGTACAGGTGATGGAAAAGCCTTCTTCTTCATCTGAGAATTCTTCGAGGCCTGCTTCAAGTCCTGATTCCAAAATTTTGTCTTCGTTTAGGTTTTGGTTGTCTACTTTGGCCAACAGAATTAGGCCCTTTTTCTGAAAGCCAAATGCCACCGAACCTGGGGTGCCTAGGTTGCCACCGTTCTTGTTGAAAGCCGTGCGGACTTCTGAGTAAGTGCGGTTGCGATTGTCGGTCAAGCAGCTTACCAGGATGGCAACACCGGCTGGGCCATACCCTTCATAGGTCAACTCTTCGTAATCACCGGTATCTTCTTTGCCGGATGCTTTTGCCATGGCGCGTTGGACGGGCTCTTTGGCGAGATTATTGGTTCGAGCGTCTTCAAGGGCTTTTCGCAGTCTAGGGTTACCGGCTGGATCAATGCCGCCCATTCTCGCAGCGACAGTGATTTCACGAATAATCTTCGTCCAAACTTTGGACCTTTTCGCATCGGCTACGCCTTTGATATTCTTAACTTTGGACCATTTATTATGACCTGCCATAGGCCTGCTTATATGCCAGATTTTTTGAAAAAAGCCTAAAGATTATGGGATTGAAGGCAATGGAAAAGAAGGCTGCCGCAATAATGACGTCATAGCCAGAGTCTGGAAGAATCTTGAGTTTAGACGCTTCTTCCGCCAAAATAAAAGAGAATTCACCTATTTGAGCCAGAGCAATAGGAACGATCAATTTAGTCTCAAGCGGCTGCTTTAACAACGTAACGATTAAAAATGCCGCCAACGGTTTGATTAAAAAGATAACCCCCATCACCGCAATAAACAAAAGGTAGTGGTCTCGAATTGTTACCGGGTTAAACAACATCCCAATCGACAGAAAAAATATGGCAGCAAAGGTATCTCTAAGTGGGATGAAAGTGAGCGAGACCCGATGTTTGAAATCGGTCTGGCCAATAATCATTCCGGCCAGGAATGCACCGAGCGCAATCGATGTGCCAAACACAAATGCCGAAGCGGTAGCCACTAAAAAAGTAAGGGCCAAAATAGTGATGGTTAATAGTTCGTTCGATTTGGTTATAATAACCCGCCTTAAGGCAAATTGAATGGCTCTACGCCCAAGCGTCGCCATCAAAGCTAGCAATGCAAGAAACTTCAGCAAACAAACCATCAAGGTATAGGCAAAATCCGTAAGATCGAATTGGTTTGCCTGCAGAGAGTGCGCTAAGACGGGAAGGGTTAAAAGCGCCACAATGGTAATGGCATCTTCTACAATTAGCCAGCCGATAGCAATGTGACCAGAGCGAGTTGAACTCAAATGGTTGTCGTTTAGCAAGCGTACTAAAACTACTGTACTGGCCACGCCCAATGCCAGGCCCAATACGGTACCAGCTTCGATGGTCCACCCAGCCGCATAGACTAAGCCAGCGCTAACGGCAGCCGCAATTAGCGTTTGCACCAGCGCCCCAGGAATCGCGACATGTTTAACATTTAATAAATCTTTGGCTTTAAATTGCAGGCCGACGATAAACATCATCAGCACCACGCCAATTTCTGCCAGCTGTTCCGATAAAGCTAAGTCAGCAACAAAGCCCGGGGAATAGGGCCCGATCGCATACCCTGCCAATAAGTAGCCTAGGATAGGTGACAGCTTGGCACGATAGGAGAGATAGCCGAATAGGCTGGCCAAAGCTAAACCAACGGTCAAGATAAGGACTATCTTGAGATGCATGATATCAGGGGGCATCTAAATATTTTAGCAGAAGTCCCTTAAGGATTGCTGCTGATGGATGCGGGTCATCGGTGGTAAGGTATCTAAAAACACCCGGCCATAGGCTTTTTGAATCAGGCGCTGGTCCAAAATCGCTACAATTCCGCGGTCCGTATGCGTTCTAAGCAGTCTGCCAACACCCTGTTTCAAGGTTAGCGCTGCGTGCGGAACCGATAGTTCATAAAACGAAGAACGGCCTTCCTTCTCTATCTGCTCGCACCTAGCTTTATGAATCGGATCTTCCGGCGATTTAAAGGGCAACTTGTCAATGACGACCATGCGCAACGCTTTACCTTGCACGTCCACGCCTTCCCAGAATGAGTGCGTGGCAAACAACACCCCGCCAAAATTTTTCTCAGCCTCAACGAAGTCTCGGATGAGTTCAAGTTTTGGTTTGTCCCCCTGCTTAAAGACTTGCAGACCTTGAGATTCAAACTGCTCTTGCAGCACTTCATGCGCTGCGTTCATCGCGCGATGACTGGTGAAAAGCAAAAACGTACCGCCGCCGCTCATTTTAACCAGTGCCTGAAGTTCATCTTCAAGCTTGGATATTTGTAGCGGGATATACAGCGCGGACTGATGCAGCGTGTCAAACGGCGTTTTGTAAATATACCCTTCGCAATCTTCCAGCCCCAAGCGCTTTTGGAAAGATTCAAGGCTGTTTTGAATCGCCAAAGTCGCGCTGGTGAGAATCACCGGATTTTCATTATCCCAGAGCGTTTTCTTTAGGATTTGCGCAGGTTCAATCGGCGCTGCGGTCAGACATCGCCCACGATTGTCCTGGCCGGAGAAGATGACAAAGCCGCTATTTTTTGCCGCGTCGCTCAGCATGAAATGCAGATCGGTCGTTATTTTATACACACGCCGCGCTAATACATCGAGTTTGGCGCCAGACAGGGCAACTTCTAAAAAGCTTAAATGCGGCTTGAGTTCTTCGGCAAAGCCTTGAGCCTGTGCATTGCCAAAATTCTCACAAATTTTTAGAAAATAGGGAAGCAACGCTTCCAAGGCTTCTGCATACTGCGAATGGTTATGCGGTAGGATATGTGGAAAAGCACTTTGCAAATCGCGTGCTAAATAGCGCATCTGCCGAGCCGTGATTTCCATGCCAAAACTGTTGGTGGCCACGTCTTCCAAAGCGTGCGCTTCATCTAATACCCAAAGCTCAGTTGGTGGGATTACTTGACCGAAACCATCTTCGTTGCGTTGGTCCGAACACAGCAAAGCGTGATTGACCACTAAAACGTCTGCAGACTGCGCTTTGCGCCTCAATCTGGTGACATAGCAATCATTAAATAGCGGGCATTTTTGACCAAGGCAGCTATCGGCGTTGGCATTTAGATCGGACCACCACGGAGAGTCTTCTGGCAAGTCTTTGAGCTCAGCCTTGTCTCCGGTTTGCGTTTCGTGCATCCAGCTTCGGATGGAATCAACTCGACTATTTTCTTTTTTGTCGAGCAAGTTGCCCGAGGGTGCGAATTGCTCTGCTTTCAAAAGGCACAGGTAATTGGAACGCCCCTTCATAAGCAGGGTGTTCTTTTCCAGACCGGTGGCTTTGAGCGCGAGCGGCAAGTCTTTTTGAAAGAGTTGGTCTTGTAGCGTTTTGGTTGCCGTTGAGATTAGAATCTTTTTGCCCGAGAGCAGGGCAGGAATTAAATAGGCCAGTGACTTGCCAGTGCCAGTGCCCGCTTCAACCATGAGGCGGCCGCTCTTTTTGAAAATCGTGTTATCGATGGCCTCAGCCATCGCGATTTGAGCAGGCCGCGGGCGATAGCCTGGCAATAAATCTGCTAGCGGCCCGTCTTCGGCGAAAACTGTCTGTAAATCTTTAGTCACGGAAATTATTAAAAGTTAGCTCTAGCGGGAATTCTTTGGCGCGAAGCAGCGCAATGGTTTCTTGTAAATCATCTCTCTTTTTACCGGTAACTCTCAGGCTTTCACCTTGAATCGAGGCGGTGATTTTTAGGGATTTCTCGTTTTTCAGAATTTCGGCCAGTTTTTTGGCGTTTTCTTTATCGATGCCCTTTTTCAAATCCACTTCCAGTCTAAAGCTCTGACCACCGGCTGGCAGTGTTTTTTTCTTGTCCAGGAATTTAAATGAAAGCTTACGTTTTACAAACTTGTCCACCAATACTTCATAGGATGCTTCAACGCGGTCTTCGCCGTTGGCGGTAATCACAAATCCTTTTTCAACTTGGTCGATTTTCGCATTGGTGCCTCGAAAATCGAATCGTTGTCCAAGCTCTCTAATCGCTTGGTCAAAAGCATTTTGAACTTCATGTTGGTCAATTTCAGACACAATATCAAAAGATGGCATGGTATATTGCTTAATCTACTATGCGTGAATTGCAAAGAGCGGTACCTTCAAAACACCATGCCGATTCAAATCCCCAAATCTGAGATTGATATTGAGACCAGCCGGTCCGGCGGGCCTGGCGGGCAACACGTTAATACCACTAGCTCTCGCGTGACGCTTCGGTGGCATGTCGCCAATAGCACTGCGCTAACGGACGAGCAAAAAGAGCGATGTAGCCACAAGCTGAAAAACCGCATCAATCTGAAAGGTGAGCTGGTCATCCATATCGATACTTTCAGAAGCCAGGTCATGAACCGTGAGTTTGGTTATGAACGGCTAGAACAGCTGGTTGAACAAGCACTGATCGTTTTAAAAAATCGCATTAAAACCAAAGCAACCAGGGGATCTAAAGCCAGGCGTTTGGATGCTAAGCAGCAGCATGGCTCGCAGAAAAAGCTGCGAAGACCTCCCTTGCTCGATTGAGCAAAATGGCTAAAATAGGGCTTATGAATCAAAAATTATCTGCACCTCCCTTCGGCGGACCTTTGGGTCAAGAAATCTTCGAAAAAATTTCCCAGGAAGAATGGGATGGTTGGCGTGATATGCAAACCAAGATTATTAACGAATATCGCCTGGATTTGTCTGAACCCGCTGACCGCCAAAAATTAATGAAACAGATGCGCTTGTTTTTGAAACTTGATCAAAGCAGCGAAGCTGTTCTTGAAGTAGGAACACCCGCCTGAAAACAGTTTATGGAAAAACCTCTGGTCTAAAAGCTTCGTCCTTGGATGCGCTTGAAGCGATTTACGATCATGAGGTTCCAGCTACCGATTTGATTATGCCGACTTTAGCGAAGGCTCTTTGTCAGGCTGCGGGCGATTTAGGCCGCATGGTCGGTGTGTTGGTCGATCGAAAGGGCAGTGTCCAGCACGTCGTTTTGGGTGAGCAGACACAGCTTTATTTGCCTGAGATTGGTCGTGAAAGGGCATCAAAATCCCGCCTTCGAGGTTTAAGGCTACTCGTTGCAAAACCTAGGCGCTCGACCCAGGCTAGTTACGAGCTCGACAGAGATTTTATTACCGATTTGGAAAAGCTGCACCTGGATGCCGTTTTGCAAATCGAAGTGCTGCCTACGGGCCTGCCGGGTCGTTTGGTATCTGGGGTGCTATCGGCCAAGGCCAGGCATCAAACCGAGCAATACCATAATCTTCAGAGTATCAATTTCGACTTTGGCGAGGTCATCGCAGAGCTTGAGAGTGCGCTTTCAAAGGAAGCGCCTAAAAGCGTTGCTGGCGCGCGTGAGAAAGCGATGCTGGTGGGTGTTTATACTGGCCCACGAAAACTCTGGCAGGCGTCTATTTCTGAACTCCAAGAATTAGCTCGAACAGCGAAAGTCCAAGTTTTAGACACTGTTGTTCAGCAACGCAAACAAATCGACCCAAGAACCATCGTTGGCAGCGGTAAGCTTGAAGAGCTTTGCCTTCAGGCCTTACATCTTGGGGCTGAAATGTTGATTTTTGACCGCGATTTGTCGCCTTCGCAACTTAATGCCATTACCGACATGACCGATTTGAAAATCTTGGACCGGACCATGTTGATTTTGGATATCTTTGCGCAGCGAGCTAAGAGCAAGGCGGGTAAGCTTCAGGTGGAGCTAGCTCAGCTTCAATATTCTTTGCCTAGACTGGCTAAAAAACAGAGCGGATTATCTAGATTAACCGGCGGCATCGGTGGTGTCGGTCCCGGTGAAACCAAGCTGGAACTTGATAAACGGCGCGTCAAAGACAGGGCTGCCAAGCTTGAGAAAGACATCGATAAGTTGTGCGAGCAACGAGAACTGACCAGGCAGAGTAGGCAAGCTAAAAAGTTTCCAGTAATAGCGCTGGTTGGTTACACCAATGCTGGTAAGTCAACATTGCTCAACAGGCTGACCAGGTCGGACGTTTATGCCGAGGATGCACTATTTGCGACGCTTGATCCCACTTCGAGAGCGCTAAGGCTGCCAGATGGCCAAAATGTCATCTTAGTTGATACCGTCGGCTTTATCAGAGATCTGCCGCAAGGTTTAATCAACGCTTTTCGGGCGACCCTGGAAGAGCTGCACGAAGCTGACCTGTTACTGCATGTGGTTGATGGTTCGGATCCTGAGGCAGAACGGCATATTAAATCGGTCGATGCGATATTGGATGATTTAAAACTGTCTGACAAACCCAGATTACTCGTTGTCAATAAATGCGATGTTGAAGTGGATCTGCTGCAGAGCGCCGTGAGTCATCGTTTGGGCGATGTTCGAATTTCAGCTCGAACCGGTTTAGGGTTGGAGGAGCTTGTTCGTCGAATTAATAGGGATCGTTTGTAGAGTGGATATAACAAGCCGTTGCCAATAAATAGATGAAATCGGCTATCAAGCCGGCCGCCCGGCCAACCGCCCATACAGCTATATATTGATTGCTTTGAGTGCAAGTGGCGCAATTCCGGCTCAAGCCAGCAGCAGCACAGCCTGTCAGAGCTGAGTTCAATATTCCCATGGTGAAAGCTATCACCGACAAATATAATGATAATTTTAAGTCGCCCCGATTAGCCACCAAAATCCCTATGACGCTGCCGAATTCGAAGCCGCCTGCAATCGCTCCGGTAATGGCTAAAGCTGTGTAGCTTTTCAAATCTGTTTGTTGGTTAGCATCTGCAGCTGCGATGGTGTTGTTGGAGGTCGCTATTGCTGATTTTTGGTTTAAAAGCTCTTGGGACTTGGCAGCTACTGCCATCGCTCCTGTACCCACTAGTACCATGGAGCTTAATGCGAGGACCGATCCCCAAAAATAGGCAAGTTTCGCTTCAGCAACTGCGGGGGACACCTGGGCATGTAGAGGGCATGCTAAACAGAATATGAATAGGACGGGTATAAGTTTTTTGAAGACATTGTGCATTTGGCTAACTCAATCACTTCGATAGCTCAAATATTTCTTAATAGGGGTGAGCGATCACTTCCGTTGGGCGTTCCATTAACTTCAGTGTGCAGCTACATAACGCCTTCGCTACCGGCGAAATATGGGGCTTTGTCTTTTTCAGCATGTTGAAAACGGAATAGGGTAACTCTATTATCAAGAATGAGGTGGCTAAAGCGATTACGGTGAAAATTTGCCAGCTTTCGATGCAATCATCCATGATGGCTTTAGCTAAAGTGCCCCCGTAAATTATCGTTGCCACGGTATTGATAGCTACTTTGAGAGCTACTTGTACTTTTTGACGTGGTATTGCAGCATGATGGGCGTCAATTACCTGCATCGCATTGCTAAGTCGGGAAGTCATGGTCAGCGCTAACTGTTCTGCTGCATTTGGTAGCTGGATGTCTCTAAAGTAATGAGGCAGGATTCCAAGCCCCAAGAGAAATAGCGGTATATTTTTTTCCACCCATTGCTCAGTTGCTATAGGCGGCGGATCCAATAAATCTCGAGTGAAGGCAAAGCCAAGGATGTTAGCGATTACTTCGGCTGGAAGAATACCGGTTAAATATGGGAATTGAAAAGGCGATTTAGCAATGAGTTGCCCCCATGTCCTAGTTGCTGCGGAAGGCTGAGCAATGAAGAGAAATCCGGCTAAAATTAGGAACGAGCGCATAAATTGAATTCCAACGATATTTCAGTCCCATCTATTTCGAATGAACGAATAAATTTTCCTTGAGTTCATGTGCAAGATAGCGCTGCCGAGAGTAGTGGCCACAAAATAAATGGCCTTATAAAAAAATAGATAGGATCGTTGTTTCGCAACGGCAACGATAGCATTGTTTGTCAGATGGAAGGTAGTCTTCAGCTCTAATAAGCAGTCATAACAATCGGTACCGTTCCCCATGTTGATCAGATATCTGACAGCGTTTTGACGTTCGGTGCTCCATAGAAAGAAGTTATCTCTTTCGGGTGTAAGGGATTGGACGATAATGGGGTTGCTCAGATACTCCTGAAGGGCATATTGCGCTAGAATCCAAGTTCCGTTGATGGAGGCATTGAACTGTTCGATGAACGCTTCGCCATTTGCATCGTTAACGGCAATGATGCCAAAACTGAAGTTGCTTTTAGTAAACCCAAGACGCGAGGAAACCGCCGCATGTGTCAGCGGAGTGCCGCAAATGGCCAAAATTAGAATGGAAATATAGGGCATACGAGTTCCTCGCTTGCAACCAAAAGCCAAACGATATTTATTCCGGGGACTAGCGTCATTGCGAGGAGCGTAGCGACGCGGCAATCTAATGAAGTGGGCATGGATTGCTTCGCTTTGCTCGCAATGACGAAGTGGCCAAATTGCATGCCGCGGACATATATAAGCTTGAGGAGATATCTTATGAAGCTTTTTGCCTTTGTATCTTTTATTATTTCGCTTTCGGCTTTCGCAGAAGGCAATACTGTTGGTGGAGAGTGCGCTTATAAGAAGATTCCGGGCGTGGCTACCGTTACCGCTGTAGAAGCCTGTAAGGATGCACAGTTTTATCAGTGCAAAAAGGACCCAGTGTTTGTCGATTTTGAGTTTAAGCCAGACAACGCAGCTGAGGATGTTTGGCCTGAGACCAATATTGCGACTTACACCACTGCGGACGGCATGTTGCCATCGCTCGCTTGGGCAACTGAAAATGGCCTTAAAGTTGGTGCTAAATTTAAAGTCACCAAGTTTACCATTGAGAAAGGCACGTGTACGCCGATCGACTATGAATTCCCGAAGTTTACCGACGTACCAGCGTATTGCTTCTAGGCTTGAGGCCGGCGAGGGCGGTGATTTCGATGCGGTGGCTTTTTCTGAGAGCTGCCGGTTCCAAAATCACATGTCAGCGTTTCCGTAACACCTGAAGCCCGCGGAAGTCCGTGGACAGCGGTTTTGATTTGTTCGGCAACTTCGGTGTCAACTTCCAAGTGGGAGCTTGTATCTCTAAGATTGCCGGCACCTGTGAAATGGCCGAGGTCAATTTTGGATAGCTCGCTCATGTGATTTGCGAGTTGTGTCAGATCCTCGAAACCATCAAGCTTGCCCAAGGTAATATAGATTTGCCTGTGGGGCAGCGTCGCTGGTACACTAGGTTCTGAGGGCGCTCTTGGCTCAGCGCGCGGTGGTCTTGCTGGGCGTTCAGAACGTTCCGGACGCTGCTGGGGACGCTGAGATCTCGGCTCGTGGGCTTGTTGCGGCTGGCTTGGTCGTTTGGAGAAGTGAGAGCGCATCAAAAATGCTAGGATTTCGGCCAAATCGCCTCGTTGCAACATGGACTTGGCAATCGGACGGTATTGGCTGATTTCTACGCCGTCTGCTTGTTCTGTGAGCAATAAGGAAAGGCGCTCACCTTGCATCCACAAGATTTCTGATTCAGGCGGGAACTGTACTTCGTCGAAAGTGACGCCAAAAGATTTTTTCAAATCTTCGGTTAGCATGATGTCTTTGCCGCGGATTAAACTGACGGCTACACCTAGGTTGCCGATACGCCCGGTACGACCTGTGCGATGGACATAGCTTTCGGGATTATCTGGCAGCTCGTAGTTGAACACGTGTGACAGGCCAGGGATATCGATGCCTCTGGCAGCAACGTCGGTAGCTATCACCACGTCTAGTTCGCCATTTTTAATATCATGCAGAACTTTTTCTCTGGCGCTTTGACTCATATCTCCGTTTAAGGCTTTGGCCCGGTAGGAAAATCTTTGCAGGTAGTTTTCCAGAGTTTCTGTTTCATCTTTGGTATTGCAGAAAACAATGGCGCGCTTGGCCCGGTGCAATTCGAGAGCGTACAAAAGGCTTCTGGATTTGAGCTGCGATTCTTCTTCGAGATGCAGCACGTGTCTGACTGATTGCACACTGACTTGGTCAGAGCTGAAATTGAGCATGGTGGGATTGTTGGCAATCTGACCCAAGCTTTGCTCAATGACCCAAGGCAACGTTGCGGAAAATAATAAAGTCTGTCGCTCTTTAGGGGTTTTGCTCAAAATATGAGTGACATCGTCCCAAAAACCCATGGAAAGCATTTCGTCGGCTTCGTCTAAAACCACTGTTTCGATCTGGGAGAGATTTAACAGTTGGCGTGAGATAAGATCTTTTAAGCGACCTGGAGTTCCGACGATGACTTGGGCACCAGCTTTTAAAGCAGCGATTTGAGCTTCAAAGGAAGCGCCGCCATAAATAACTGCAACTTTGACGCCAGCATGATGGCCTAAACGACCGCACTCGATGGCCACTTGTTTGGCGAGTTCGCGGGTGGGCGCAAGCATTAACACCTGAGGTCGTGATTTAAGATCTTTTTGAATTTGGCTTAATATCGGTAGGCAAAAAGCTGTGGTTTTGCCTGAACCAGTGTGACTTTGGACGACCAAATCTTGATGAGCGGAAATGGGCGCAAAAACTTCTTTTTGGACTTTGGTTGGATTTAGATAACCTAGATCCGACAGACCGAGACTTAATTCGGGTGAAAGTTCGAAATGGCTGTAACTGCCTTGAAATAAACTGCTCATGATCGCTTGCTTTAGCATACTAAGAGAGGTTTTTTTATTTATTTGATTCGAAACGCACAATTGAATGATGCAGAGAGTCTTTATAGACTGGCTCAGATTTTGAACACCACGAATCTACCCGCAGCACTGCCTGATATCAGGGAAATCTTAGGCCTCACATGCGCTTCATTCGAAGGAAAGATTGGGCATCCTGACGATGGACTTTACGTGTTTGTGCTGGTGGACGATTTATCGGGTTTAGTGATTGGCAGCAGCCAAGTGATTGCTTGTCATGGAACGCCTGAGTTACCCCACATGTTTTTTCAAGTTGAAGACTCGAGCCTGCAGCTTGGTTTTGACACAGATGGGTATACGGAAATAGGCGGTTTGATTTTAGATCCGGATTATCGACATGTGCCACAAAGGCTGGGCAGGGCACTAAGCCTCATTCGATTTAAGTTTATTCAAATGCACGCCTCATTGTTTAAAGAGCGACTTATCGCTGAGCTGCTGCCGCCGATGGCTAATGACGACTCTCCACTTTGGAAAGCGTTGGGAGCGCACTTTACCAACTTGTCTTACCATGAAGCGGACCACCTTTCTCGTAAGGATAAGAAGTTTATAGAGGACGTGTTCCCGAGAGAACCCATTCCTTTCGATTCTTTGCCTAGAGAAGCGCAGGCTGTGATTGGCCAAGTGGGCGATGGTAGCAAACCTGCTTCCCATATACTTAAGCAATTGGGGTTTCGGTATGATCACCGCGTAGATCCCTTTGACGGCGGGCCGCATTTTGAAATGCGGACATCCGATTTGCCTCCAATTGAGTTGCAGGGGTCTGTGTCTTTTGAAAAAGCATTTGAACCTGGCGCTGTTTTTCGTTACGGACTTGCCTTATGAATAAGTGGTTTCAAATCCTCGGTCGTTTGGAAGGTTGCTCTTTTTTGCTTTTGCTGCTTTTTGCGATGCCGGCAAAATATTACCTGCAGATGCCCATAGGCGTTCGGGTTTTGGGTCCCGTCCACGGCATTTTGTTTTTAGGTTACTGCGTGGCCGCGTTTACTTTGGCTGTGGAAGACGGCTGGTCTCTTAAAAAGCATTTATTGGCTTACGCTGCAGCGGTTGTGCCGTTTGGTCCTTTTCTATTTGAGCGCTATGCGCAAGCCGAGCAGCAGCACCAAGCCTGAAAACAGCGCACAGGCGCCTCCCCAAAACCAATATGGTAGCCATAAGGCGGCAGCAATTTGGGCAACGTCTGAGGGCATAATCCCTGCGCTGGTGTAGGCTACGGGTGTAAACAAATAATCCGCTCTGGAAAAGACGCTAAGACTAAGTTGTAGCGAGAAAAATATCAGGGCCGCTCTGGTAATCCAAGCGTTAGACTGTTGCGCCAACCAGAGATAGAGTGCGCCTAGACTGCCGACAAAAAACCAGCCAAATAGATTTCTAACCCATAAAAATTCAGCACAGATTAAGAAAGCACCTAGCAACGAAAATGTGAGACGGCTTAAATTTTCTTGCTTGGACATAACCAGCCCCAGCGCTGCTGCGATGGCAGGCCCAAGCAAACCGCCTGCGGAGACAATGGCGCTTTCCCAGCGATTGTCCAGACCGCCAATTTGAGCGACGCCTGAACCGTTTGCCCACATCTGCAATGTGTAGAACTTTCCACCAACCAAGAGCGCGGTTAAGCCATGACCCATTTCATGAACGAGGGTCGATAGCATGAGCAGGGGATAGATAACCAGCCCGCCAAAAGGAAGGACATATAAAGCCAACGTCACGAGCGTGCTGATACATAAAAACCAGCGGACACTCTTATTCACAGAAAGGTTCCGGTATCAGTAATGACTTGATCTAAGCGAGCATTGGCAATGATTTCGATGGCTTTTTCGCGAAAATCTGGAGCTACAGCGATGATAAACTGATGAGTAGTAGGCATTTGTGGAAACACATCTCGCTCCACTAAAGACGTTTCAATGCCAGCGCTTTCCAGAAAACTGACGATGCGTTGTCCTTCAATGGCACCTGCCGAAGCGTATATCTCGATTTTCATGAGTTGAGTCTACAACACCTAAGCTTGCATTTCCAAGAGAGTTTTATGAATCAGCAGCTGGCTTTTCACATCCTTACTGGCGATGAAAATTGTGTCGTCGCCTGCGACAGTGCCAATGAGCCCAGCGATATCCCAGCCGTCAATCTCAGCAGCCAAGGCAGATGCACCGCCGCCGGTTGTTTTAACAACTAAGAGGTTGGGGCCAGCAGCGTCTATGCGAATTTTTGAATGGCCACGCAGGGTGTACATGCCATGGACTTTTTGAATGCCCAGGCGATTTAAATCCCGAGATAGGGTTGCCTGTGTGCTTGGAACACCTTGAGCTGATAGTGTTTCCAGCAGTTCTTCATGGCTTTCGAATTCTCTGCTCTCGAGAAGCTTAATTAAATGACTGACACGTTTAGACTGTTTCATGACTGCATATATTGGTGAATTCGGTCGGCTGATTCTTCCAAAATTCGCCCGCCTTCCAAAAAGTAGCCTCGATCGTACACGCTACGGGCGAAGCCCATGTCATGGGTCGAGATGGCAACGGAGACATCGTTTTTAAGCAAGATATTTAGGATTTCCCGCAACTTGCCGGTGCTTTCTGGATCTAAAGCCGAAGTTGGCTCGTCCAGTAATAGGGCTTTGGCATCCATGCAAAGCGCTCTGGCAATCGCAACGCGTTGCATCTGTCCACCGGAAAGCTGGTGTGGCTTTCGAGAGGCTAGCTGCTCGATGCCTAGCGATGATAATAGCAGGTGCGCCTTAGCAGAGGCTTCCTCTTCACTCCGGCCTAGCACGATGCGCTGAGGTTGAACGCAGTTTTGTAAAACGGTCATATGTGGAAACAAATTAAATTGCTGCGCCACAAATCCGACGCTTTTGGCTCTTTCCGCATTTGAAAGCGATTTGATGGGCTTATTTTCAAATAAAATATCGCCTGAATAATCGGTAATTAAATTTGAAATGCAACGCAAAAGCGAAGTTTTGCCGGAGCCGCTTCGACCCATAAACAGAGTGATGCGCCCCTTAGGGATTTCAAAA
The DNA here is from genome assembly GCA_040387835.1 of Myxococcota bacterium. Taxonomy (NCBI): domain Bacteria; kingdom Pseudomonadati; phylum Myxococcota; species Myxococcota bacterium. The sequence continues at coordinate 138,334 of JAZKCZ010000002.1, read as the reverse complement.
TTCACATCGCTTAAAGTGCGCTGCGTGGCTTTTGGGTAGCTAAGAGAAATATTTTGGCCAGTAATCAGATTCATATGCGTTTCTCCAATTGCCTGGTGACAAGTGCCATGGCGCTGGTCATTGCTAAATAAATGAGGGCAGCCAGTGCATAGACTTCCAAAGGTTTTAGCTCTCGAGCAACGATATCTCGACTGGCTTTGAGCAGTTCTGGAACACCGATGAACATTAGGATGCTGCTTTCTTTAATTAGAGTCGAAAATTCATTGGTAATGGCAGGCAACGCATTTTTAAGAGCCTGTGGCAAAATCACGCGTCTTAAAGTTTGATGAGTTTTATATCCTAAAGTGTCAGCTGCTTCCCATTGGCCTATGGGCAGCGCATTGATGGAGCCACGAATAATCTCGGACAAATAGGCAGAAGAGTTGAGCGCCAAAGTGATAATCCCTGCCGTCAGCGGTGGAATATCGATATCAAGCGCTTCAGGCACGGCGAAATAGACAATGAGCAACTGCACAAACATGGGCGTGCCACGAACTATTGCTACATAGAGGCCAATTAAGTGAGATAGCCCTGGAATGCGAAGTCGTTCGCAGGCAAAAAGGCCTAGCAAGATGCCGCCAATTGAACCGAACAAGCCACCCAAGGCGCTGGCCTGAATTGTAATCAGAGACGCTTTGAGCAGGAGAGGGAGAATCGTTTCTATCATTTTTTGCTAAACCATTTTTTCTCTAAGGTTTCTAATGTGCCAGCTTTCTTTAATTGACTTAGCGCGAGTTCAATTTTCGCCGCTAGCTTCGCATTGGATTTTTTGATGCCAATGCCGTTTCCTAGCTTCCAGTCTTCTGGTGCGAGCGCAACTTCTATAAACTTGATGCGGCTTTCCTTTTGCACCACGTCTTTGCCAATATGTGGCTCCACAAAGGATGCAGCGGACTTTTTGTGCTTGATTTCCATGATGAGTTCAGTGGTTGCATCCAGCGCTTTGATTTCGATGCCAGGGATGGTTTTCACGAAGTCTTCCATCCAGGTACCCACTTGAACGGCCACGGTTTTGTTGCCGATGTTTTGTATGTCAGCGGCCGTTTGGATGCCCGCCGGGATTTGTTCCCAAAATAACAAGTAGTAAGATTTGCTTGGCTCACCTTGATAAGGAATCAATGTAATTTCTTTTTGTCTGCTGGGCGTGATGGACAATCCTGCCATGGCCAAATCGCATTTGTCTTGGCTTAGGCCTAAGATAAGCGAGTCGAAGGCCATCTCTTTAATCACTAACTTTTTGCCAAGCTGAGTGGCAATGGCGCCGGCCACGTCAATGTCAAAGCCAACAGAGTTGCCCTGTGCATCAATACTTTCGTAAGGGGGGTAGGTCGAATTGGTGCAAAGAACGAGATTCGCATCATCCCGTTTTTTTGAACAACCCAGAACTAATAGAAAACTAAGAGAAAGTAGTCGTAACATGAGGTTTGAACTCCAAACCAAAAATATTCACAAATTTGAATAAATGGGAATGTTTGAATATCAGCTAAGGCATATTTCGTCAAGATGGTTTGTTGCCTTCGCATGAGTTTAAGCGAGCAATTACTTAGTGGTAAGACGATACCGGGGCATTGGTATACTTCGCAGGAAATATTCGATTCAGAACAAAAATATATTTTTTCAAAAATGTGGAATTACGCGGGTTCGGCTCATCTGCTTAGAAATCCAGGCGATTACATAACCTGCAGAGTTGCTGGAAAAGTGCCGGTGATTGTGGTGCGTACCGAAGCAGGCAGTTTGAACGCATTCGTCAATGTTTGCCGGCATCGAGGTAGCCAAATTGTTTTGTGCGAGTCAGGCAATCGCAAGAGCATCCAGTGCCATTATCACGCTTGGACTTGGAATCTGCAAGGGGATTTGCAATCGGCTCCTGCCACAAACTCGGATCCCAAGTTTATGAAGTCCAATTATCCCTTGCACCCTTTGACGGTCGAAGAATGGGGGCCATTTGTGTTTGTGAGCTTGCTCGAGGCGCCACAGTCGTTTGCGTCACAGATGGACGGGCTTCCTGAAGCGATTTCTGAAATCGGCATTGATTTAATGAGCCTGAAGCATCACCGGCAGATGCGCTACGAAATCCATGCAAACTGGAAGCTTACCATTGATAATTATTTGGAATGTTATCATTGCCCGGTGGCACATCCGGAGTTGGTGAAAATCGTCCGCATGGATGATTATGAAGTGACGCCTTATGCCTATCATTCAGTGCAACGTTGTACGTTGAAAGGTGCTGAGATGGCAGACGCGGATAAAAAACTGCGCGGCGCTGGGTCCTATTTATGGCCCAACTTTACCATCAATATCTATCCGGGCATCGTGAATGTTTCAAGCACGGTTTATGAGCCAATATCTCCGAACAAAACGTTGGCCATTTACGATATTTACTTCCCCGAAGGTGTGACAGAAAGTGACAAAGACAGCGTGGTCGATTTTTTAGACCAAGTTCAAAAAGAAGACACGGCTTTATGCGAAGCTGTGCAACGTGGTTGTGCGTCAGGTTACTACGAACAAGGTCAGTTAGTTCTTGCCAAAGAAAATGGCGTGCAACACTTCCAGAGGTTAGTCCATGATGCACTGGCAGCATGAGCCCATGCGGGATTTTTATTTGAATAATCCGCGCTCGTTAGCATTTTTTTCAAATTACACCTTAGGATTGACCGACGATCCTAATTGCCAAAATGGAATCGATCGCGCCGCAAGCCTAATCCAATCCTGGGTACAACATCGAAATGTAAAAACCTTCTGCGTCGCTCATGGAGGCGAATTCTATCTCATCGATGCGAGTAAATCCGGCAACGCTAAAACCACTCTGCAAGATATCTCTGCTTTAAAAAAGCAGGGCAGAAGTTCCGGCTGGCTAACCACCCTCCCGAGATCTAAGTGGCGCACAAACCCCACAGCCGACCTCTTCATCGCCCTAGATCTTGATACCGCGCCTGTCACAGACCAGCAGTTTGCTTTCGAATTAGCCTATGGCAATTTAGCAAATCGCCGCTTCGACCAGCCCATCCAGCTGATCGTATTTGGCAACGGACGCGCCGGATATAATATTGACCATACTGATATAGATGCTGAGCCAGCGATAAAGTTGATCGACTTACCATCTTGCGATTCTGCCTCGTTGAGTGAATGGCCAATCCAAAGGCTCCATTTTGAAGAAGCGAACATCGAAAAGGCGCAGGCAGAGGCGAAAAGGCTTTTGGCTGATCGAGAACTCGTTTGTGTTAGAACCCGGGCGTTTCAAAGCGATCAAGAGATTCAACTGGCAATTCAACATGCTGTGCAAAAAGTGTTCGGCCAGCCCAAAGTGACCAGTGAAGCCGTCAGCATGAGTCATCTACCAGCTGGCCGATATAATACCGTTTATTTTGCGTCGCCTGAGGATGTGCAGCATCATGCGGAGCGCATTAAAGCCGCTAAAGCTGGTGAAGTGTTTGGGCCGATGCCTTGCGATATAACCACCTCCAGCGCAGGAATGCCTGAGCATATTTCTCTTTTTGGATTTACAGATACGGAGCCAAATATTATTGGTATTGCTTATCTGCGCAAGCCCAATGAAACTTTGTTTCATATTAAAGCGGATGGTCGCTTTAAAGGCTTCGCAGAAAAAATAGCCCATGACCTCTAAAGCCAAAGCCCTATATTTTTTAGATACCATTTGCGCTGAATTCCCCGATGCGGAAATTGAGCTGGATTATGATAAGAAAGACCCCTGGCAACTTTTGGTGGCCGTGGCGCTATCGGCGCAGACAACCGATAAAGCTGTCAACAAAGTAACGCCGGATTTATTTGAGGCATACCCTGATGCCAAAGCTTTCAGTCAGGCAACACCAGCGGATATCGAGCCCTATATTCGAACGTTGGGATTTTTTAGGATGAAATCCAAAAATCTCGTCTTAGCTGGTAAGAAAATCATGACTGATTTTGGTGGAGCCGTGCCTAAAGAGCGAGACGCTTTGGAGAGCATCCCGGGCGTCGGCCCAAAATCCGCCGCGGTGATTTTGGCCAATGCTTTTGGCGTGCAGGCCATCGCGGTAGACACCCATGTCGGGCGTATTGCCCGGCGACTTGGTTTAACCGCCGAAAAAGACCCTTCCAAAGTTGAAACGGATTTAACGAAATTATTTCCTAAAGACAGGTTATTAGAAGCACATCATGCGTTTATCTTTCACGGCAGGCGCATTTGCCACGCCAGAAAGCCAAATTGTCCTGGCTGTCCTGTGCAAAAGAAATGTCCCAAAGTGGGTGTGGATCAATCGATTAAGATCCGTTAGTGCACTGCTCCATGAAAAGTTTTGCCGCGGCTCGTGCATTGAATCCAGTCTTAGGACTATTGGCGAGGCGACGGCTTAATCAGTGGCTAGGGAATTTAACACAAGGTCGGCTTCAAAAAACCCAGGAATCAATCTTGCTGTCTCACTGCAAAACGGCAGCTGAAACTGAGTTTGGTCAGGCGCATGGTTTTGCCAAAGTAAAAACTTATGCTGATTTTAAGAGGGCAACGCCTTTAAGGCCATATGCTGGGTTTGAGCCTTATATCCAGCGGATGAGACAGGGCGAGCGCGATATCCTTTGGCCAGGGCTGATTTCGTATTACGGCCAGTCTTCAGGTACTTCAGCAACCGCCGCGCAGAATAAATTTTTACCTATTTCGAAAGAGCAGATTGTCTGGCAGCAGAAAGCTGCGTTTGACGTGATTGCTCAGTACCTACGCCTTAGCAAAGACAGAGGCTTTGTTGGGGGCTATAACTTGGGGTTGTTTCCGCCTAGCGTCTTGAAATCGGAAGGAAACGGCGTGTTCACCGGGTCAAATCCGGGGATTATGTTTCGGGAGTTGCCCGCTTTGGCGCGGCCGATGGCGATTCCTAAGCCTTCCGTGCGAGATATTTTGGACTATAACCAAAAGTTACAAGCAATCGCAGAGAACTACTGGGATTATGACGTGCACGCGATTTCGGGAACAAGTTGCTGGTTCTCGATTTTTTTCGACAAGCTTTTGGCGCACCGCGGCGTCCGAACCATTCAGGAAATATGGCCTAATTTGAGAGTGCTTTTTGGTGGCGGGGTTAATGCTAATCCTTATCGCAGGCTCATTAACGAGCGTGTTGGACGCGATATTATCTTGATGGATAATTACAATGCGACTGAGGGTGGGCTATTTTCGGTGACCGATCATTTGGAGGATCGTGCTCTGTTGATGATCCCGGATCGAGGGGTGTTTTTCGAGTTTGTGCCTAGGGAGAAGCATGGGCGAGATGATGCGCCTCGTTTGGCGCTGTGGGAAGTCCAGCCAGGCGTAGATTACTCGATTGTTTTGACCACGTCGTCGGGATTATTCGCCTATTATATTGGCGATTTTGTTCGGTTTAATTCTGTTTATCCGCATCGAATGGAATTTGTGGGCAGGCCTAGCGGCGTTTTATCTTTGACTCAAGAACTGACTACTTATGTGGAAATCGAAAAGGCCGTTGCGAAGGCTCAATCTCAATTTTCATGTTCTATTGTTGAGTATTGTGTCGGCCCAGAAGTGGGTGTTGACGCTTCTGGGAAAGGTCGTTACCAATTTTTCTTTGAGTTTGAAAAAAGGCCGATGGATTTGAATCTATTTATGACCGCCATTGACGATGAGCTTAAAATTCAAAATCGAGTTTATCGTGAACATCGTTTAAGCGATGTGGCGATTCTTCCTCCGGTTTCACACAAACTTCTTTCAGGGTCCGTTCAAAAGATTATGGATCGACTAGGATTTAGAAGCGTCCAAAGTAAGTTTCCCCGAATTATCGATCAGCAAAAGTGCGATTTGGTTACACAGTTTATTAACAAGGAGCAGGTTTCGTGAGTCAAAAATTAGGTATCTGTTTAATTGGAGCAAGTGGCGCCGTTTCTACAACCGTGATGGCGGGCGTTGCTTTGATGCGAAAGAATCTGGCTCCCAGACAAGGGATGATGAGCGAGACCGTTGGTCTTGACGTGACCGCACTCGATGATTTGAGGTTCGGTGGCTGGGATTTAAGAGAAGACACTGCCTATGAAGCTGCGCTTTCCCATGAAGTTCTGCCAGCTCACTTACTGAATCTGGTGCGAGACGATTTGAGCAGCTTTAAGCCATGGAAGGCAGCTGTTTCGAAGCGCTTTTTGCACAGCATGAGCGGCAAAAATATTTTGGCATGTAGCTCTTTTAGAGAAGAAATTGCTCAAATGAAAAAAGACATGGCTGTGTTCAAAACAGGTCAGGGTCTTGAGCGGTTGGTGATGGTCAATTTGACTTCGACCGAAAAGTTCTGTGAAGTGACAGATGTGCATCGCACCTTGGCAGCATTTGAAGCAGGCCTTGATGCAAACGATGAACGCATTTCACCGGCCATGAAGTATCTATATGCTGCCATTGATAGTGGCGTGCCTTATGTAAACTTTACGCCAAGTCTAAGTAATATTCCGGCACTGCAAGAGATGTCGATTAAAAACGGCGTTCCGCTAGCTGGTGAAGATGGTAAAACTGGCCAGACGCTTCTTAAAACTGCATTGGCGCCAATGTTTGCGGTGCGTAATCTGAAAGTGGATGGCTGGTACTCTGCCAATATTTTGGGCAACAACGATGGCTTGGTGTTAAACGATCCCGAGTCCAATAAAACCAAGGTCACCAGCAAAATGAGCGTGCTAGACAGCATATTGGGATATCCTGTTGAGGATCATCAGGTGCATATCCATTATTATAAGCCACGCGGTGATGCCAAAGAATCCTGGGATAACATTGATATCTCCGGCTTTTTGGGCGAGAAAATGCAAATCAAGGTCAATTTTTTGTGCAAAGACTCGATTCTAGCAGCGCCTTTGGTGCTCGATTTGGTTCGTTTTATTGACTTGGCCAAGCGTCAAGGACGCTCTGGAGTTCAAGAGCAGCTATCGTTGTTTTTTAAGGCGCCCTATCAAATGCCTGGTCGACCGGTAGAGCATAACTTATTTAAACAAGACGAGAGTTTGCAGGCATGGCTGAAAGCTTAAAACATCAGTCTTGGCCTGTTATTACTGACGCGGATAAACAGGCTGTCTTGGATGTTCTGGAGCGAGGCATTTTGTCTGGGCCCCTGGCACCAGAAGTCACGTCTTTGGAACGTGAGTTTGCGGCTTACTTAGGCGTTAAATATTGCTTGAGCGCTAATAGTGGGACGGCCGCATTGCATATGGGGCTTGAGGCCATTGGTATTGGCCCTGGCGATGAAGTGATTGTGCCAGCATTTACCTTCGTGGCTTCTGCGATGGCGGTACTGCAGCAAGGTGCCACACCGGTATTTGTTGATATTGAGCTGGGGAGTCTAGGCTTAGATCCTGCCTGCGTTAAAAGGGCAATTACGCCAAAGACACGTGCCATTATGCCGGTGCATATGCATGGCATGCCTTGTGATATCGATGCCATTTTTGCCATTGCGCGCCAGCATGATTTGATGGTGATTGAAGATGCTTGCCAAGCTCATGGTGCAACTTACCATGGCCAAAAAGTAGGCTCCTTTGGCAAAGTGGCTGCCTTTAGTTTGCAGTCGTCAAAAAACCTGGCGGCTGGCGAAGGTGGTCTTTTCGTTACTAACGATGAAACCTGTTATCAGCGAGCAGCTAGGTTTAGAATGTTCGGTGAAAATATCCAAATGTCTGACACCTCTGTGTTTGATCCGAGTAGGCCTCTTGATTTGAAGCGGTCTTATGATTCAGTAAGCATTGGATATATGTATCGCATGCCTGAGTTAACGGCCGCGCTGGCTAGGACGCAATTAAAGCGTTTGGATTTCTGGAACGAACGCGCACGAACTAATGCTGCGATCTTAAATGCTGGCTTAATAGGCTTAAATGCGATTGAACCGCCTGGCGAAATTGTAGGCAGGACCAGCGTTTATCACAAATATCGCGTGAGAGCGAAGCAGCGCGATCAAGTGATGGGCCTGCTGAGTCAGCATGGTCTTGAGGCTGTGCAATGGCAGAGCAAGACCGTTCCGGAGCAGACTTTATTCCAAAAATTAGGATTTGATGGCTCCGCCTTTCCAAATGCTCGAAAGCTGCTAAATGAATCATTCTGTCTATTTTCTCATTCGCATCCCCTATGGGTTCAATCGGAACAATTATGCCAACATTATCTGAAAGTCATTCAAAGCTTATTGTCCTAACTGGCGGCCCAGGTGCCGGTAAAACCACTGTGTTGGAAATGGCCAAACATATGTTTCAAGACAAAGTGGTGGTTTTACATGAAGCAGCGACCATGATCTATTCAGGTGGATTTTTAAGGCACCAAACGCCCAGTGCCATTCGGGCAGCGCAGCGCTCGATCTATCATATTCAGCGCGAACAAGAGCGCATTTTGGAAGAAGATCAGATCGCGCCGGTTGGTTTATGTGACCGCGGTGTGCTCGATGGCCTAGCTTATTGGCCAGGCTCTAAAGAAGACTTTTTTGCTAGCGTGGGCACTACAGAAGAAGAAGAGTTGAGCCGCTACGCCATGGTCATCCATATGCGCACGCCTTCGATCGAATGGGGCTTCAATCATAATAATCCGGCGCGTAATGAAGCACCGGAGCAAGCTGCCTTGCTTGATCAGAAAACCTTCGAAGTTTGGAAAAACCACCCGAATCACTTTGTCGTAGATAGTCGCCAGGACTTCTTACATAAAGCGGAAGAAGTGGTAGGGATTATCTCCAAGTTTGTCTAACGCTTGCCTTCTACGCTGTTTCGGTATCCATAAACAGCATAGAGAATCAAGCCGATAGCCATCCAAACAATGAATCGTAGCCATGTTTCGAATGGCAGGCTCAGCATTAAATACACACAAAAGATAATGCCCAGTACGGGAATCAGCGGGTGAAAGCTAAGTTTAAAAGGCCTTGGCATGTCTGGATTCTTGATGCGCAATGCAATCACGCCGCCGCATACCAACACAAAAGCCGCTAAAGTTCCAATGTTAACAAGCTCTGCAAGTTTACCGATAGGTGTTAACCCGGCAATGACAGCCATGACGACGCCGCTTACAAGAATAATACCGGTTGGTGTTTGAGTTTTAGGATTGATTCGGGAAAACCGCATTGGCAGCAGCCCATCACGAGATATTGCCAAGAAGACCCGCGAAAATCCATAATATAGCACCAGCATGACGGTCGTTAACCCGGCGATTGCTCCAGCTGAAATAATACCAGCTGCTACTCGGTGATCTAAATTCAGCAAGACTTCCGCGACTGGCGATTTTACGTTGAGTTCGCCGTAGGGGGCAACCAGCGTGAGCAAAGCCGACACGATGATATAAATAACCGTGCAAAAGGCTAGTGAGCTAATAATTCCGATCGGCAGATTGCGCTGTGGGTTTATGGTTTCTTCTGCTGCTGTAGATACCGCGTCAAAGCCGATATAGGCAAAAAATACCAGCGCAGCACCTTGCATCACGCCGTTCCAACCAAACGGCGCGAATACGGACCAGTTCGCTGGTTCAACATGAAACGACGCGATGCCAATAAATACGGCAATGGCGATGAGCTTAATAAACACAATGACCGTGTTAAACCGAGAGCTTTCTCTGGCGCCCACACACAGTAAGACGGAGATAAGCAAGATAATCAAAGCCGCCGGCAGATTGATATATCCACCTTCTGACGGGCTGTTCACAAACGCTGCGGGAAGCTCAACGCCCATCGCTGACAAAGCATTTTTGGCGTAACCGGACCAGCCAACTGCAACGGTAGAAATGCCAAGCCCATACTCAAGCAGCAAATCCCAGCCGATGATCCAAGCAATAATTTCACCCAGGCCTGCGTAAGCGTAGCCATACGCACTCCCGCAGCCTCCAATACTAGCTGCAAGTTCGGCGTAAGACAGCGCAACGAAAACGCATGCTAGCCCTGCGACAATGTAGGACAGGACGATGGCTGGTCCCGTGTGGGTGGCTGCGACCACACCTGTAAGTACAAAGATGCCAGCACCGATAATCGCGCCAATACCTAAAAAGGTCACATCTACAGCCGAGAGGCATCGTTTAAGGCCGCCGTTTTCTTGTTCGATTTCGCCAATCGCTTTGGTTCTAAACAGGTTCATGTTGATTTAGTAGGAACAACGTCCACAAATTGGCTGTTTTGCCGACGAGGTGATCGCGTTGAAAACCATGTTTACGGCTTTTTTTGTAGGCATACTAATGCTTTCGTTAAATTCAAACGCTGCATTGCCCAACTTGCAGTTTTTATTACAGGATCCAGATGTTGCGAGCTCAGTTGAATACAACCTTTATTGGGATGCTTTAGCGGAACCAAATGAGCGAACAGGTATTTATATGCTTTTGTCAAAGGTGGCTTTGGAAGTAAAGCAACCCAACGCTTATACAGCCTTATTGAATCATATTCATAATAGGCAGTTGAAACGGGCATCCGACTGGGCCATACTCGATGAATTGGTTGGGCTTTGTCGTGAAAGAACCGATGAGCATCTGCAGCTGAATTTTTGTGGAGTTACTGCTTGCTCGCCAGATGCGCCACCGCTTCTTCGATTTGGCCGTCAGTATGCTCCGAAGTCATGAAAACTCTTAACCTGGCTAAATGTTCTTCAACCGCAGGATAAATAATCGGTCTGATATTAATCCCTTGAGAAAGTAATCGTTCGGATAACTGTAACGTTCCCAAAGAATTGCCAATAATTATTGGAATAACGGCTGAGTTATTGCTGAGGCCAGTATTGATACCACGCGCTTTGCATAACGATATAAAGCGCTTAGCGTTTGCATTGAGCCGGACCAGCCGCTCGGGTTCGCGCTCTAGCACTTCGAAGGCTTTCAGGGCAGCTGCGGCATTAGGCGGGGAGATGCCAACACTATAGACGAAGCTTGGGGATGTGTATCGTAGATATTCGACGACTTCATGCGCGCCAGCGATGTACCCGCCGCAACTGGCGAGTGATTTACTGAGTGTCCCCATCCAGAAATCGACGTCTTTGGGATCTACGCCGCAGTATTCTGATAAGCCTCGGCCGGTCTTGCCTAAGACGCCGATGGAATGGGCTTCATCGACCATGAGATGGGCATCGTGGGCTTTTTTTAAGTGGACATAAGCAGGCAGGTCGGAAATATCGCCGTCCATGCTGTAAACGCCTTCAATCACAATTAAGACACGGGCGAAGTTGGCGCGATGGCTTATCAGCAGTCTTTCTAAGCTGGCTGGATCATTATGCGTAAAAGGCATCGCTCTAGCGCCAGATAGTTTGCAGCCTTCTAAGATACTGTTGTGACTCAGGGAATCATGCAGAATTAAATCGCCAGGCCCAAAGAGATGACTAATGGTCCCAACATTGGTGGCATGGCCTCCAACGTAAACGATTGCATCTTCGACGCCGATAAAATCTGCGATTTTCTTTTCAAGCTTTTGGTGCAAAACCCGCTCGCCTGAAACCAGTCTGCTGGCGGATACGCTAGTGCCGTATTGGTCAATGGCCTCCTTGGCAGCGGCTGACACTTCGGGATGGCCGGCTAGGCCGATATAATTATAGTTAGAGAAGTTGACCGAGGAGCGATCTTCTAGCGGGATAAAGTATGGATTTTTAAGACCTGTGCTTTCTAAAAGCTCAATCTGGCTTTTTATGCTCCACGGTTGGCTGGCTTTACGGGGCGGCTCTGATTTTTTGGCCGCCAAAACAGGAAGCTCTCTTAATGAGGCTAGGGTTGTGTTTTCATCGATCACCGTATCGCCTGGTAGATTTAAGGTCACCAATAGCTCTTGACGCATCAAGGAGTCTAAGCCGTAGGACACCAGGGGTTTGTTTTCTTCAATGTTGGCTAAAGCATCCAAGCCTAAGATGCTTTTGACTGATGCATCCATGGTTACCAATTCACGGCAGGCATAGCGTTGTATTTTACCGCTGGATGTTTTTGGAATGGATTTTGCGGGGATAAACTTGAGCGCTGCCACTTTTAGATTGAATTCTAAGCTGACGGCGTGCCGGACGGCCGCAGCTGTTTCTTCTTCAAGGGCAGGGTTTGATAACTCAGCCACGAGACCTAGGCCTTCGGTGGCGCCTGTGCTGATAGAAAATGCTGCGGTGCAGCCTTTACGCACATTAGCGCTGGATTTTTCGACGCATTGTTCAATGTCTTGAGGATAGTAGTTGCGGCCTCTGATAATAATCAGGTCTTTTTTTCTGCCGGTAATAAATAGTTCGCCATTTTCGATAAAGCCCAAATCACCGGTGTAGAAATAATCTTTGAAGACTTTTTGGTTGTCTTCGGCTTTATTAAAATAGCCGCTCGAAAGGTAGTCGTTTTTAAGACAGACTTCGCCGTCTCTGATTTGGATCATGGACGGGTCTTTGGGTTTGCCGCAACTGACAAAACCGTCTTTGACTTTGGGAACGCCGGTTTGAGAGCCTCCGCAGACGTAGACCGTGCTTTCTGCTAGGCCGTAACAAGGGAAAAAAGTCTCCATTTTAAATCCACAGGACTCGAAGGCCCTTGTGAAGTTTTGCATGGTTTCGAGCTTGACCGGTTCTGCGCCGTTGATCGTAAATTTCCAGTTACTTAAATCGAGGGTGGCTTTCTTTTCTTCGCTAACCCGCCTGGTGCATAAATCGTAGGCGAAATTGGGTGCGGCGCTCATTTCGCCTTTCTTGTCCGATAGTAATTTAAGCCATTTGTAAGGGTTTGATAGAAAATCCAGCGGTGACATCAGCGTGGATAAAAAGCCGGTGTACATGGGTTGGATGATGCTGCCGACCAGCCCCATGTCATGATAAGGTGGTAGCCAAGCAACGGCTCTCGAGTATTGATGCAGTCTTGCATCGTCTTCCACGTAAGCGCCATGAACCAAGATATTTTGATGCGTGAGCATGACCCCTTTGGGAGAGCCGGTTGATCCTGAGGTGTATTGCAACAAGGCCAGCGTATCGCCATTGATTTTAGGCATTGACCAATAAGAGGCCAAGTCTTGCTCGATTGTATCGGTAGCGATCCATTTGCCTGGTAACTTGGCTTCGCCAAAACTTTGGATGAGGCTTGTAGATAAAATGGCGGCCGCTTCACAGTCGTCGACTATATTCATGAGGCGGGGCAAGGTTCGGTCTAAACGACCTGGATCAGGTGGATAAGCTGGTACCGCCGTCACGCCACCATAAAAGCAGCCCCATAAGGCTGTGATGTAATCGAGACCTGGGGCGTACAGCAATAACGCGCGCTCGCCCTCAAGTTTTTGTTCTTTTAGAGCCACCGCAATGGCGCGTGCCTTGGAATCGATGGCTGCATAAGAGAGACTTTGCTCTGAATCGTCCATTTCAACAAATTCGTAAGCTGCACGCGTTGGCATCGACGCTGCTCGGGAATTACTTAGATGAACAAGGGTCTCATGTTGTGGCCTGGACATGAGGATTCTTGTAGAGCAACGTGCGATATATTGGCAAGCCGGATTCCTCGCATTTTTTCTCTCTGTGTGATTTCGCTCCCAACGGGTTCACGTCGCAAGGCACCTTAGTGAGATAGGCTGAAAGGAGCTGATCATACACGTCAAAAAGCTCTTTAACGTCACTTTGAAAGAAAAACCGCGCTCCGGGCTTCATCATCGGGAGCAGGATTTTCATAAACTTGTCGTTTAAGACGCGTCGTTTGTGATGCCTGCGTTTCCACCAAGGGTCTGGGAAGTTAACAATGATCAAATCTAGACTTTCTGGTCCAAATAGTTTCGGAACAATGTCCCACGCATTTCCGTGAATTGGTGTCACATTATAAATTTGTTCACGATGTTGTTTTTTTAGCGCTTGGGTAACCCATTGGGCTTTGTATTCAATGCCAACGATTTGATGCTCAGGCTCTGCTTGAGCACGTTCAAATAAAAAATGGGCTCTTCCCATACCAATTTCAAGTTCAATAGGAGTCATTTTTTGGGGATAGCTTAATTTCGTGTCCGCAGAAAGGTGGCGGTCTTAAAGCTTCTTTGAGACTAGCTTTCGTTTAATCTAAACGATAAAGGTAGAAAACTTATGAATATTTGGGGCATTAGTGATCTGCATTTATCGTTTTCTTCTAATAAGCCGATGGATATCTTTGGTTCCCATTGGCGGGGACATGCAGAGCGTATGGCAGAAGCTTGGGATCGCATGGTGGCTCCGGATGACGTGGTTTTATGCCCTGGCGATTTGTCTTGGGCGATGCGTTTGGAAGAAGCACGGCTGGACTTACAATGGATTGGTGACAGGCCCGGCCTTAAGATCTTAGGTAGGGGCAATCACGATTATTGGTGGAGCAGTATCAGCAAGGTGCGAGCAGCTTTGCCTAAGAGTTGCGTGGCACTTCAGAACGATTGTTATGATTTAGGTTTTGCCGTGGTTGCGGGTAGCAGATGCTGGTCGGCGCCAGGTGCATTGGATTATACGGACCAAGATCAGAAGATTTATGAACGTGAGTGCTTACGTTTGAAGATGTCTTTGGAAGCCGCTCAGAAATTAGCAGACGGGCGGCCTATCATTGCGGCAATTCATTATCCGCCATTTGCGGCAAATAAAGGCCCAACGGGTTTCTCTGAGCTGATTGAGCAATTTCAAGTAAAGCTATGTGTGTATGGGCACTTGCATGGCGAGCGATCGCATCGAACGGCCGCGCAGGGGTTTATCAATGGTATTGAATATCGGATGCTATCTTGCGATTATTTAAAGTTCGAGCCGTTGTTACTCATGAGCTCGCCTTAGGCCATAGCTACCGTGTAGAGAAATTCTTTATTTCTGAGGTGGCTGACTTCGCCGACAATTTTGCCCTTTGGACTGTAAATGCCGATTTGGGCACCTACGTAGCGTTTGTAATCGATGGTTTGAACCGAGACTTTTCCACGTTGTGCCAACAGAGACTCCATCTCCGGTTGGCTGATGAAGCCTTCGTTATTAAAAGATACCACCAGGGTTTGAGCGCGTAGGTTCGATATTAGTTCACTAAAGGCATGAATAAACTGGTTTTTTTTATTGAATGAGCTTTGATGGCTTTTGCAGTCAATGCGTTTGGAGGCAATGCCGTAGAATTCAGGCTTGTCCCATAAGACCAAAGTTTCCCAAATGTGATAGTTGCGCCGGTAATTATGTTGATTATAGGGTGGATCAACGTAGATGACTTCGGCTTTGAGTTCACGGGAGGCATCTAGGGCATCCAAGCAATGCGCTTTGCCTGGGCCATGGTTTGAGCGGGGCAGAAGATTGGGAAGCCTTAATTGCAGCTCGTTGCCTGCACGGGGTGCCCAGGATTTAAGATAGGACATTTGGATACCGCAGGTGGAGTCGACTCGGTCGGCTGCTTCCATTAAAGAAACTAATAGGACCGCCATTAAATTTGGCGAAATATTTTCGCTGGCTAGCGCTTCCCTGATGGCATCTATCTTTTCGCCGTTTTTGGGGTGAAAAAAGCGGGATTTAATGCAGAAAGTTTCGGTAAAATATCCTGGCTTGCCTGGCAGGCTATTTAATTTGTCGATCCATCGTTGAGCTTCGTCGCCATGATCGCTTAGGTCGCTTTCGACATAACATTGTGCCAGGCAGAAAGCGTAGGCGTTGTGATCGTTGGAAAACACCTGATATCCAGCTTTTTTAAAAGCATGGCCTACGCGCGAAGTGCCTGAAAATAAATCTAAAACCTGGGTGGCTTTTGGATTTGCCTGCGAAACTGTCGTTAGAATCTGGGGGATCAACTGACGTTTGGAACCCAGGTACTTGATCATATGCCTATCTTTGCCCTAAGACAGAGTGAGTGAAAAGTAAAAAATTAATTCGAATTCTCCTAATATTAGCCGTTGGTTTGGCATTTCTCGGTGGAACAGCCCTCGCTGCTGTCCAAATTATTTTACATGATTTGCCGAAACTCGATCAAGTCGAAGACTATAAGCCGTATCAGGTGAGTCGAGTTTTCGATTCATCCGGCAACTTAATTGGCGAGTTTGCCATCGAGAAGCGAACGATTATCTCGGTCAAATCTTTGCCGGCTCAAGTGCGGAACGCATTTTTGGGCGCGGAAGATGCAGATTTTTATAAACACCAAGGCATTGATTATTTCGGTGTTATCCGTGCTGTGCTTAACGAGGTCAAATACCAACTCATTGGCGGGCAAAGAATCGGAGGTAGCACCATCACTCAGCAAACGGCGAAGACCATGCTATTGACGCATTCGCGGACTTACTCACGAAAGATTAAAGAGTTTATTTTGGCAAAACGTATTGAAGATGCGCTGACCAAAGATGAGATCCTCAATTTATATTTGAATCAAATCTATTTTGGTAACGGCGCATATGGGATCGAAGAAGCCGCCCAGACTTACTATGGTGTACCGGCCAAAGAGCTTACTTTGTCCCAAGCTGCATCGTTGGCTTCGGTCCCTAAAAGCCCGAATAAAATCAATCCAATTAAGGATCCAGAGCGCGTCAGACAAAGGCGGGACTATGTGTTGGAGCAGATGGTTACCCACGGTTTAATCCCGGCGGCTGTAGCGCAAAAGGCACGCTTAGAGCCGATCGTAGTAAAGCCAAGAAGCGATCCTTATTTAAATAAAGCGCCTTATTTTGTTGAAGAAATTAGACGTTATTTAATTTTGCAGTACGGCGAGGACGAGCTTTATAAGGCTGGCTTTAACATTAAGACCTCCATTAATATGCAGCTGCAGCTGGCTGCAAACGACGCGATGCGATGGGGCCTGCGCCATGTAGATAAACGACAAGGTTATCGCGGGCCTTTGGCCAGATTGCCAAGTGAAGATGCCGTTCAAACGGCTGAGCGAATTAGAGCGAGTACCAGAGCAATCGATGAGCACACCATCGTACAGGGGGTTGTGAAAAGCGTCTCAGATGTGAATCAGCAAGCAGTGATCGAGTTGGGAGCAGATGCTCGCGGGATCTTGCCGCTTAGTAAAATGGGATGGGCTAGGCCTTTTAACCCAGAGCACTATACCCAACCGCCTAAGAAAATGAGTGCTGCATTGAAAGCTGGCGATATTATCCTGGTTCGAGTGGATAAAAAGCTCGGTAGCATCGAGCTTTCGTTAGAACAAAAGCCGTTGGCAGAAGGCGCGTTGGTGGCCATTCATCCGCAGACACATCGCGTGCTCGCCATGGTGGGCGGATATGATTTTGCCAGCTCTAACTTTAATAGGGCGACGCAGGCGCGAAGGCAGCCAGGATCTTCGTTTAAACCATTTGTTTATGTGACTGCGATTGATGAAAGTGTTGCGACGCCTGCCACTTTGATTGATGATTCGCCGAAGGAATACCAAAACTGGCGACCTAAGAACGATAAAGGTGTGTTTTTGGGCAAGATAACACTCCGTTCCTGTTTGGTGAGCTCGATCAATATTTGCAGTATTAGTTTGATGGAACAGGTGGGCATTGGGGCCGTGCTCGATTTGGTTGAACGAGCTGGGGAAGTAACCCCTGAAACGCCTATGCCTAGAGATTTAACGCTGGCTCTTGGCTCTGGAGAAGTGGTTCCGCTGTTGCATGTTAATGCTTTTTCGATTTTTCCGGCAGCGGGTATGGTGGGCAAGCCCATTATGATCGAAAAAATACAAGACGGAACAGGTAAAGTTTTGTTCTTGACCGAAGAAGAATCGCATCCTGTAATTAAGCCGGCGAGCGCTTTTGTGATGACCAATATGATGCGCAGTCTGATGGCGGGCTCAGGAAAACGTATTACTGGATTGACCGCGCCTTTAGCGGGTAAGACTGGCACGACCAACGAGTTTAGAAGCGCTTGGTTTGTCGGCTTTTCCCAAGATTTGGTTGCGGGGGTCTATGTTGGATTCGATGATAATCGTTCTTTGGGTATGAACGAGTATGGCGCGGTAGCTGCTTTGCCGATTTGGGGTCAATTTATGACTAGGGCGCTTAAAGTAATGCCTGCGAAAGAGTTTGTGCAGCCTTCAGGGGTGGTGTGGCGCTTGATCGATCAAAAGACAGGGGAGCTCGCTTCCACCAATGCGGTCTATGATCCCGGTGCAGGTGCCAGTGTGGTGGCTCATGATGAAAGCGAGATTAGGCAAAACCCAGAAGTTCTAACCCTGGCAAAGCCGCCTATTATGGAAGCATTTGTGGCTGGCACGGAGCCTGGTTTTGCGCCGTCTGCAGAAATAGAATAGACCTCTTGCCAATAGGCCCTTAATCTGTCATGAGATGGGGCTTATGACCAACTTTGTTGTAGCAGACGACCCGCTCAATAACCCTAAAAATGCTGTTGCAGGCGGCCGAAATAAACGCCGTTTGGCTGACTTTTTTATTCAAAATAAAATGTCGGTGGATTATCACAATACCGACGTTTTGCGTCGCTTTGTGTCTCCAGAAGGTAAAATTCTTCCGGGACGCCGTTCGGGTCTTACCTCAAAAAACCAACGCAAAGTAACTCAAGCAATCAAGAAAGCTCGATTGATTGGTATTTTGTCGTATGTGAATGTAGACTATTAGATAGATGAAATTGCAGCATGGAGTGGCCGCAGTTGTGGCCGCCAGTATTTTTGTATTTGGGTACACTTTGTTTGGGTCATCGGCCCTTCCCAGATATTGGTCCATGCATGACAAGAAAATAAGCCTGCAAACACGAGTCGCATTTTTAGAGGCTCGTATTTTAGAGCAAAAGCAAAAAATCGGACTTCTTGCTGGCCATAGCGCCAGGTCTGAAGCCGTTATCGAACAAATCGCCCGACGAGAATATGGTTTTGTTGGAAAAAAAGAATCTTTGCTGATACTTCATTAGGAATGAAGAAGACATTCATTCTTGATACCAACGTCTTACTCCACGAACCAAGATCTATGTTTAGTTTTGGAGACAACCAAGTTGTCATTCCAATCTACGTGGTCGAGGAAATCGATAATTTTAAAAAGGAACTTTCTGAACTGGGCAGAAATGCCAGACAGGTTAGTCGATATTTAGATGATTTGCGCTCTGAAGGCTCGCTGTCTAAAGGCGTGAAGCTTGACTCCGGTGGTTTGCTTCGCGTAGCGATTACCGCTCGTAAGTTACCCCCTGAAATCTCTACCGATCGCGGGCAAGACTCCAAAATTTTAGCCGTGGCGCTGGAGCTTCAGAGCGAAGCCGCGCCAGGCGATCAAATCGTTTTTATAACGAAAGACACCAATCTGCGCATTCGAGCTGATGCCATTGGGATCACCACTGAAAATTTCGAGCCTGAGCGCACCGAGGTCGATGAGCTTTATAAAGGCTACTCGGTACTGGAAGTCGAAGGCAGCCAAATCGATGAGTTTTATGCTAATGGCGGCCTATCGCTGCCAGATCCATACTATGCGCCAAACCAATATTTGGTTTTAAAAG
Source organism: Myxococcota bacterium (assembly GCA_040387835.1). NCBI lineage: Bacteria > Pseudomonadati > Myxococcota > Myxococcota bacterium. Next base: position 119,017 of record JAZKCZ010000002.1, on the reverse strand, counting down.
ACAAGAACAACCCTTCACATACAGCTTTGGGCCGCTTTGCGCTTTTGGACAGGCAAGTAACGCCGCTAACGGCACTGCAAAGACAGGGCGCTTGGGGCATCAGGCCTAAGAATAAAGAACAAGCTTTTGCCTTGGATTTATTGCTAGATGACTCTATCAAGTTGGTGACGCTGGCAGGTAAAGCTGGCACAGGCAAAACCTTGTTGGCGATAGCGGCCGGGCTTCAAAAGACCGCCGAAGACCATTCATTTCAACGATTGCTGGTTTCAAGACCGATTTTCCCGTTGGGGCGAGATATCGGATTTTTGCCAGGTGATGTTGAAGAAAAACTAAACCCTTGGATGCAGCCTATTTTCGACAACGTTGAATATTTGATGGGACTGAATTCAAAAAGTGGCAGCGCGAAATCGAACCGTAGCTATCGGGAGTTGCTCGATATGAACATCATGCAGATTGAGCCGTTGACCTATATCCGAGGTAGGTCGATTGCCGCGCAGTTTATGATTGTCGACGAAGCTCAAAATCTAACGCCGCATGAAGTGAAAACGATTATTTCCAGAGCAGGCGAAGGCACGAAGATTGTCCTGACCGGCGATCCATACCAGATTGACAATCCATACGTGGACGTCACCAACAATGGACTTATCCACGTGGTAAACCGATTTAAATCTGAAGGCATCGCAGGGCACGTTACCCTAGATAAGGGCGAACGTTCGGAACTAGCCGAAATGGCCGCGAACTTGTTGTAGTTTTAGTGCAGCACGGCTTTGGACATGTTCCAGATGGGGAGATAGACCGCTAAAGCCAGCAGCAAAACGATGCCGAATAGGATGAAGAGCATGAACGGTTCGATTAATGTCGACAAGTTGTCCAGCAGCTCATCTAATTCGGTATCATAAAACCCAGCCGTAGCATCTAAAGTGGTGTCGAGCTTACCTGTTTGCTCACCAACGGCGCAGGTTTCTTTCATCAAAAGCGAGAAGCATTTTGATTTGGTCATGCCCAATGACAGCGACTGGCCATGTTCCACCCCTTCTTTCAGCAGGGCGACTTCTTCTCTAAAGATAATATTGGGCAGTGTCTCGCCCACAATAGCCAGAGTCTGAGGCAATGGCAGACCGACTCGATAAAGAGCGGCAACGAGGTGCCCAAAGCGCGCATTGGAAGCGAGGCGATTCAAGAGGCCAAACACGGGTATATTTAATGCAAGCTTGCCTAGGAGATGCTCAACATAGGGAATTTTCTTAGCCCGCCGCCAAACCAAATAGCTGACAACAACAATTGCCAAAGGAATATACCAGCTGTGAATGAGCATATCGCTCATAGCCATCACGATGCGGGTAGGTAGCGGGAGTACTGCATTTTGATCTGCATAAAAGCTCTTAAACGGCGGAAATACGAAAACCAACATGCCCCATGTAACGATTAGGACGGTGAACATGACGATTTTAGGATAAAGAAGAGCTGATTTTACCTTGGTGCGGATGCTGTGCTCTTTTCGCAGGATATTGGAGATTTCGTGTAGGGTTTTGTCCAAAACGCCTGCACTTTGTCCCATTTCAAGCATGCTGGTGTATAGCTTGTTGAAATATTTAGGATATTTGGCGAATGCTTCGGAAAGCCTGGTGCCGCCGGACACGCTTTTTTGAATATCTTCCAACACCGCCAGAATCGTTGGATGTTCTGCCTGTCTACTTAGCGTCAGCAATATTTTATCAACAGGCATCCCCACCGCAAACATGACCTCAAACTGTCTTGTGAAGCTGGCGAGTTCCTTAGGTCCAAATTTGGCGCGCTTGGGAAGAGAAATGGACTTTTTTAACGGCGACGAAGTCGGTTTGAGGTCGGCCTTGCCTGAGTTTATCGAAACAGGAAATACACCTTTTTCAAGCAGCAGAGCCATGGCAGCGGCTTGATCTGCTGCATCCAATTCACCGATAATCTCGACACCATTGGAATCTCGCGCTTTATAATGAAAGATGGTCATAGGGTTTCACCGCATACTCTAAAGACCTCTTCGATGCTGGTGATACCGTTGGTTACCTTATCCAGTCCATCTTCGAAAATGCTCGTGCATCCTGAGACTTTTGCCCGTTCTCTAATGCGGACTTCTGGTGCGCGGGTATTGATAAGTACGCGGATTTCATCGTCTACCGGGATAAGTTCGTAAATGCCGACTCGACCTTTATAACCTTTATCTTTGCAAGCGCTGCAACCTGTGCTTTTAAAGTTTTTGATGGAGCCGCCGGCTCTGTTAGCCAGATAGGTCGCAACTTCTTTAGGAATAGGCGCTTCTATGCGGCAATGCGGGCACAGTTTTCTCACCAAGCGCTGAGCCATGACCCCAATCAAAGTGGACGAAATGAGATAGGGCTGCAGGCCCAAGTCGATTAATCTGGAGATGGCGCCAATGGCGGTATTCGTATGAAGCGTAGACAGCACCAAATGGCCCGTCATCGCAGCCCGACAGGAAATTTCTGCCGTTTCTTGATCCCTGATTTCACCGACCATGATGATGTCAGGATCTTCTCGTAGCATTGAGCGAAGCACTGTGGCAAACGTTAGACCGGCTTTGACATTGACCTGCGTTTGGCTGGTAAATTCGATTTCGTTCTCAACCGGGTCTTCTACGGTGAGCACATGATTTTTGTTGCGATCAATGTTATGCAGCGCTGTATAGAGGGTGGTTGTTTTTCCGGATCCGGTTGGCCCTGTTACTAGAAAGATACCATGAGGCCGCCTAATCAGCTGCTCAAATATTTGCCTTTCGTTGACGCCAAGGCCCATATCTTCCAGTGTCACTAAGCTTTCTTTAGAGAGCAAACGAATCGCTGCGGATTCGCCCAAAATGGTGGGATAGGTGGCAATACGAATATCGAGATTTTGACCACCGGTTTTTCGACGAAAGCGCCCATCTTGTGGAATGCGGTGCTCGGCTACGTCCATCCCCCCTAAAATTTTGATTCTGGAAAGAACGCTTTGGTGGAAGTTGATAGGGATGGTTTTACGATGTTCGAGCACGCCGTCGACTCGGTATCGAATTTGCACGGAGTCGCGCATGGCTTCAATGTGTATATCGCTGGCCTTTTCGGCGTAGGCGCTATCAACTAATTCGTCCACCAATGAAACCGCGTTCATGCCGCTCGTTTCGGGCTCAATCACACGGATGTTTTTAGGGCCTTGCGTGTAATAAGTTTCAATCAGTTTTCGGATTTCATGCCTGGACGCCAAAGCAAAAGTGATTTCGCGGCCTAATTCGGCTCTAATCTCATCTAACACAATGAAATCGAATGGGTCAGAAGTTGCGACCGTTAGCTTTTTGCCGCTTTCGCCAATGGGGATAACTTGCCAGCGATTTGCTTGAGCAGCCTGCAATAGGCCTGTAAGCGCTCGATCCGGCTTTAAGTCCTCTGGAGTTGCAACAGGCACACCCGCTTTTTTGGCCAAACGGATATTGAAATCGCTTTCCGATAAAAATCCTTTGCGGATTAAAATATCGCCTAGGTCTTCACCTTGGCTTTTTTGTTGCTCCAAAGCTTGGGCCAATTGTTCGGCATTAATAAGACCTTCTTGCGCTAACTCTTCTGCTAGCGATTGAAGTTTCTGGGCGCGTAGACTCATACGCCCAGCATATCGCAGAATGTCTTAAGAAATCTTTATATGACCGTCTGAAATATCAACTTTAACTTTACTATCTGGGCCAAAGCGACCTTCCAAAATCGCCTTGGAAATAGGGTCTACCACTTGGCGCTGAATGACCCTTTTTAAGGGGCGTGCGCCAAAGATTGGATCGTAGCCGATTTCTGCAAGCTTTTCTTTGGCTGGGCCTGAAATTTCAAAACCCAGGTCTCGTGTTTTCAGCCGTCTAATCAGTTCTTGCAGCTGAATATCTACAATGGATGTCAGATTTTCACGGGTTAAGCCATGGAACATAATAATGTCATCAATGCGGTTTAAAAACTCAGGTCTAAAGTGCGCTTTTAAATCGCTTAAGACTTGTTCTTGCGCGGTTGGGGTAACACCTTCTAAAAGGTATTGGCTGCCAATGTTGCTGGTCATCAGAACAAGCGTGTTTCTGAAATCAACCACGCGTCCTTGCCCATCGGTTAGGCGGCCATCATCTAGTAACTGCAACAAAACGTTGAAAATCTCAGGGCTTGCTTTCTCAACTTCATCGAGCAAAATGACGCTGTAGGGTCTGCGTCTGACTGCTTCTGTGAGTTGGCCGCCTTCTTCATAACCGACATAGCCGGGAGGAGCGCCGATGAAGCGTGAAACCGAGTGCTTTTCCATGTATTCGGACATATCGATTCGGATCATGGCGTGTTCATCGTCAAATAAGAACTCGGCCAACGCTCTGGCTAATTCGGTTTTGCCCACTCCGGTTGGGCCTAAAAACAGAAAGCTGCCTAAGGGCTTTTTTTCATCCGAGAGACCAGCGCGGCTGCGGCGCACGGCGTTGCTAACTGAAGTTACGGCTTCTTGTTGGCCGATAACGCGACCGGCCAGGCGTTCTTCCATGTGGAGGAGCCGCTCAGTTTCGGCTTCCAACATTTTTTGTACCGGAATGCCAGTCCATCTGGAGACTACGCCGGCAATGTCTTCTTCGCTGACCTCTTCTCTGAGAAAATTCGATGAGGCCGGGGCGGCATCTAACTTTTTCTCCAGCTCAAATAGATCGCCATATTGAAGCTTGGCTGCATTTTCGAAATCGCCTTGGCGTTGGGCCATGTCGATTTCATGCTTGAGGCGCTCCACTTGTGCTTTGGTATTTTTGACTTCCAAAATGCGGTTTTTTTCAGTGGTCCAGCGGGCTCTGAGTGAGACGGCTTTTTCTTTTTTCTCGGCCAGCTCTCTTTCTGTTTCTTCCAGGCGTTTCATGCTGGATGCGTCTTTTTCCCGCATTAAAGCTTGTTTCGCTACTTCCAGGCGAGTAATGGCTCGTTCTAGTTCATCCAATTCGACTGGCACTGATTCAATCTGCATCTTCAGCGCACTGGCGGCTTCATCGATTAGGTCGATGGCCTTATCTGGCAATTGGCGAGCGGTAATATAGCGATTCGACAAAACGCAGGCGGCGACAATGGCGCCGTCTGTTATGCGAATCCCGTGATGGGATTCATAGCGTTCTTTCAGGCCTCTAAGGATAGTAATGGCATCTTCTAGGCTTGGCTCTGTGATATAAACCGGTTGGAAGCGTCTTTCTAGGGCAGCGTCTTTTTCAACGTATTTTCTGTATTCGTTGAGCGTGGTTGCGCCAATGCATCTCAGCTCGCCTCTGGCCAAGGCAGGCTTTAACATGTTGCTAGCATCCATAGCGCCGTCAGCACCGCCTGCACCTACCAGGGTGTGAAGCTCGTCTATAAATAGGATGTAATCGCCTTGGCCTTTTTGAAGTTCTTTGATGAGTGCCTTGAGGCGATCTTCGAACTCACCGCGGTATTTGGTGCCAGCTATGAGAGCGCCCAAATCAAGCGCGACCAATTGCTTGTCTTTCAGACTGTCAGGAACGTCCGCAGTGGCAATCCGCATGGCGATGCCTTCAGCGATGGCTGTTTTACCTACGCCGGGCTCGCCAATGAGAACTGGGTTGTTCTTGGAGCGCCGGCTTAATACCTGCATGGTTCTGCGGATTTCTTCATCCCTGCCAATGACCGGGTCCAACTTGCCTGCGCGAGCATCGCTGGTGAGATTGCGGGTATATTTTTGTAAGGCTCCCGTTTTAGATTCGGGATTTTCGTCAGATACGGCATTCCCTTGTCTGAGGTCTAAAATGACCTTTTCGATAGCTTTGGCATGAACGCCATGTCTTTCCAGAAAACTTTTGGTGACGCCGGTTTGAGCTAAAGCGAGCAGAACCGTTTCTGTGGAGAGAAAACTATCTCCCCATTTTTGACCGATATTGCCAGCAGTTTCTAAAGCCTTTTGGACGTTTGGCGCTAAATAGACTTCCTGGGACTCAGTGCCTGAAACCTTGGGTTCGTTGTCAATTTGGGTCTTTACGTCGGAGGCAATTGCCTGGGTATTTGCCCCTAGACTGGCAAATACTTGAGGGACCAAGCTATCTTGCTGGTTCATCAAAGCCTGAAGCACATGCACCAAAGAGAGTTGCTGCTGGTTTTTTGAAATACAAGTCTGTCTGGCTGTTTCCAAGGCTTCCCTGAGCTTGGTAGTCATTTTATCGAGTTGCATAACGAATATATTAAGCAACTCAACCGCTGTAGACAAGCTTGGCTGGTTCTAATAAGCACCACAGCTTATATGTATCCACTTTGGCTTATGATCGATTCCGCATGCCCGCGCGCTGTTGTCGCGTTGGCGCGTGACGGTAAGATTTTGGCCGAAGTTTTTCTAGAAGAATACACAAAACACGGTGAAAACCTCCCGGGCGCTGTTAGGCGCTGCTTCGAATTAGCGGATTTGAAAGTGAAGGACCTAGAAGCCATTGCAGTGGGTATCGGGCCGGGGTCGTTTATTGGCGTTCGCATTGCGATGGCGCATGCTAAAGGCTTGGCGATGGCGCTGCAAATTCCATTGATTGGATTCGATACACTCGCGGGCATTGATAAGCGTGGGTTCCAGTGTGTGGCGATAGATGCCAGACGCGCTGAATTTTATATCTACCGACAGGGTGCTTCCTCCGTTTCCAAATCTCTTCCCGAAGATGCCTACTTAGAGACCTTAGGTCCTGATGCAGCACATATTGTATCGCTATTGCCAGGAACACCTATGGACGAATGTTTTAACCTCGTACCCAATTATCTACGGGATCATCAATGCTAGAGCTGCCTTGGTTACACTTATTAGAAGCAATTAAACCCGATATCATTTCGATGCGGGTGGTACTTCATGATTTTCCTAAGCGTGAAGGTAAGTGCTTGGCTGAGCTTTATATCAGCCAGCTTGAGGGTGCGATTTCTGAGCCTAGCAAGCTTTTAGACCCAAAGTTGCAACTTTCTCCAAGGCAACTGGCTGTGGTGCATGTCTTTTTGAATTCGACAGCATTTTCGGCGCGTAAAGATGTCTACGCCTTGAGCCCAAATCAGGCACTGAACCTATTTTCCTTGGCCAATGACTTGAGTTTGGAAATTAAGGGTCATGGCATTGTCACCCTTTCTTCGACCCCAGCACAGATTGCGGGCTTTCTGATTGACCAAAAGCTATGTTTTAAAGTTGTGGATGCGGGCGGCAAAATTATAGAAGAGCCTAAAGTTTTGGGCGTGGACCGCGCGCTGATTATTGATAAGCACTTAAAGAGCTATCATTTAGAACCGGCTTTCTTGCCTGCCGAAGCCGACCGTATTTTATCTGTTGCTGGCTTATCCATTGAATATTTTGGCCAAGAACAGCCCCTGCAGGCATATTCGCAGCTGGCAAAAATGGGCGTCGATCTGTCCTGCCTTAATTCTTTAGGCATGGACGCTAATAGCCAAATCGTCCTGCGCGCATTGCTGACGAAATCGGGCGAGCTCAGACTGCATTTGGTCAATATTCTATCTGTGGGCAGTTTAACCGACGAAGTGGAAATCAGGTCGAAAGGCAACAGTGAGCCAGTTTTCTGGTTTGACGATGGCACGTGTGTTAAACGGCCAATTGAAGACGAAGAAAAAGCTAAAGAATACCTGCTTGGGCTGGGTGCTATGCCGGCCGAGAAACATAAAGGTTTCGGAGTGAAAGGCCAAGACGCCTTGAACCTTTTGTCCAAAATCTCCGATTCTCAAAGCTTGCCCGATTGGCTTGAAGTGGACAAAGACTGCCTGCCTGAACTGGTTAACTTGCCTCAAAAGCCGACCTTGGTGGTGGAGAAAAGCGCGTCCGGCTCCATGCTTAAGGCCAGAGTTAAGCTGGGCGATTTTCAGTTTTCTTTGGAGAAGCTCTTCGAAATGGCTGGGCAAAACGCCAGCGCTTTGCTGCTAGATGATGACACGGTTTTAACGTTCTCGCCTGAGACGGTCCGCTCGCTCAAAGTTTTGACTGAATCGCTAGATTTAGACGATTTGTCGGAAGAGAAAGATTATTCATTCTCAGAGATAGCGCTTTTGCTCAAGATGCTTTCTACGGATGTTGAGCTCGAGGCAGAGCTGGAACTCTACGAAAGATTAACGAACTTTATCCCAACCCTCTTGCCGGAAGATCGGGTGTTGCCAGTCTCTTTGCAAACGGAACTCAGGCCTTATCAGCATGATGCGCTGGCGTGGATGTCGCAGCTTCACCGTGCTGGCTTGGGAAGGTTGTTGGCAGATGAAATGGGTCTCGGTAAAACTTTGATGGTTTTATCGTTGATTGCTAAAATAAGAGATCAGGAAGGTCAAAAGCCAAACCTCGTGGTCGCACCGACCAGCGTTTTGGACGTTTGGGTAGCTGAATGTGCCCGGCATTTCTCGGGTCTAAAAACCATGAAATGGCATGGTGCTGAACGAAATCTGCAACTGGACGAAATTCAAAAAGTCGATTTGGTGGTCACGAGTTACGCGTTGCTCAGGCGCGATATCGATAGCTTGTCTAAGATCCCATTTCGCTATTTGATTATTGATGAAGCGCAAACGATCAAGAACTCCAAGACCGAGAGTTGGAAAGCGGCACGTTTGATTAATTCAGATCATCGCTTGGCCCTATCTGGTACGCCCATCGAAAATCGCATTTCCGATTTGTACAGTATTTTGGATCTCGTAACGCCGGGTATCTTGGGTGATGAGCGGACTTTCTTGAAGCGCTACGGCTCCTCTGAGAAGAACGCCGAGTTGAGAGACAGGGTTCGGCCAATGATTCTACGCCGCCGTAAAGAAGATGTAGAAAGCGACTTGCCGCCTAAAATCGAAAATATTTTGCATTGTGAAATGTTGCCTGCGCAAAAAGCCCTCTACCTTGAGATCTTGCGCCTTGCGAAGCAGGAGCTATTCCAAAGCAGTCATAACAGCATACCGCTTTTGGCTGCATTGACGCGCCTTCGCCAAGTCTGTTGTGATCCACGTTTGCTCCCGGATCGGGCTGGGGATACGCCTTCTGCAAAGTTAGACCTATTCTTAGAAGTCATGGACGAATGCCTGTCTTCGGGCCGCAAAGTGATTGTCTACAGTCAGTTTGTCAAAATGCAGAAGATATTAATTGAAGCCTTGGAAAAACGAGGTGTCAAAGATACGCTTTGGTTGCATGGTGCCACCATGGATCGAGCTGGCGTGGTTTCCAAGTTCCAAGACCCAGATGGCCCCCGCGTTATCGTGGTGAGCTTAAAAGCCGGCGGTACGGGGATTACATTGACCGCTGCTGACACCGTGGTTTACTACGACCCATGGTGGAATCCGGCAGTCATGGATCAAGCCGCTGATAGAGCGCATCGTATTGGTCAAACCAAGACCGTGCATTTGATTAAGCTGGTTTGCCAAGACAGCATTGAAGAGCAGATCTTGAGTCTTTGTGAGCAAAAACGCGCCATCGCGAACGACGTTCTACTGGCAGACCAAGCCGGTCAGCGTTCATTGACACTCGAAGACATTAGACAGCTTTTGCAAGTTGAGATAGACCGAGAACTATGAAGCTTTCGCCCCTCTTTTTGATTGTCCTCGTAGCGGGTTGCACGGATTCGGCTAAGCCTGAGCCAGCATTACCCCCCGTGGGTCTCGCTGGTTCTCAAAAGCTCCAGGCCGCTGCAAAATATCGGGGCGCCGTAAAGGAAGTGATCGAAAAGGAGCAATTTAGCTATGTTAGGGTAGGGGACAATTGGTTTGCGCTGGTCGGCGTCAAGCTCAAAAAAGGTGAAATGGTTAGCATTGAAGAGCAAGCAGTTTTCAATAACTTTCAGTCGAAAACCTTAAACCGAACCTTCAAAAAGATCATTTTTGGCATCTTGCTCGAACCAAAGCAAAAATCAGACATTAAAGCAATTCCATTGCATTAAATTTCTATCGAAGACTCGCATCGCAACTGACTTATTTGCGTTGGTTGCATGTTTTTATTTGTCGATGTAGATCTTGAAAATAAATACACTTTATTGATTTCCGAAAGCTAGGAACGGCTAATTATTTAGCTGGTGAGCCATTGTTTTTAGTGAATTAATAATTTGAATTAAAAATAAACTTATGGCAATTGCATTGCAACTTGAGAATAACTCAAAAATACAATTGTGTTAAGGTTGAATGTGAAATATAAATTTTTAATTGTTTTAATGATGCTTTCCGCTGATTTGCTGCTTGCTGTCGATCCGCCTAAATCACCCCATTCGGATGATTCTGATTATCAGCCAACTAATGATAGTAGCAATGATAATAGCGATGATGATCGTAGAAGTCCTGCTAGGGCCCCAATTAACCTTGCAGACTATGTTGGCGATGCGACCAGCCCGAGGTTTCGTCTGGTTTCCATTTTCGATACACCTACCACGGGAACTCCCCGCCCGGGAGACCTAAGGCCAGTGTTAACGCCCGGCGCAAACGCTTTCACTTTGGAGCCCGTGTTACCATTGCCTACCGATTTTCCTGGAGCCGTATATATTTATACCGATCAGCCGTTGCCGCGAGATATTCCAACGGTTGTTTTTGATAGCGACAATCCTGTGGATGATGATGGTTTACGCGCCGTTGCACGCATGTATCGACAACAGTTTGCGACACATGGTGTGTCTAACTACTACGTGGGGCGCGTAAGTTCAGGTACCGATGGAGAGCGCAGAGTGGCAGACCGCAATCGCGAACATATTCGAGCGGCTGAAAATGGTGATGGCAGCAGGTTTCACGCTTGGTTAGGTGATAGGGAAGCCTATCTATCCATATTGCTGTCGGGCTTAGAAGGTGACGATCTGAAAGCCGCCGAGTCAATGCTAATCTGTTATTTAGGAGGCAACAAGGGGTCTAATCTGAACTCAATTGGGGGGCGATCTCGTCGTTATGTGACCGGATGTGGGGACAGTATCAAAAAGAGTACGCCGCGTGGGCCTGATCGTGATCCTGACAGCGGTGCCAGTTTTCGCAAGGCTACTGCTGCAGTTTCGATTTGTTCATCGGGTAAGAAGTCTGCCAGGGTTCATTAATTAGTCGGGGCATGTTAGACTCTTCAGTATGCCCCGAGTTGAACCCAAGTTGGATTTAGTTGGTCGTGGGATGGCAACGGATCCAGATTCGATTCGTTTGCTTTCTGATGAAGCTGCGCGAAAGGAGCGGGCGAACGCCCCTAAGCCGAAAAAGCCTTTTAAGAAAGTGCTTCGCGAAAAACAGCAGGAGGAGCCTTAAGCATGCCTCTCATTGAACGCTCTTCCTATGTTCCACCCCGGCTTTTTACCAATCCACATGTACAAACCATCTACCCGGCGCTGCTCAGGCAGACCTGGGGGGTGCGTTATTCGAGGGAGCGCATTGCGACACCTGATGAAGATTTTTTAGACTTGGATTGGTCGTTTGTTGGCTCTAAGCGGCTTGCGATTTTGACCCACGGATTAGAAGGGCACTCAGGTCACTCGTACATGTTGGGCATGGCTAAGGCTTTAAACCAGCAAGGTATCTCGGCACTCGCTTGGAATCTGAGGGGTTGCAGCGGCGAGCCCAATCGCAAGCAGCACTTTTATAATGGCGGCCAGACCGAGGATTTGGCCACGGTTGTCAGTCATGTCGAAGATAAATTCGATGAAATCTATTTGGTTGGATTTAGTTTGGGTGGGAATCTGACACTCAAATATCTGGGAGAGCAGGGCAAGAAGCTCTGCCCGAAAATTAAAAGTGCGGTTGCATTTTCTGTGCCCGTCGATTTCCAGAGCTGTGCCACGCAGGTAACAGCCCGGCAAAACTGGATTTACTTTCGCAAATTCATGCGGACAATTGAACAAAAAATTAGCGCTAAATCTGCACGAGTTAAACTGCCTGTGTCGTTAGACAGGCTTAAAAGCGTGACTTCTTTTAAAGAGCTTGATGACTGGTTCACCGCGCCACTGTTTGGACTGCAAAACGCGGAGCAGCTTTGGAAGCAGTCTAGCTGTCTTGAATACTTGGACCAGATTGGTGTGCCGACACTAATGGTCACGGCTCAAGACGATCCAATGTTGGGGCCTTCTTGTTATCCAACTGAGATTGCCTCCGAAAATCCCTTTTTATATTTAGAGATGCCTCAATACGGTGGTCATGTGGGCTTTGTCGCTTTTAATCGCAAAGGCGAATATTGGTCTGAGGCGCGGGCGATTGAGTTTATCAATGCGCATCGCGAAGCGGCCTAAGCCGGGAAGTCACACTCGCGCCGTATAGAACAATGACCCAGGAAAAATATATCCAGATTAATAAAACTGGCAGCGCGGCTAGAGCGCCGTAAATGGCTGCATAGGATGAAAA